>DAIDKV010000016.1 GCA_027449865.1 Planctomycetales bacterium
GGGGCCGGAGTCAAAAGCCCTTCGCGCGGCGCGGACGGCCAGGTCGACGTCGGCGGCGTCGCCCTCGGCGACCTCGGCGATGATTTCCTCGGTGGCCGGGTTGACGGTGGCGAAGGTCTTGCCGGATCGGCTGTCGACCCACTCGCCGTCGATGAGCATTTTTGTCTGGATCTTCCCGACGGCGCCCTGACCGGATTTCTTGCGGGACTGCGTTGCGGTCGCCATGACGTGTTCGTCCTCCTCGCCTCGCACGAGCGCGGGCGCCTCGGGGATGAGGCGCCCGTTCGGTTGGATCGGATCTGGGACCCTTCGCCCGATCTTGGCCGTGGCGCCAGGGGGGAGAGACAAGCGGCGGGGAGTGGCGGGCGGCGATCGACAACCTTGCCGTTATCCGGCGCCGCGGGGAGGAGCCTCCTCCTGGCGCGATTCCTCGGCCTTTCTCGCCGTGGCACTCCATAAAAGCAACGGCAAGGAGAGCAGGCCGGAGGCGCCGAACAGGACAATGGCCAGGTCGGGGACGGCCAGTCCGGGCCAGACGATCGGAGTCTGCGGGACCGATGTTGCGGCGCCCGTGAAGATCTCGATCAGGTCGGGCATCGACTCCGAGATTTCCTCGCTGTGCTCGCCCAGCAACATCGCGAACATGCCGATCCCCAGCAGCTCCAGGATGCCCCCAAGTTGCATCACGGTGGAGGTCGCCGTGGCCCGGTAGCTCGAAGGCAGGAGGCGCTGGAGGTGCCCGAGCGACAGGGGATCGAAGACGCAATCCACGAAAGTGAGAGCCACATAGAGGAATCCCGTTATCCAGAGGCCAGGCCGGAAAATCATCACGCCGGCGCCGAGGATGGCGGCGAGGGCGAACCAGGCGAGCACCCGGATTGTCCCGAATCGCCGGGCGAGGGCGAGGCCGATGAGGGGGCTGGGCATGCCCAGAAGCTCAGAGACGATGACGAGCGGCGCCAGCAGCCGGGCGTCCATTCCGCGGATGAGCATCGCCATATCGAAGGCGTCGTCCATGGCCTGCTCGGGGAAGGAGGCGGCGACGAGGGCGAGGCTGAACAGGAGCAGGCGTGGACTTCGCAGGATGATCCGGAAGCCCATCAGCAAGGCCGACCATTCGCCGGTCGGCTCGTCGGACGCGGCGGTGGCCGGGGCCGCTTTCTCCAGGATCGAGGAAGCCACCAGGAGCGAGAGGATCACACCGAGGGCCCCGACGAGCCAGAGCGAATCGAGGAGCGCCCGACTCACCGAGGACGTCATCAGGAGCAGAAAGCCAAGCCCGCTGGCACCGACGGTCCCAAGCGCCTTGAAGGAATCAGCCCGCGCGAAGTAGACCCGGACGAGGTCGGACCGGCCCTCGGCGGCGAGATTGTCGACGACCCAGGCCTCCCTGGCGCCGGAGATGAAGGCGGTGCCCGCCCCCCAGCCGGCGAAACAGGCGAGGACAGCCGCGAGCTGCCAGGTTCCGGACTGGGCCGTCGCGAGCGGAACCAGGGCGAGCGCCAGAGCCGAGACGCCCATCCCCACCAGCACCGAGAGCTTTCGCCCCCATCGATCGGCGACCACACCAGTCGGGAGCTCGAGAAAGAGCGCCGCTCCGGACTCCGCCATTAGCGGCAGGAGCGCCCACTCGGGCCGCTCCATCACCAGGAAGAGATAGGCGAACTGGAACGGCCAGAACACCTCGAAGAGCTTGGTCAGGCCGCCGGCGAGATAGAATCCGCGCAGGAGGCGCCATTCCTCCCGGCCCGGCCAGAAGCCATGCGACTCGCCGGGGCGAGGGTTCGTGAGAGAATCGGAATGGTACGACACGAGGATTCTCCTCCTGCCATCCCGAAGGCGCTGGCATCTCGGACCGTCGCGGACACCTCACACCGGCGCCCGGCTGCTACTCGCATCGGCAACAAAAAACCCCGACCATGCGCGTGACCGCACGGTGGGGCGAGCCGCACCCGAGTTGAGGGATCGCCCATCACGAGCGAATCCGGAACGATGAGGATAACTCTCGCGATGGACCGGGGTCAAGGGCCGTCAAGCAATCGCTTTCGATTGTCAGAATATCATGATGACATCAAAGCCGAATGTCAAACGATGATTGGTCCGAAATGAATTCGCGGGGTTGGCGTCGAGGAAGGGGCGGGTGAACTGGGCCCAGTCGTATCGGATTTCGGGACGGATCCAGAACCAGGGGACGGGTTTGTGGATCAGTCCGAGGGTTACCTCGTAGAAGTTGTCGGAGTATCCGGTGAGGAGGCCGTTGTTGTCGCGGAAGACCTCGGCCCGCGCGACGCCGGTGGTCTTTTCGGTGAGCTGTTCGAGCAGCCAGCCGGCGAGGCCGTAATACGAGGCGTGGCCGGTGGCTGGTCCGGGCGAGAGCAGGGGCTGGAGCTGGTCGACGACGGCCTCGTCGGCCTCGACGACGAGGGTCAGGTCGTCGGTCAGGCGGTGAGTGAGGACCTCGGTGAAGAGCACGGTCTCGCTGTTGCGCAGGCCGAACGGATCGAAGCCGCTCCCTGGGATCGGACGAGACGGAATGGGCGACGCGTCTGGGAACACGCGGGCGAACTGCGTGAAGCCGGCATTGAGCGTGACCGTGAGGTTGGTCCGGTCGTCGGCCGACGACCAGTTGAAGCCGCCCGCGTAACTCCAGGGAACATTCTCGTTGATCCATCGGTTCCAGCCGTTGACGACGCCGTTGTAGAGTTCGAACTGGTCGGTCAGGTGCCAGGTGATCATCACGCCGAACTGCGTGTAAGGATGGGCGCCGAAGCTGAACATGTCGCTGGTTGAGAGCAGGGGCCGCCCGGGCGCGGTGGCGGCCTCGTAGCCGGGCAGGGCGTAGAACCGGCCGCCGCGCACGTCGATTCCCTTGCTGAGGGGAAGGTGCAAATCGCCGTAAAATTGCACCGGGTCGTACTGGAAGGTGTTCGGGGCGAATGTGTTGTTCAGGAAGCCGTAGTCGTGGAAGTTCTGGGCGTCGACGCCGAAGAGGTTATCGACGCGGTAACCGAAATTGATGCGATCGCGATACCGCGTCGGTTGTTCGATGACCAGGTAAACCTGCTGGAAGACGAACGCATTGGCCTGGGAGTTCGGGAGGAGCAGGTTATTCTCGCCGGAGGAGCCGAGCTGAGGATTGGCGGTATAATTCGCCTCGACCCAGCCGAAGATCGAGAACCCCGATTCGGCCAGGTCGAGGTTCATGGCCTTGCCGAGCAGGTCGGTTCGAAAGTCGTCTTCCTCGTGCGGCTCATCGTTCTGCTCGTCGGCTTCGCGACTCTTCCTCGACCGGCCGTTGGGCGAGCCCGAATGGCCGACGTCCTCGGGCTCCTGGTCGTCCTTGCCGTTGGCTTCGTTTTCGTTTTCCGTTTCGTCTTCGTCCGGATCCTCCTGGCCGGCCATCTTGCCAGGTTCCGCAGGGGCGCCGGTGGAATTCGGTTGAGGAGGGGGCTGGACGTTCGGGGTCCTGGCGATCGTGCTCGGCTCGGTCGGGGCGGTTGGGCGTGGGCTGGGTCGGGGCTCCTGGCCCCGGATCGCGGGAACGGAGGCCGAGGAGGGATCAAGCGAGGAATCGTTCGTGGGCGATCGGTCGGCCGGAGGCAGCGCGCAGCCGGAGGCCAGCAATAACAGCGCACCGACTCGAAAGGCGCGTGAGAGATACGCATCCATGATTCGGCGGACAGCCCCGCGAGGCCGACGAACATCGGGCCGGCCATCGCGGACGGCCGAATCGAGAGTGCCGTTCCGATTCCGGAGAAATGGCGAGCGGACTTTAACCGGTCTGTCCCTTCCTGTCGAGAGCGGTTGGAAGGCTGGTCCATCGAAGCGGGACGACGTCACCCGACCGGTAGACCTTGCAGGAGTTTCCATCGCAACAGGTCACGGTCCTCGTGCCCAGGACCCTCATCCGACTGTCCTGAATCATGACGGACGTATTGTCGTCGATCCCGATCCCAACCTGGTCGGGGTGCTTCCTCAGCAGTCGAAGGAGGCGGCTCAGCCGGCGCCTGGAATGAAAATGGGTATCCACGATCACATGGTCAAGCAGGCCAAATCCCGTCCGTTCCGAATTTTCGTAAACCATGACCCGACTCATGCACGAGGCTCCCGCGGAAGTGCCTCCGACCACCCCGCCGCGAGCAAGCACCTGATGCAGGAGCGCTTTCATGGGTGTCTCGCGAAACTCGCTGAGGATTCTCTCCTGGTCGCCGCCGACGAACCAGACGCCGGTGGCGTCTCGGATGGCGTCGATGTCGTGTTTACGCGTGACGATGTCGGTTCTTGCGTGTTTTTGCAGGCAGTGGGTCTTGATCTGTCGGCGGCTGGCTGTCGTCACGATGGCGACGCGGCCGTCGCGTCCGCCGGCGTGCCGGCAGAAGGCATCGACCGCAACCCGGGGCAAGAAGCCGCCGCCGACCAGGATCATGGTCCCATTCGTCGTCGCCGAAATATTAAGGCCCATGAATTTGTGATCCCGGAATACGGAGAGACAGCCCGATGCCCCGAGCGATTCGAGGGCGAGACGATCAGGCGCCGGGCCACGCGAGTTCCGAGGATTCGCCGACGAGAATGGCCTCGCCGAGGGGCGCCTCGATCGCTTCGGCGAGGTCGATCTCGCGTCCGGTGATGCCGGTGGCCAGGTAGCCGCGGATGAAGTCGATCGTATCATCGATCGCGTCGGCCTGCACGACGAGCAGGTCACCGGGTTCGACCGAGCGGAGCGCGTCCTCGGCCGCGCGGAAGAAGCCGTGGTAGTCGCGGACCTCGCGAACGCGAGGGCCATCGGCGAGGCCGCGGCGGAAGAGCGTCATGATCTCCCCTGGCGGGCGTCCGCGGGTGTACTGGTCCTCGTAAAGGTAGACGCGATCGAAGGCCCCGCCGAGGATCCGGCCCTGGCGGATCATGTCCTCGTCGCGGCGATCTCCGGCGGTCGAGTAGACCGCAAGGCGGCGCCGATGCGGCAGGATCTCCAGCGCCTCCATCAGGGCCCGAAGCGAGGCGGGGTTGTGGCCGTAGTCGACGACGACCGTGGCGCCCTCGATCTCCAGCAGGTTGAACCGGCCGGGAACGACGTCCATCTCCGATGCGAAGGTCTCCAGCCCGAGGCAGAGCGAGTCGACATTCAGGCCGAGGGCCCAGGCGGCTCCGGTGGCGGCCAGGGTATTCTCGACCTGGAAGCCGATCCGGCCGCCGTGCGTCAGAGGGACGTCGACGAGCCGGGTCAGGCCGATCTCGCGCGTTCCCTCGATCAGCACGATCTCACCATGACGGACGACCACGGCGCGGCCACCGGCGGCCCGGTGTGCGACAATCACAGGGTGATCTGGATTCTGGGCGAAGAAGATCACCGATCCGGGGCAGTGCCCGGCCATCGCGACGACAAGCGGATCGGCGGCGTTGAGAACCGCGGCGCCGGAGCGAGCGACATTCTCGACGAGGATGCGTTTCACCCGGGCCAGGTCCTTGGGAGTCTCGACCTCGTCCAGCCCGAGGTGGTCGCCATCGTCGATGTTGGTCACGACGGCCACATCGCAGCGGTCGAAGCCCAGGCCGGCGCGAAGGATTCCGCCGCGAGCGGTTTCGAGCACGGCCACCTCGACCCCGGGATTCATCAGGATGGCCCGGGCACTGGCCGGCCCCGAGCAGTCGCCGTGGTCGATCCGACGTCCGTCGAAGTAGATTCCATCCGTGCAGGACATACCGACCTTCTTTCCCGACTCGGCGACCAGATGCGCGAGGAATCGGGTCGTGGTTGTCTTGCCGTTGACCCCCGTGACAGCGGCGATCGGGATGCGGCCGTCGTCGCTGGGCGGGAACATCAGATCGACGATGGCCCGACCGACCGGCCGGCCCGATCCGAGGGAAGGGGCCAGGTGCATCCGGAGCCCCGGCGCGGCGTTTACCTCGACCACAACGCCGCCCTGTTTCTCCAGCGGGCGGGCGATATCGAGCGTCACGAGATCGACGCCGGCGATATCCAGACCGATCATCCGGGCGGCCCGGACGCAGCAGTCGGCGACCTCGGGGTGGACGAGATCGGTGACGTCCTCGGCGGTGCCGCCGGTCGAAAGGTTTCCGTTTCGGCGGACCAGGACGATCTGGCCGGCGAACGGGATCGAGTCGGGGGTGTAACCCTGGTCGGCCAGGACGGCAAGCGCCACCGGATCGTCAAGGACGATCCGGCTGAGGGCCGTACCGTGCCCCTCGCCGCGGCGGGGATCGGCGTTGACGCGGGCAACGAGCTGGGCGACGGTCCGAGCGCCGTCGCCAATGACCCTGGCCGGCTCCCGTCGCGCCGCGGCGACGACCCGGTCGCCGACGACCAGGACGCGGAAATCGGAGCCGGCGGCATGCCGCTCGACGATCACTCCGCCAGAGCCGCTCTCGTCGCGGGCCGCCTCGTAGGCCGCCCGGATCTGCTCGCGCGACGTCAACCGGGTCGCGACTCCGCGCCCCTGGTTGCCGTCCAGAGGCTTGACGACGACCGGCCCGCCGATCGCCTGCGCCGCGGCCCAGGCGTCCTCGAAATCGGTGACCGGCCTTCCCTCGGGCACAGGCACGCCAATGGCGCGGAGCAGCCGGCGCGTCAACTCCTTGTCCCTGGCGATCGATCCGGCAACGGCGCCCGTGGCGTCGGTCTCGGACGCCCAGATCCGTCGAGCCCGCACGCCCAGGCCAAGCTGCACGAGATTGCCGTCGTTGAGCCGAAGAACCGGGATGCCCCGCGCCCGGGCGGCCTCGACGATACCCCGCGTGCTCGGACCAAGCCGGACCTGCTGGGCAAGGGCCCGGAGCCGGTCGACCGCGGCCTGGACGTTGAAATCGAGGCCGTGATAGGCAGCCAGGTACAGCTCGCGCGCCGTCTCCAGGCAGGCCCGGGCGAGCGACTCTTCCTCGTACTGGATCACTACCCGATACACGCCGTCTTCCGACGTCGCCCTCGCCCGGCCGTATCCCACCTCGCAGCCGGCGAGGCCCTGTAGCTCAAGAGCGACGTGTTCAAGGATGTGCGCCGGGTACGTCCCACGTCGGAGTCGTTCAAAAAATCCTCCGCGTCTCCCCTCGGAGCATCGATGCTCGATCATCGTGGGCAGCCAGACCTCGAGCCGGGCGTTGAGCCCTGGGACCTCGTCCGATGAAGCCTCTCGGTAGTCGCCGAGATCGACCCAGGCTTCCAGTACGGGGAAATCGGCCCAAAGATTCGGCCCGCGCAGGGCCAGCACTTTACGGAATTGCATGGACGGCACTCCTCGTGGCTTCGAGACTCGTGGCGAGTAGGTTCGAGAGGAATTCGGACGTGCCCTTCTCTGTCTCGTCCGCGGATCATCCAGTCGCGCCCTGTTTCCTGCCTACGTCGGCAAACAGGGCCGATTCTGCGATCGGGCCGAACATTGGCCATGCCCAGCGCAAGGAAAATGCCTTCGGTTGCGGCGTACCGCAAGAGAAGGCCATCTCGACCAGGCATCCGATCGACCCCTCACGAGTCGTCCGTCCGAGCACCATGCGAAAATCGAAAATCGTGCTGTCAATACCCATCAAGACACAAGATTCCGTAGATCCTCCTTTTTGTGAATGGATTTTCCTGTGGGAATCCGAAAATCAGGCGCCTCTCTGGTGAGCGATCGGTGGTTGCCCGGCACGGCGTGCGCGACGGGTCGGCCCGATCACGACGGGATCGCGCACCGGGCGTCGGGTCATGCGACCGAACCGAAAGCCACCGCTTCGACCCGTCCGGCAGGGGCACCGACCTGGCCGTTGGGTGGCGTGAGAGCCATGCCGGTCAGTGGCTTCCCGTCCACTAGTGTTGGCGCCAGCGGCCGTCGAACCGATTCGGGCGCGATCCCCGCCTTCATCGCGCACATGACCCCCGCGGCTTCCCAGTAATTTTCGACCTGCGTGAACTGGCCCGGCGCCCAGGGCAGGGCGGTGAGGTCGTTGCGCATCAGGTTGGTGTTTTCGCGGACGGCGATCACGGGGATGCCTTGCTCGAGCGCGGCGAGCGTCGGCAGGCCGAGAACGCCATCGGGGATCACCAGGCAGGAGATGTCGTTGGCCGTCAGAACGCCCGGCATTCGCTGGGCGTCGGGATCGGAGATGATCCGAGGGGCACGCTGGAGCCCCTTCAGGACACACTCGAAGAAGCCCAGCGAGATCGCCTCGGCGGCCATGCGGGGGTCGACCAGGCCCGGTTCCTCGTTGGCCACTTCCTTCGATTCGAGCATCGGCGAGTGCGCCGAGGGAAGGTCGTACAGCAGCGAGATCGCGTGCGTGACCATGGCCTCGACCCCGCCCCAGGGATTGACCATCGATCCCCAGCTTCGGAAATAGTCCATGTGATAGCTCGGGGGGACGTCGATGACCGAGGCGATCGCCACGGCGTCGAACTCGCCGCGGTGCTTTTCGAGCAGGTCCTGCACGATCTCGAGCCCGTCGACCTCTCCGCAGGCGGCGCCGGTCGAGGTATAGAGGGCTCGCATTTTCAGGGGCGGTTCCATCAAGAAGGTTCCGGGGCATCGCAGGCCGAACGAGGCGCGGGCCGCGCTCACCGAATTCACCGCCACATAGATAAACGACTCGAGCTGGTGATCGTTGAGCAAAACCAGCACCCGGTTGGAGTTCACCGGTTCGAGCCCGGCGGTTCCCATCATCAGTCGGCAGATGACGCTTCCCTCGACGTAGAGCGCGTTTTCCGGCATCTCGTTGATGTCGGAGGCGTTCACGACGTTGGGGTGAAGGATCAGGGTATCGCAGATGGGAGCCAGCAACCGGGCCACCGGGGTGGCGTCGCCGGCATGTCCGCCGATCTCAGCGCCGATGCCGGTGGGGACAAGCAGAACGGCGTTGAAACGGCCGGTGTTTTCGACCTTCCGCTTGTTGAACTGGAAGATTGACTGCTGTCCCGCGGCGAAGGCGGGCGGGTCGACCATCACCCCTGAGGCGCACAGATATCCGTCCTCGTCGGTGCGTGTCACGCCGAAGCGGATCGGCAGCCGGGAATCGGGCAACTGTTGCGTCATCGTCTCGGCGAAGTACGCGAGGAGGCCCGAGTGGTCTGGCATCGGGGGGATCAGGAATTCCTGCTCGAGCAGTTTCATCGCTCAGCCTCCGCATCGGGAAAGGAAATCGCGATAGGTGTAGGCCCTTTTCCGCTCCAGGCTCCCGGATGCGGTCAAGGCGTAAATCGTCGGCAGATTGATACCATTAAACATGTGCGACTTGACCGTTGTGTAAGCACCAGCCTCGGTGAAGACCACCCGCGAGCCGATATCGAGCGGCTCTCGGAACGAGTACTCACCGAAGACATCGCCCGCGAGGCACGAACAGCCCGCAAGGGTATAGGTGTGCTCGGCCTCCTCGGCCTCGCCAAGGATCTCGGGCTCGAACTGGTACTCGAAGACCTCCGGCATGTGGCCGACCGTCGTGTCGAGGACGGCGATCTGTCGACCGTCGGAGGTGAACCGATCGATCACCGAGGCGACGATCCGGCCAGCCTCGCGCACGAACCCTGCGCCGGGCTCGATGAAGACCGTGACTCCGTACCTGGATCGCAGCAGTCCCACGGCGTGAGCGAGCGGTGCCAGGTCGGGCGGACGATCGAAGAGATAGCCCCCGCCAAGGTTCACCCAATCGACCCGGGACAGTACGGCCCCGAGACGCTCGTCGATTCGCTCAACGGTCGCCAGCCACGGGTCGAAGGATTCCGAATCGGCATTTGTGTGGAAATGCAGACCGCCGAGGCCATTCAGGCTCGCCGGATCGCGCCGGGCGAGGTCGGCCAGGTCGTCGATCGGCACGCCGAGCTTCGAGGCTCTCCGGCATGGGTTGTAGCGATCATCCTTCACCAGCGAGAGTTGCGGGTTGACCCGCAGACCCCCCCGTCCCCGGCCCGACAGTTGACCGCCGAACCGCCGCCACTGCGAGAGGGAGTTGAACGCCAGGTAGTCGCAAAGCCCGTCCAGCGCGCGGATCTCGTCGGGGCGGAAGCCGGGGGTCGTCACGTGGACGCTTCCCCGGGCGCCGAGGACATCACGGGCGAGCGTCGCCTCGAACAGCGAACTCGCCGCAAGGCCGTCGAGCCCAGGCGCCATCATCCGGAGCGCCGGGACGATCGAGAAGGGTTTCATCGCGTAGAGAACCCGGCAGCCCGTCGCCTCGCGAATGGTCGCCGCGGCTCGGAGCTTTGCGGCCATCACCCGCTCGTCGTAGACGAACGCAGGCGTGACAAGCCAGGGATCCGAAAGAAGAATGTCGGCCGATCGATCGATTGCCGGGTGATGAGAATTCATGATCGCTGCGCATGAAAAAGCCCCTCCGTGCGATCGATCGCGCGGCGGGGCCACCCTAGCCAGAACCTCGACGCCCACCCTGGGCGACGAGCCTGGGCCGACGATAAAGCGAGTCGCACGGGATGTCAATAGGTGAGGTGCCGCATCTTCATGCCAGGAAGCGTTGAAAATGCCGAGACGCGGCGATCGGCATCGATGGTTTTGCAGGATTTCACAAATGAATTTTATTTTAGGTGCACATGAATGCAATAGCCTGTTTCCCGGAAGATTTGGGGATTCTGGATTTTCCTTGACAACTGACCTCTTGATATTTCGGCCAAAGATTTCTAGGATCAATTGTCATGATCGGGCTCCAGGCGGGCCCTTCTGATGCGGAGCGATGGTCTTCGGATCGGGTCTCATCTTCTGAAGAGACATCCTCCTCCTGCCGACGTCTTCCTCAAGCTGGGTAGACACTGGGCAGTCTCTCGCGGTGACGAATGCCGCAAAAAGTCATGGGTATGGTGCCCAACAGCGTTGTTGATCCACCTTTGAGCAGAGTGCTCAGGCGCATCACATTCGATCGTCCCTGAACCCCTGGCTTGACGAGCAGGAAGCCAGGCGGGGATTCCGGGCAGAAGGGGCCTCGGCGAGCGAGGATCGGGAAGTACCGATCTCGATGTGCGCCGGCGCGCCTCTCCCTACCACGGGGGACGACGTCGATGCCGCGCCGACTCACGGGAGAGCGCACCATGTCCTCCACCAACCTTCCTCTCTTCGATCTCAGGACAAGCGGGACGCCCGCGTCAACAGTCCGCCTCCGAGGCCTTCGGGCACGCCGCCGCCGTTGCGACCGCCCCGCCGCGATGGAGATCCTTGAGGTCCGCAGCCTCCTCTCGACGATCTCCGGCCAGGTCTTCAACGACCTGACCGGCAGTGGGCTTCTCGCCGTCGGTGACGCTGGCGTCGCCGGCGCCACTGTCACGCTCTCGCAGTTCGACACCGCCAACGGCACCTCAACGCCCGTCACCACGGCCACGACCGACAGCAACGGCAACTACCAGTTCAACAACGTGCATCCCGGGACCTATCTCGTCAGCGAGCAGCCCACGTCGGGCTCGACGCAGACCATGCCCACGGCCGAGGAGACGGGGCAGTCGTACCTGGTGCAGGTCACAACCGGCCACGACTCGATCGGCGGTCTCCTGGCTGCGGGCTTGCCGGCACCGACCGACAACTGGCTGGCCTCACTGCCGGCGCAGAGCTACACCATGCCCATCTCGGGCGACTTCATGCTCCAGCTCGGGCCGAACGGGACCGCGCCGACGCGGGTCTTCCTTTCCGGCTCGGCCACGTTCCAGACCCAGGCCCCAATCGTTTCGTCCAGCTCCAACGGCCAGGGCACCGGGTCTTCCGATGTGACGGTCAACACAACGATGACCGGCCTGCAACTTTTCGGCCAGGTCTCGCTCGATCAGCATAGCCAGGGTTACCTGGGCACGGTCTCGGTGACGTTGACGCCGGGGGCGACCTCCTCCGGGCAGATCACCAGCCGAAGCGACAGCGCCTCGCTGGTCGACAGCTCGTTCAACATCAACGCCACGATCCAGATCCCGAGCGCTTTTGGGACACCCACGGTCCTGCAAACCTCCGCCCCGATCAGCCTGATCGCCCGCGGGATCGGCAACGTTCAGGGCTTCGGCGGGAAGTATCAACAGAACGGCTCCGGGACGCCGATCTCGCTGCTCGACTCCAGCGGTCAGGAGCAGGGCAAGTTCATGTTCGGCTCGCTCACGCCGTCGCCGGGCCTCGACTTCGGCAGCTTCACCAACGCGACGATCCAGGGGACTGCGACGATCCTGAACGGCAACGGCACCAGCACGCCGCTGGCCAACCAGCCGATCATCCTCCAGCCGGTCGGCGAGGTGGCCGGGCCGTCGAGCGAGGGATCGGGGCAGGGCGGTAGCAGCAGCGGCTCCGGCGGGCCGCCGGCCGGCACCGGCCCCGCGGCGACCGGGCCGATCACCATCTACACCGACAGCACCGGCCACTACTCGTTCACCAATCTCGGGCCGGGTGCCTACACGGTCTCGGAGCCCAACGGGGCGCCTTTGTCCCTCTCCCAGGGGAACAACCCGAACCTGCAAGCCGACCTCCAGAGCTACAGCATCGCGGCGCTGGAGAGCGGCTCGGCGACGGACTACAACTTCGTCAACACCTTCGCCACCAGCCAGATCAATCAAGGCTCGGCGCAGGGATACCCGGTGATCTCGCAGACCATCAGCCCGAACCTGCACATCGGCGGCACCGAGTACGCCAACAACGGCGGCCCGACCTACATCAACGACGGCGTGACATTCGGCTCGGCGCTGACGCCTGGCGCGACGGTCCCGCTGACGATCACCGTCGTCGTCCCGCAGGGGCAGACGGCCTACCTCAGCGGCTGGCTCGATTCCCACGGCAACCATACCTTCAACGCGGGCAGCAGCGGGAACCCCGGCGACCAGATCCAGCTCTCGGGCGATCCCACGTACGCCTACCTCGATAATTACGCGCTCACGGCCCCGGCCGACCAGCCGCTCATCGAGAAGCTGAACCTCAACATGATCGTCCCGTCGGGCGCGAGCCTGACCAATGGGTCGCTGTCGACCTATGCCCGGTTCCTGCTCACCACCACGCCGAACGCCGGGCCGGCGAACGGCTCGGGCCAGGCGTCGTCCCCCAGCGGCGACGGCGAGGTTCAGGACATCCCGGTGACGATCTACGCCTCCTCGGATCTTGGCACGATCACCGGCCAGACCTTCGAGGACACCAACGGCGACGGCGTGATGAACTCCGGCGAGCCCGCCCAGAGCGGCTGGACCGTGAACCTGGTGGACCTCTCCACTGGCCAGGTGGTCGCCACCCAGACCTCCGGGCAGAACCCCGTGGTCGACCCGAAAACCGGCTCGCCCGTGACCGGGGCGGGGCTCTATCAGTTCGCCAATGTCGTCCCCGGCTATTATGAGGTCCAGGCGACCCCGCCGACGGCCCTGCCCACCGGGACCACCTCGGTGACCGTCACCGCCCCAACCTCCAGCGAAGGGGCGATCAACTACCAGCTCGACGTCACACCTGGGGCCGTGATCGGGACCACGCCGGTCACGACGACACCGGTCTCGTCCACATTGCTGAGTTCCCTTCAGGGTGGCACCGACGCCCTGACCACCCTCGGCCAGTTCACACTGATTCCGGGCGGATCGGGCGGATCGGGCGGATCGGGCGGATCAGGTGGATCGGGTGGATCGAGTGGGTCGGGCTCGTCCGGTAGCAGTTCCGGCGGACCGATCCAACTGTCGCTCGTCGGCGTCACCGACATCAAGTACGGCACGGTCGACGCGAATGGCTCCCTGTCCACCCAGATCACCGGGCTCCAGCTCCAGGGAGTGGCGGTCTCGCAGAGCGAGACGGGTGGACCGGTCACGGTGCTCGGGCCAGTCTCTGTCACTCTCGGCCTGATCGACTCCACCGGCTCGATCGGCCCCGCGGGTCAGAGCGGATCGGGCGGATCGGGCGGATCAGGTGGATCGGGTGGATCGGGTTCGGGCTCCGGCTCGGGCGGATCGGGCGAGAGCTCCAGCTCCACCGCCTCGTTCGCGCTCTACATGAAGTTCGACCTCACCTCGTTCGGTTACGGGGTTCTGATCAACACCCAGCCGGTCAACATCGGCGGCTCGGTCCTGCAGATCCCGATGATCGGCACGGCCCTCGCGCGGACCGAGGGAAGCCAGCCGATCTCGCTCACCGACGCGACCACCGGCGCCTCCTCGCTCCGGCTGAGCTCGGCCTCGCTGACCACGATGTCCGGCCTGAGCCAGGGCGACTTCTATCCGGGGAGCATCGGCGGGACCGTCTACAGGGACGCGAACAACAACAATGTCCAGGATCCCGGCGAGGGCGGGCTGGCCGGCACCACGATCATGGTGCAGCAGGTCGTCACCGAAGAGGGATCGTCCGATTCGGAAGGCAGCGGCTCCGGCGGCTCGGGTAGCTCCGGCTCGGGTAGCTCCGGCTCGGGCGAGTCCGGTGGAGGCGAGACGACCACACCGACGGTCTTCCTCACCCAGACCGACGCCCAGGGGAACTGGAGCATCACCGACCTGGCCGCCGGCACCTACACCGTGACCGCGATTCCCTCGCATGGCTATGGGCTGAGCGGCGGCACTGCGGCGACGAAGACGATCACGGTCGCCAGCCAGTATCAGAACGGCAACATTGCCTTCGGCAACTATCCGGTCAACCTGCCGCCGACGATCGCCTCGCCGACCTCCGCCAAGACGCCGGAGGACAGCTCCCTGGCGTTCTCGGCCAGCACGAACGACACCATCACGGTCTCCGATCCGGACGCCGGTAATAACCCGGTGCAGGTCACGATCTCCACTTCCGACGGCACCCTCTCGCTGGCGCAGACCAACGGTCTGACCCTCGATCAGGGGAGTGCCACAGGGAGCAGCCAGATCGTCGCCACCGGAACGATCGCCGACATCAACGCCGCGCTCGCGGCGATGAGCTTCAACCCAACGTCCCACCTCAACGGCGCGGCGAGCCTGACGGTCAGCGTCAACGACCTGGGGAACAGCGGCTTCGGCGGGGCGCAGACGGCCACCACCACCATCCCGATCGAGATCGCCGCGGTGGCCGACCCGCCCTCGCTCTCGGTCTCGGGCGGTCAGGCCAACTTCGGCAACCCGATCCCCCTCGGGATCGCCCTGGGACGGGCGAACGGGGCGAACACCGAGGTTCTCTCGGTCATGGTCAGCGGCGTGCCCGCCGGGGCCTCGCTCTCGGCCGGAACGAACCTGGGCAACGGCAACTGGGTGCTCACCCCCGACCAGCTCTCCGGCCTGACCCTCCTCGGATCGGCCAGCGGCACCTACGTTCTGACCGTCACCGCGACCGCCACCGAGCCGTCGGACGGCAGCACGGCCTCCACCGTGCAGCAGGCCACGATCAACGTGCTGACGGTCGAGGGCGTTCCCGTCACCCCACCCGTCACCCTCCCGATCGGGCAGAACTCGTCGGTCCAGGTCGTCATCGGCAATGGCACCTCACAGAGGTCCATGATCCAGAGCGTGACGGTGACCTTCCCGGGGATCGTCAATATCCTGCCCGGAGGGATCATGCTCCGCCGCCACGTGCGCGGGAAGATCGTCCGTCTGAACGTCTCCACAGCCCAGGTCAATGGCCAGACGGTGGCCACGGTGAGCTTCCTCGGCCGTCGCGTGATCGGCGGCTCGCTCTGGGATGGCGTGTACACGCTGAGCATCAACGGAAGCCGCATCATCAACGCGACCAACGGTCAGGCGGTTGACGCGGCGCTCAACGCCCTGCCCCCGGCGCAGTACCAGTTCCGCCGCCTCTTCGGCGACGTCAACGGCGACGGATTCGTCAACCAGACCGACATGCAGCAGTTCCGCCAGGCGTTCCGCCATCGAGTGGGCCAGCCCGGCTACCAGTCGGCGTTTGACTACTACGGCAACAACCGGATCACCGTCGGGGATCAGCTCCAGATCCGCCTTCGGCTGAGAGACTCGACCCAGCTCCTGAATCGCCTCCGGACCCGAACGAGCTAAGCCAAGGCCCGGTCGGTCCATCGATCCACGAGATCGTGGCCGCCAGGATCCGGAACGATCATCGCCGCTCCGGGCGCGTTCGTCTCGCGGGGAAACCCCTCGCGAAGCGAACGTGCTCGGAGCGGTTTCGTTTGTGGAAGGAGGAACCCAGAAGTACCTGGCACGGGCTTTGCACCTCCAAGATCCAGAAAAACGGGATAGGAGGATGCCACCCATGCGAAACGAGGGACATTACAGCCAGTGTCCGGCGTGCCGGAAGCCGGCCCATCGAACGGCGACCTGTCCGATCTGCGGGCGCCCTTGCTGTCGGTGGGGGTGCTACATCCGGCACCTCGGCCGGCATCGATCGGAGCGATCGCGGGCGGCCTCAACCGTCGGAGTCGGAGGGGCCGGCGAGATCCTGGAAGGTCGGGATTCCCAGGAGCCCGATCGGAACGTGGCCGAACGGCTCGCCGATGTTCAGTCCGCTCGCATCGATCGAGAACTCGTGGAACCGTCGGTCGTGGTCCGAGCCTCGCATCTTGATGATGATCACCCCGCGGCTCAGTTCACCACCTTTTTCGACGTACCGCAGCAATAGAATCGCATCAGTGATCGTCGATATGTGCGCATCCGTGATGGAGTCGCCGCCGGAGAGCCTCGTCGATGAGCTGGTGAGGAGGCTGCAAATCTGGTTCTGCTTGACGAAGCCGGTCAGGCCGATGACGAACTCGCGGAAGTGGCGGACGTGTCCGACGCGTTCCAGGGCCGAGACGCTGTCGAGCACCAGGCGCTTTGGGCGGAACTGCTCGATCTCGCGCTGGATCGTGAAGAGGTGGCCCTCCAGGCCCTGCGATTCCGGGTACTGGCAGACCATTCGGAGGAGGCCGGCGCGTTCCCATTCCTGGAAAGTGACGCCCCAGGATTGCGCGTTGCGGAGGAGTTGCGGGCGGGATTCCTCGTATCCGAGCAGCAGGACGCGTTCGCCGCGCCGGCAGGCCTCGGCGGCGAAGGTGGTTCCCATCAGGGTCTTGCCGCTGCCGGTCGGGCCGCTGATCAGGATGACGGAGTCTTGAAAGAGTCCGCCGCCGGCCATCGCGTCGAGACAGGGGCAGCCGAAGCTGATCCGGTCGCCGGAGGAGGCCTGCGTCAGTTCGGCCGCGGAGAGCGGGAGGATACAGATTCCGTGCCGTTCGATGGTGAACGGGAACTCGTCCTTGTAGTGTCGGTCGCCGCGGAGCTTGTAGATCTGGATCGTCCGCCGGACCTTTTCCTCGTGGAGGTGGTGCCGCAGGACGATCACGCAGTCCGAGACGAACTCCTCGATGCCGAACCGGGAGATGGGTCCGTACTCTTCGAGGCGTTCGGCGGTCATCACCGAGGTGACGCCGAGATCGTGGAGCGTGTCGGAGATCCGGAGGATTTCGCGGCGGAGCAGTCCCGGGTCGTCGAACTGGTAGAACAGGGCGCCGAGGGAGTCGAGGATCACCATGGAGGCGTCGACTTCTCGGATCGCGTCGGTGATCTGGCAGAGGATGCCCGAGAGGTCGTAGGTGCCGGCTCCATCGATTCGGTCGGAGTCCATCGAGGCGTCGAGGATCACGAGCCGGCCATCGGCGACCAGCGCGGCGAGGTCCCAACCCAGGCGCTGGACGTTCCGGACGACATCCTCGGGCTTTTCCTCGAAGGTGACGAAGACGACCGTTCGGCCAAACTCGGTGATCGACCGATAGAGAACCTCGGTCGCGAGGAGAGTCTTGCCCGAGCCGGAGGTTCCGACGACCAGGGTGGTGCGGCCCTCGACCAGGCCGCCGAGGCTGATGTGTTCGAAGCCTCGGATACCGGTGGGAATGCGTCGGAGTGGTTGGATGTGGGACAGGTCGGTCATGGCCCCTCCTCGGGCATCGGCCCGTCGAGCCGCCCGGGCGCCGGGGGATCCCGGTCCAGTCCGAGCCGGGCGAGGATGGTCGCCTCTTGCGAGAGGTCGCCCAGGATCTTCACCAGCGGCGGAGGGCGGTCGCGGACCAGTAGCGGGGTGGCGACGACCCGGTTCCGTCGGGCCGCCGCTGGCTCGGCGAGGATGTCGACGACGGTGAGCGTGAACCGGCCGAGGAGCCGGGCCGCGATCAGCCGGTCGAAGTTCGCGCGAGCGCGGGACGAGAGTTCGCCATCGCCCGCCACATAAAGGATAAAAGTGTAGTGTTCCATAAGGTGCCGCGCCCAGGATAGTCCGTCCGGCCGTCGTCCGCCAGTCCCCCGCGATGGCCGATGGACTACGAGCCATCCCCCTCGGCGAGGATTCGGGCGAGGTCCGGATAGTTCAGGGGCTTGACCAGGTGGCCGTCGAAGCCGGCGTTCCGGGCTTCCTGAACGTCGCGAGGGAGGCCATAACCGGTCAGGGCGATGAGGCGAACCGACCGGCCGCGCTCATCCTGTCGGGCCCTTCGGGCGACCTCGTAGCCGTCGAGCCCGGGCAGGCCGATGTCGAGCAGAGCGATATCGGGGCGGTGCTCCAGGATGGCCGAGAGCCCGCCCGGTCCGTCGGAAGCCTCGATCACCTCGTGCCCATCCATTTCGAGGAGGCGACGGAGCAAGCGCCGGACGTCGGTCTGGTCCTCGACCACCAGGATCTTCCGGCGAGGGACCAGCGCGGCAGAGCCGAGCCCGGTCTCCTGGCCGTCGCCATCGGCGTCGCCATCGCCGTGGTTCTGGCGGGTGGTCGGGAGCCGGAAGGTGAACGTCGTCCCTTTGGCTTCGGATTCGGCGTCGGCCTCGATCGTCCCGCCATGGAGCCGGATGATCTCCCGGGCGAGCGCCAGGCCGATCCCCAGTCCGCCGAGATCCCTGGCCATCGACTGCTCCCCCTGGATGAACGGTTCGAAGACGTTCGGGAGCAGTTCGGGGGCGATTCCGGGCCCGTCGTCGCCGACGCGGACGATCGCCTGGCCGAGATCGCGGTTGACGATCACCTCGACGTCGAGGTTTCCGCCCTCGGGGGTGAACTTGGCCGCGTTGTTGAGCAGGTTCACGACCACCTGGCCGAGCCGGGTCGCGTCGCCGACGAGGCGGATCTCGCCCTCCGGGAACCGGACACAGAGCCGATGCCCGCGCGACTCGATGAGCGGGAGGGCCTCATCGATCGCGTCGCGGACGATCCGGGTCAGCTCGGCCGGCTCTCGGACGATTTCCAGCTTCCCCCGCGAGACCCGGGTCATGTCGAGGAGATCATCCAGAATCCGAGCCAGATGGCGGAACTGGCGGTCGAGCACCTCGACCGTCGCCCGCCTCGAATCTCGATCAAGGTCGTCCCGAGCCAGCACCTGCGCCGCATACCGGATCGCCGCGAACGGATTGCGAACCTCGTGCGAGAGCATCGCCAGAAACTCATCCCTGCGACGGACCTGCTCGCGAGCGTCGACCACCTCGCGATGATAACCGGTCACATCCGTCATGCGGAGGACCAGGCTCCCCGCCGGCGTCGGCAGAGGCTCGACACGAAGGTCCACGACCCGGACTTGCCCGTCGCGTGAGACCACGTTGACGGTCGCCGCGCGGAGGTTCGCGGCGCGGGCCAGTCCGAACATTTCTCGGGTGAGCTCTTCCCGGCCGTATCCCAGGAGGAACTCAGCCGCGGGATTGGCATAGGCGGCCCGACCGTCGGGCCCAAGGACGAGGACGCCCTCATCGGCCTCGGCCACGATCGAGCGAAAGAGCCCCGTGGGAGATGTCTCCGTACCATCCGGACGCCCGGCGCGTTCCGAGGACGCCGAGGGCCTCTCCCGCCTCTCTCGATCTGCGCTCATCCGACGGACTCCTCCCGAATCGAGGAGCCCTTGCGTGGATTTCGCAAAATGATCCCCGTCGGGCCAGTTCGACTGGCACCCGCGACGATCCCGCCTTGCGGCGACGCGGAAAGTCGCGATCGACGGTCACGGCCGCCGTCAGTCGGCATGACGATACCGCAAAAATCGCGCCGTCGGTAGTCAAAAGTGGTTCATTTTCCAAAATCTTGAAAAGACGAGCGTGAGGCCATCGGGTGGATCGACCACGTGACGGGCGCACCCGCATACGGGAATCCCGCATAAGGGAGAATCATGGCTCTGTCGATTCGCCCCGGGAACGGATCGAGGAGAGTGGCGGGCTGATCGGCAGGGGCTGGGCTCCGCCTCCTGGATAGATCCGGCTGAAGACGATGAGCTGGTCGCCGGCGCGGAGCGGTCCGGCCTCCTCGCCGATGGGGTTGATGATCATCTCGTCGCCGCGCTGGAGGCCGATCAAGAGGCAGGCGCGCCGGTCTTCTCGGTGAGCGACGAACATGGCGCTGACCTCGGCGAAGGGGTGTCCGACCAGTTCGTCGGGGGCTGGGACGAGGTAGACCTCGTTGGCGTTTCGCCGGACCGTCAGCAGTTCCCAGTAGAAGTGAGACATCCCGTGGAAAAGGGCCGAACGGGCGAGCAGGCGGAGCCCGAGCGCGTCGGAGCTGACAACCTCGTCGGCGCCGGCCTTCAGCAGGTGGAACCGGTTGGAGGGGTTCTGGCACTCGGCGACGATGTTGGGGTGGCATTCCCCCTTGCAGGAATGGCGGATCGCGATGCAGATCAGGACGGATTTGCCGTCGGCGTGCTTCCCCTCGCGAGGATCGGCGAGGATCACGATCGAATACGCCTTGCTGACGGTCGCCCGGTTGAGGATGACCTCGTTGGACGGGTCTCCCTTGACGATGTAGACGTCGTTGAACGCGGGCTCGTCCTGCTTGTCGGGCAGGTCGATCTCGTCGGGATTGTCATGGATGATGACAATCGGCCGGGGCTGTGTGAGGATCTTGCTGTGGACCTCTCGGATCCACTCCAGCCCGCGCGGGGCCCAGTTGCAGAGGACAAGGTGGTCGTCCATCTCGAAGTGAGACACGTCACTCCTCCGGAGGTAGCGTTCGACCAGCAGCGAGGCCACGCTCGCCGTGAAGAGGCCGACGAGCCCCACCCCGGTCGCCAGCAGGACCATCGTCGTGACCCGGCCGGTGATCGTGGTGGGCGTGTAGGAATCATCCAGACCACTGAAAAGGATCGCCCAGACACTCCAGAGCGTCTCCAGAAAGCTGGCAAAGCCCTCGGCCTTGCCCCCGCGCTCGCTGAGATAAAGGACGACCGACCCGACCAGCCAGACAACGATGACCCCCTCGACAATCCGGCCGACCTGGTACCGATTCCAGTTGGCCAGGGCCGCGAGGAGCCGGAGGCGCCAGCTCGTCCGTCGCGAGGCAGCCGGAGGCGTCGGACGGGGAAGGCCCGGCCGTCGTCGCGATCGGGGCATCGGGTTCGTGGCTCCCGGGAGATAAGGCACCCGGTCGGCCTCGAACATCGCGTCGGGCCCGCCGGTATATGATCGGATATCACCGGTCTGGGTCTTCTAGCAACAAGCATGCCAACCAAAACGGGCCAGGAGGAGAAATCCCCCCCCATGGATACGAAAGCCGGGATGAAAATCCACATCATGTTGCTTGCATGCCCCATAGCATCTGGGTATGATTTTCGGTGATGATGGCCGTGTGATGGGATTGTATCGTATCGATCGTGCGTTCTTCCCGTCCGACAGCTCCCATACGTTGACAAAAAGCATCAAGCCTTGCGGTTGTTGGGGTCGAGACCTGACAGGTGGGGCGAGGGTGTGCTACGTTGAGACCCATCGTCAAACGCGATTCTGCGATGGAAATTCCCCACGTACTGACGCGGGGATTGATATCGGCGGGAGGCTCGCGCGGCGCCCGATGGAAATCCGGCCGGCCCGGGCTCTCGGCCGGATTTGTGCTCTCTGGCGCGCCTGGGTTCCGCCCATCAAGGGGAAGGAGACACCATGGGAAAGCATCACGAGGCGGAGCAGGGCAGGGCGGTCGGATCCGGAGGTCGAGGGGCGGCGATGCGTCGGACGAAGCGCCGGCGGCCGGGGCTGGAGGGGCTGGAAGAGCGTGCGCTGCTCTCGGGAGGAGTAACCGAGTATCCTCTGTCCACTTATGTGCAGGTTCAGGGGATCACGTCGGGTCCCGACGGCTCGGGCGGCCAGGCGCTCTGGGTCACCGAGACGCTGGGGGCCGGCCAACTGGCGAAGTTCTCCACCAGCGGCACCCTGGAAAACACGTATGCCGTCGGCAGCCTGCCCAATGCGATCACCTCGGCGCCGGCCAGCTCCACGGTCCCTCATGGTGCCCTCTTCTTCACGCAGTTTAGCCCCTCCGGCTCCGCCGGGATCGGGAGCATCGGCCGGCTCGATCCCGCGACCGGATCCTATACCTCCGTCTCGCTCGGCAACGGCGTCCAGGCGACGGCCATCACCTACGACCCGGCCGACGGACTGATCTGGTTCACGCAATACAACGCCAGCAACGACACCAGCAACGCCCTCGGCTACATCGATCCATCCGCCTCGACACCCACGGTTCACACGGTTCCCTTCTCCTCCGACCAGGGAGCCACTCCAAGGCCCCAGGGAATCACCTACAACGCCAAGGATGGACAACTCTGGTTTACTGATGCCGGCACCAACCAACTGGGATCGTACAACCCCCAGACCGGCCAGTTCAATTCCACAGCCCTGGTCCTGCCCAACGCCTCCTCCAATCCCGTCCCCCTGGCCATCACCACCGACAGTCAAGGCCACCTCTGGTTCACCGAATCCAGTATCCTGGCGATCGGCGAGTATGATCCGAGCAGCGGAACCTGGAACAAATACACCCCAGCCGGCCTCTTCACCAACACCAGCGATTTTGTCTCCATTACCACGGGCCCCGATGGTTGGATTTATTTCACAGTCGGTGGATCGGGCCCCAGCTTGATCGATGCCTTCAATCCCGCAACGATTACCTCGGCGAATGACATCATCACAACCACGGCTCCAACTCCTCACGCCGACGTCTATGGAATCACCTCAGGCCCCACCACCGATAACCGAATCTGGTTCACCGAATCGAACGGCGGCACCGGGAATAACGCGGGGAACGGCGCCATCGGTGTGATGAACCTCGTCTCGCCCACACCAAGCCCGACACCGTCCCCGACACCAAGCCCAACGCCCTCGCCAACGCCGAGCCCAACGCCCAGCCCGACACCGTCACCGACGCCGAGCCCGACGCCCTCGCCCACACCAAGTCCGACACCGACCACGACCCCGTCGCCCACGCCGCCGCCATCGCCCACGATCATCGGCGAGCAGACCCAGATGGTGTATTTGAGGCATAACCATCGGGGACGGCCGATTGGCAAGCCGGACGTCGCCATCACGCTCACCTTCAGCGCCCCGATGCAGGTCTCGTCGATCGCCTCGACCTCCGACTACCAGATCGCCTGGACGTCGTTCCGGTTCGTCCGAACCCGGGTGGCGTTCGTCAATCCGCGCGGCCGGACGCAGTTCCGGATGATCCGAACCCGGGTTCCCGTCTACCATCCGGTTCCGATTGTCTCGGTGACTCCCGAATCCAACTCGGCCGTCACAATCGAGACCTCGACCTTCGCGAATCGCTTCCGCCAGGGGGGACAGCTCACGATCACATCCCCCTCCGCGATCCAGAGCCTTCAGGGAGCCGGCCTGGGGGCCCCTTACACCTTCGTCATCTCGCCGAGAGCCAGCGGGATTAGCCCGGCCTGACCGGCGATCGCCCGACCTTGTTTCGCATCCCCCGGCGCCGGTCTTTCCGGCGCCGGGTTCCCCTCTGATTCCTCACCTCGCCCGTCAGATCCCCCGCAATCCTCGCGGTCACGTCCGATGCTGGACGCCTCGATCGACCACTCAAGAACTCATGAAGAAGTTTGTAGAATTCAGAATCGGGGGAAAGTTGACCCAATAGCGTATTCGCTCTTGACAACGCGAGCAAATTTGCCATGATACATACGCTGCTCTGAACGACGACCAGCTTCCGTGGAGCCCTCCGAGCCGAGGTCTCCGATGAATCGTGGCATCCATCATCTGGTTCCGCGGACGTGAAGCTCTGGCCGGCCCACGGGGCAAGCAATGTCTGTCCGTCGGCTTCTTGCCGTCGGCCCCCGAATGAACCGTCCGAATCACAAGAATCTGCCTCGCCTCGGCGGGACTGAGACCGCCGGGAGGAAACGCCTGGGCGCCGGGAACGGGGATCGTCCCGCAACGAACCGGTCCGCCTACATCGTGCCTCGATCGATATTGTGGATGCTTGAAGGCCGGGAACACCTGGGGTGGCGAGTCCCCGCGCGATGAGCGTGGGATCGTCGGGGTGGGACCGCGTCCGAGGGGCTCATCCTGCATCGTGATGAAGGAGGAGGCCGCATGATCTCGCAGCGGATGCGACGACTCTTTCGAAAAACCCAGGGCCCGGGAAGGGAAGACACGCCCCATCCCGGTGGTATGTACTAGAGTCTTTATGAGCACCGACGATGGCGAGTCCATCGAGGACGTCGGTCTCGCCAGAGCCTCGCTGGTTTCTGGCTTCCCATCGATCTCAGCGGGTGCGTCGTCACCTTCCGGTCCATCAAGAGCCAGGGCGATCGGAGACGCCCTCTCGACAAGAAGGAACCACCGGGGCTCCGTCGGTTCTGGGCGGAGACGTGTATTCTTTCAGAACATCTGATCCTTGTATGGCGATTCATGATGCGTGATTGGACGATAAGAGGGCCTGAAAACGTTGCTGGAAGGCGACAGAAGGGGCTCATTGTTGCAGAGGGACATCAAGCAAATTCCCGGAGGGGAAAGTGGTGTCACGAGGTGTTAGGATTGCAGTGTGAGGCGACGGCTCACGAGCGATGGTCGATCACGGGATGCCCAGGCGAGGACGGGTTGGCATCCGAGGACAGTGAACTTTCGATCGTCGGTCGTGGTGCCGGGAAGTCTGCCGCGGAGGGGTCACCGCGGGTTGCCGATCGAATTCGGATCGGTTCTTCGCGGATCTCGCAGGCCCCTGTGCGACGTCCAAGGCCTCCTCCCGCGGTCATCGTGCCTTTCGACGAACGATCGGGCCTTCGTCTCGATGGTTCGCGCTCTCCGCCCGCCGATCGACGATCTTCCAGTGGTGATATTGTTGATGCTGTGCTGCTAGTGTGACTAGCGGCTCCATCCTATTGAATCATCGGCGGATCAATTAAGTTGTCGCTCGGATTCTCATCGGGGAGGATCTTGCTTAAAAAACTTGACACGGCTCGATGAGCCTGGTCATACTCTTTTCCACTGTTCGACGGCCCTCGTCGCGATCTTAGAATATCACCAGATATCAATGAGTGTGTGATAAGGGTCAAGCCCGCCGCTCCGCGGAGACGCGAGTGGCGACGTGTCCTTCAGTCCAAGAATTCACCCGACGCCGTTCCGCGCGTCGGAAGCAACGTCGCTATCAGCAAGGTTTCGCAACAGGGGTCAGGTTTTCCTGAACTCGGGTCTCGGCCTGCGCCTTCGGGGCTCGCCGTTGCCTCGCACTCCGCGGGTGGCCCGGGTGGAAGCCCGTCCCATTTCTGTACCGGCCCAAGCTCGCCGAGGGCGGCCTGTACGTCGATCGAAAGCTCTAGGCCGGAGGGTTGTGGCGCCGGATCGACACGACCACCGCCGGATTCCAGATCCCGATACTTGTGGAAGACCTGACCACTGGCCCCGACCCCGAGGATGGGTGGCGCCGGGTCGGCTTCTCCGCTGATTCCCATGAGGGGTATTCATCCAATGCTCTCACAACTGAGATGGCGGTTCCCCGTCCGGAAGCCCCGACGTCGTCGTGTCGGGCGCAGGTTTCAGCTCGAGGGGCTGGAGGGCCGGACGATGCTCACCCTGGCGCCGACCCTCGCTCCTCTCAACTTCGGCGCGACGGTGACATCGTCGCCGGTGGTGATGAATGGGGAGATGTTCTTCGCCGCCTCCGATCCCACCTACGGTACCCAGCTCTGGGAGTCCAACGGCACCGCCGCAGGGACTCTTCGCCTCACCTCCGCCGACCCAGGGGTTTACTCCGGTGTCCAACCCTCCAACCTCACCATCGTCGGAAACACACTCTTCTTCGCCGGGCGCGGCCCCTCCGGAAATCCCGAACTCTGGAAAACCAACGGCACCGTCGCCGGCACCGCGCAAATCACTCACTCCTCCAGCAACTCAGGGTATGCTTTCTATCCCAGGTCGCTGACCAACGTCGGCGGTACCTTGTAC
>DAIDKV010000017.1 GCA_027449865.1 Planctomycetales bacterium
GGGTCTGAACAACAAGGTGAAATTGGTGACGAGAAAGTCGTACGGCTTCCGGACGGCCAAGGTGGCGAGATTGGCTCTGTTGCACAATCTCGGACGGCTGCCAGAGCCGGAACGCACCCACAAATTCTGCTGAGGAGCCAAAGTAAAACAAAGATCAAGTCGCCGTCGACCTGGTCCCTCTATCGATAGGAACCGGGCCGACGGCGATCCTGCCCACCCCCATCACATCAGGCGATGCCTCCGCCGGTTCCGGTGAGGAGTCCGGAGCCAACCCCGCCGACCCCGCTGCCCGTGCCCAGCCCGGTCCCACCGCTGCCGGTGCCGAGTCCCGTCCCGCCCGTGCCGGTCAGACCCGTTCCGCCCGTGCCGGTTCCCAGGCCGCCAATGCCGCCGCCGGTCCCGGTGAGATACCCGCTACCAATCCCGCTGACCCCGCTGCCGAGGCCGACCCCGTTGAAGCCAAGACCCGTATTATAGGTCGACACGAAGTTGTTGAAACCATTACCGAAGCTGGTGTTGAAGGCGGAAGGCGCCATACCAAAACCGATGTAGCCAGGGTTCGCGCCGGTGGAGTATCCGCCGTTAAATCCGTTGTAGTACGAGTTGCCCAGGTACGACGTGCCGAATGGGCTGGTGAATCCCGAGGTGGGGAGAGTCGTAGTGGTCGGCGCGTTGACCCCGAAGTAGCGGGCGATCGGCGTGACCAGGTTCTGGTAGGCGCCGGTGAAGGCATTCGAGACCGCCGTATTGAAACTGGTGGTTCCGTACGGAAGACCGGAGAGGGCGGAGGCGAGGTTGGTGAACGCCGCTCCGCCGGTCGTCGTGCCGACGCCACCGGTCGCCCCTACCGAACCGGTGACACCCGTCCCGCCTGTGCTGCCGTAGAAGACCGGCTGGAGCCGGGTGATGAGGCTGGAATAACCGGGGAACAGTGCCAGGCCGCTGCCGAGCTGGTAGGCCGCCGTTCCGAGGGCATTGTTGACGGCGGAGGTGAAGTTGCCGATGGCGGTCGAGGTCGGTACCGCCGTGCTGCCGTTGGGATAGAGTATCGCGTTGGCAACTGTCGGGTAGTTGTAGGCGAGCGAGCCGAGCGTGTTGCCGACCTGACTGAGCAACTGATTGCCGATGTATTGCTGGATCGGAATCCGCTGGCCGGAGCTATTGACCGAGAGCCGGCCGACCGGAGTCGTGTTGAAGTAGTTGTTGACGAGCGAGAGACCCTGGCGGGCCGAGAGAGTCGTAAGATTGTTGAGGGCTGGCGAGAGGATGCCGTTGGCCCGGACGAGCCGGCCGCTGGAGGCGAGGGAGGTCAACCGGCTAGCGAGGCTGCTGGCCCCGGAGCCCAGGAGTCGGTTCTCGAGCACGGGAACGAGACGCGAGCCGCCATTGGGCAGGAGTGAAGCCTGAGTGGCAAGGCGAAGAGCCGTGGCATTGAGAGCACCGCCGACGCTCGCATTGAAGTTGGCGACCTGCTGCGCCGTGGGGGTCGAACCGTTGGCGTAGAGCTGCTGGACTCCAGACCGGATCGCGGCGCGGAGGTCGCGAGTCGCGGCGTGGACCTGCTGGCGATAGGCCGTCCTCAGCCGGGGGACAGTCAGGGGATGGGCCAGGGCGCCGGCCTGCAAGGCCGCCTGGCGAGCGGCCACCTGGGCGCTCACCGGCGAGGCCGCTGGCGCCGGCGTCATCGCGGCGGTCGAGGACTCGGCCGAGGGTGTCAGCACATAGACCTGGGGGGTCGCGGTCGACAGGACGACCCGCTCCTCCAGCTTCGAATCGTCCAGACCAGGGCGGAACCGAAATCTCTTCTTCTGGGCGGTGCGCATCGGCGGAACTCCGTCGTCACGTATTTCTCTGGGCGCGGCGCGATCGCCGGTCATGCGACGGATCTCGCGCGCCGTGAAGGTTGATCCATCTCGATCCTTCGGACGGGAAATGGAGGGCCGATGGCGTTCCATGAATTCGGCTCCCCTTACGATTACCTAGCAGAATGCGTGCCATCGGCGCGTCGGATCATCCGAGAGAACCCATGGAAACCGACGACCAGGGTGGTACGGGCTCAAGTTCAGGCGTGAGGGATGACGAGGAAATAGATAAGGGGAATTGTCGGGCGAGCCGGCAAGGGCCAACGTGAGGGGAGGTTCCGGGGTTGACAGCCGCGGCCCTTCGATTAGATTCGCCCTCGGAACATGTCCGCCCCATGGCCGAGGCCGAACCCGTCCCGGCTCCCCATCGTCTCGATCGCAAGGGCTGCCAGCCATGGGGACGATCCATCAGCCGGTTCTGCTTGACGAGGTGCTGGCCTGGCTGGCGCCTCGCGAGGGCTCGATCCTGGTCGACGGGACAGTCGGAGGCGGTGGCCACGCTGCGGCCCTCGCGGACCGCCTGGGCGAGACGGGCCGGGTGATTGGCCTGGATCGCGACCCGTCGATGCTCGAACTGGCCCGGGCGGCGGTCGCTGGGCGGCCGGTGACGCTGGTCCATGCTCCTTATGCCGAGATGAGGCGGGTTCTGGAGGAAATGGGGATCGATCGTGTGCAAGGCGTCCTGCTCGATCTGGGGCTCTCTTCCGATCAACTCGCCTGGCGAGAGCGTGGGTTCAGCTTCGCCGTGGACGGACCGCTCGACATGCGGTTCGATACTGGCTCCGACGACCCAGACGCCGCCGACCTGGTCAACCGCCTGCCCGCGGAAGAGCTGGCCGACCTGTTCTACAAGTATGGCGAGGAACGATACAGTCGGCGGATCGCCCGTCGGATCGTCGAGGAACGGAGGATCGAGCCCATCCGAACCACCGCCAGGCTCGCGGAGGTCGTCCGGCGGAGCCTACCTCCTCCGGCCCGGCGCGGGCCGATCGACCCTTCGACCCGCGTCTTCCAGGCGCTCCGGATCGCGGTTAACGATGAGCTTGGCCAGGTTGACGAGGTCTTGCGGATCATCCCCGATGTGCTGGCCCCAGGTGGGCGAGCGGCGATCATCAGCTTCCACTCGCTGGAGGACCGGCGGGTCAAGTGGGCGTTCCGGTCGGATCCGAGACTCACTGTCCTGACCCGGAAACCCGTGACCGCGACGGCCGCCGAGGTGGCCGCTAACCCCCGTGCGCGGAGCGCCAAACTGAGGGTAGCCGAGCGATGTCCGAACTGATCCCCAACCCACAACCTGAGCCCGGGCGGTGGTCGACGGTCCCCCAGGGGCCTTTCGCGTCTGTCGACATTGACGCCCCGCACCAGCCCGGCTTCGTCGTCCGCTACGAATCGTTCGTCGATCCGTCAGGAGCACCAGCCGAGCCCGAGAATGTCGATGAGCCCGCACCCGTGGAGGAAGACGGCGCGGAGCGTATTGAGGAGGAGTCCAGCGAGAGATCACCGTCGCGAGGGCGAATCAAGATCATCACGAGTTCAACGACTCGGGCTCTGCTCGCGCTTTCCTGGGTTATCGGACGCGCCTCCTACCAGCATCCGCGAACGGTGCTCGTGGTGCTCCTATCGGTCGGGGTCCTGAGCGCCACCGCCCTGACCCGACCCAGCAAGTCGACGCCGCCGGCCTCGATCGCCAGCAAGTCTTCCATGGAGTCAACGAAGGCCGACGAGCCGACGGCAAGTCCCGATGGCGAGAAGGAACCGGCACCTCGTCCGGAAAACCCAGCCCTGGCGCAGGCCGGTTCGACAAGCACTCCCGACTCCGTGGAGAAGACGAACGAGCCGACGGAACCGAAGCAAAACGAGCCCAGAGGTCCGTCGCCAGAGACGCCAACGACGGTTGCCGAGGCCGCCCCAAACCTTCCAGCGACCAAGGAATCGCCTGCGGTCGCAGCCGTCCCGATCGCGTCTATTCCGCCACAAGCGGTGAGCACAACAGCACCTCCGCCGGAGACCGATCCTGCGTTCGTCTCGCCGCTCGCCGAGACTCCGGCCGCACCGGCTCCCGCGCCGGCACCGACGACGCCCGCAACGGCCCCCAGGACAGCGGGCCCCGATACGAACCATCCGGCATCGCTTCTGGGTGGCCCGCCAGAATCGTCCTCACTCCTTCCCTTGCCTGCTGTCGAGGAAAAACCGCTCGCTGACCCGGCGACGACGGCCGTCGCCACCCAGCCGTCGGTCACTCCCAACTCAGGTACGGAATTCCCGGAGATGGGAACGCCCGGAGATCCTCCGTCGCCGCTTCCATCCGAGAAGCCGAGACCGCCGGCTTCTGTCATATCCAGAACAGAACCAGCTCCACAGGATCCTAGCCCGGTCGGGACAGAACCAGGTCCGCCAAAGTCCCAGGAGATGCCCGGCCCCGAAACCACTCCCAGTGGCCCACCACTCCCGGCGGGCATCGGAACGCCGAGCCCGGAGCGTACGACCCCAGCCAGTCCGCCAAAGACCAATCCGTCGCCTGCGAGCGGGCCGGCCGTACCGCCCCTCTCGGAGCTCATCCAGCCCGCAGTCACACAACCCCGGCCAGCTAGCCCGTCCGTTCCGGAGAAAACAAACTCGCCCGCGACGAAGTCCAATACAAAACCGACCGAGAAGCCCGTAAATGACCATCCGGAGCCTCCAGCCCAGATACCGATACCCGCCGAAAAGAAACCACAGCCCCGGATTTCGCCGGATGGGATGACCGCCCCGGCGGAAATCTCGCCCATGCTACCGATGGTCACCAGCGCCGAGGATCGGCCCGCAAATCCGATGGCCTCGCCAATTCCCGAAGGCGCACACAAGGAGGTTCGACCAGGACTCAACGAACTTCCCTTGCCCGGATCGAACGCACCGAGTCCCACGCCCGAGCCCGAGAGCGCCACAGAACCAGCAGCCCCCAGCCCGTCGGCCCCCAAAGCGGCCTCGACACCGACCACGCCCGCGACGAATCGCGAGGAGGGCCGCCCCGAGTCGTCGCCTCCGAAGATCGAAGAGCCGCAACCCGCCTCGAAGAGTCCCGCGGTTGAAGCTCCAGCGGCCAAGTTGCCGCCAGACGAAGAACCAAAGCACGAGATCGAGACCCCGGTTGCCAAGGCCCCTCCAAGGGATGAACCAAAGCACGAGATCGAGACCCCGATCAGAAACCAGCCATCGAAGGAGGGGCCGAAACACGAGAGGATCGAAACCAAGTCCGCCATACCTCCGATCGCCACCGAGCCGACGAAACCAACAACCCTCGGTAAGGACTCTCCCGACCCGACCATCACCAGCCCGGCGCACTCGACGGCACCAAACATTCCGGAGCCCTCATCAACGCCACGGCACGAGGCACCAGTCCACCGAACGCAAGAGCCTCCGTTGGTGACGACGTCGGATGGGGGATTCGCCGGCTCAGGGTGGGTAAAGGTTGCAAACAAGAGTCATCTCTCGCCAGAAATGATTGACGATCGCTCGGAAAACTCGGCCGAGGAGCGAGGCGGATTCGACTCTTCCGCCGTGCTGCGAAGTCGAGCCGAAGGATCGACAACCCTCTCCGCACCGGAACGCCCCGAAGTGTCCAGTGCGCCGATTGATCCGAAATCCATTCCGAAATCCCAGGAGACAACGCTGGAGCCTACCACCGGGCTTCCGGCTGAAAAGCCTCGCGTCGATTCCACAATCCATGTCGTTGAGCGAGGTGAGAATTTCTGGACAATCTCCAGGCTTTACTACGGATCGGGTCGATACTACCGTGCGCTCTGGAAGGCCAACTCACGAAAATACCCTAATATTGAACAAATCCACATTAACGACGTGATCGAAATTCCCACCGTTGAGAACCTGGATCCAACCTACATCGATCGGTCGCAGAGCACCCCAATCGCCGGTCGGGAACGCGCTCGCGGCATCGATCAGGAGCCTGGACCGGATTCAGACCGATCCGACTCGGTGCCGACATCCCGGACCGCCCGATCACCAGAGGATCGCCTCTCATCGCGTCGCCCCGTCCGGTCTGCTCCCGAGCTCGAGTTGCCCGTGGGCAACCTCGAGCCCGACGACTGGCCGGCTCGCATTGAACACGCCCAACCCATCGATCTTCCGCGAAAAGAAGGAAGTAAAATATCCCCATCTGGACGGGTACGTCGTGAACCCGCAACGGATCAACCTCTGTACAAGGTCCGGGATTACGACACATTGCGGTCGATTGCACGGGACCTTCTGGGCGATCCTCACCGCGCAGAAGAGATCTACGACCTGAACCGCGAGATCATCGAGGACCCAACCCACCTCGCCGCCGGTACTCTCCTCGAGATGCCCGATGATGCCAATCTTCGCCGGATGACGGCCAGCGATCGTAACCACGGACCTCGTTGAGGCTACGCAGCAGTATTCGATCCATACAAAACCAGTTAAACCCGGTATTTGCAGAATTTCCTTTTTCAACTCAGCCATCTGGAAACCTGGAGAAAAATCCGTCGCCTTGCAGGTCTTGATCGCCGGGATTAGTCTCGGGGGCATTACGCTCATGCTCCAGCCGGTAGGCACCCGAGGCAAATCCCATGCGACGACACAGCGCGGCCCTGATGGGGATGGTCGTGTCCCTCGGCCTTTACGCACCGACCCTCGCGCAAGAAGGGGCAAGCCCTCCCTTGCCGGGCACCAGGGCCTTGTCGACTACCGGGGACATCGCGAGTGAGATGGTCGCGGGCGTCGACCGGTTTCTCCTGCGGCAGACTGGCGAATCGCGGTCCCGGCGAGCGCTGCACTGGAATCGCAACTATTCCTCTGAAGCCGCCTACCGCAATTCGATTGCGCCGAATCGCAACCGACTGGCCCATATCCTCGGCGTACGCGATCCGCGCATCACATCCCCGGCGATCCATCGCAACGAATACCGATTCCAGGTCTTTCACAGCCCAGGTTCAATCGAGTCCCGAACCATACATTTTTCGAGTTGGCCGGCATTCGGAGATGTGACAGGCGAGGGGTTGGAACTAGGGAGCGGGGACACCTTCATCATCGTGATTCCCGACGCGGACCAGGTCCCCGAGCAACTGGTGGGGCTCGTTCCGGGATTGCCCGCGGGATCGCAGGTAGCCCGGCGCCTGGCGGAGAGTCATTGTCATGTCCTGGTCCCAACTCTGATCGACCGGACGATCGCGCCGCGTAACGGGAGGACCAGACTCACCAACCGCGAGTTTGTCTATCGATCCGCCTTCGAACTGGGTCGCCATGTCATCGGCTACGAGGTCCAGAAAGTGCTTGCACTGGTCGATGCGATCGAGGAGTCAGCAAAGCGAGACGGCCGCAAGCCTCGTGTCGGAGTTTTTGGATACGGCGAGGGTGGGGCCATTGCCCTGTATGCCGCGGCACTTGATTCGAGAATCCAGGCTGCCTGCATCAGCGGCTATTTCGGCGACAGGGAGGAAACCTGGCGTCAGCCGGTCGACCGGAATATCTTCGGCCTGCTGGAGCAATTTGGTGACGCGGAAGTGGCGTCGATGGTGGCACCCCGGGCACTGATTGTTGAGGCGTCTCGGGCGCCGGAAGTGGTCATCCCACCCGGCACCGGCGGGGCGCCGGGACGCTTGACAACACCGGCATTACAGGCGGTCTCAGCGGAGATCGAAAGGGCCCAATCGCTGGTTTCTGGGCTCGGTCCCGAGGCACGAATCACAATGGTGGCGAGCGGGCCGGAAGGACAGGGCCCCTTCGGGACCGACGAGGGCCTCCGACAGCTTTGCCAAGCCCTCGATCCCGGTGCACGACTGGAGCCGGTTCCGACCGGCGAGGTCCGCCACCCTGGGGGTACTGCGAACATCGAGAGACTCATTCAGGGCGCTCGAGACCGACAGGCACGGCAGCTTCATGAGCTTGACCGACACAATCAGCAGCTCCTCGTCGAGAGCCCGTACACCCGTCGCGAGTTCCTGAAGAAGCTGGAGACGAGTTCGGCCGAGTCGTACGCCCGGACTGTTGAATCGTACCGGAGCTATTTCTCCGAGGAAGTCATCGGCCGATTCGATCTCGCAATGCTTCCCCCCGATGTGCGCACGCGGAGGATCTACGATGAGCCGGGATTCCAGGGCTTTGAGGTCCTCATGGACGTCTACCCCGATGTGATGGCCTTCGGCATTCTGCTTCTTCCCAGGGGGATCAAGGAAGGCGAGCGCAGACCGGTGGTTGTCTGTCAGCACGGGCTGGAAGGCCGGCCCCGCGACCTGGCCGACCCGAAGGTCGACCATCCCGCCTACCACCGATTTGCTGTCCGGCTGGCCGAACGAGGTTTCATCACATTCGCTCCCCAGAATCTCTACATTTTTGGGGACCGATTTCGCACGCTCCAGCGCAAGGCCAATCCGCTCAAGAAGACTCTCTTCTCGGTGATCATTCCCCAGCATCAACGGATAGTGGCCTGGTTGAAGTCTCTGCCATTCGTCGACCCGACACGGATCGGATTCTACGGCCTGAGCTACGGAGGCAAGTCGGCGATGCGGATCCCTCCACTGGTGCAAGACTATTGCCTCTCCATCTGTTCGGCGGACTTCAATGAATGGGTCTGGAAGAACGCCTCAACCCGTAGCCCGTATAGCTATGTCTGGAGCAACGAGTACGAGATTTTCGAGTTCGACCTGGGCAGTACATTCAACTACGCCGAGATGGCCGCGCTAATTGCCCCTCGCCCGTTTATGGTCGAGCGCGGGCACTTTGACGGCGTTGCGCCCGACGAGACCGTGGCCTACGAGTTTGCCAAGGTCTTCGAACTCTACGACGCCCGGTTAGGTCTCGGCGACCGATGCCGAATCGAATTCTTTGTCGGCCCTCACACCATTCACGGCAAGGGAACCTTCGACTTTCTCCACCAGTACCTTCGCTGGCCGAAGCCCGACGAACACAGATCTCCAGGACGTCCGACAGAACCGCCGAGATGAGGTATCCCGCAGACACAACACATGGATGGACTCACCAACTCCTTGATCGCTATCTATTAGCTGACAGGATCGCCAGTGGACAGGTCTCTCCGCTTTTTTGAGCATGATGCGAATTCCCAACGGTGGTCCAGCAGGCTATACGACTTTGCGCACGGATTTTCGACGAGCCAGGGGAATTTTTTGAAAAAGATCTTTCGCCCTGGTATTTCAGGGTTTACGTCAGAATTCAGAGAGCGTTCTGGAAGAAAAATCGGTCGGGTCGTTTAGGAATTTGCTTCACTGAGGCATTGTGGAGATAGAGGCCCTGGGTGATCGGAAGGGATAAAAGAGAGGTGGGCGATGGCAACAAGAAAAGCGGACAAGGGAGCCAAGGATCGCCCGAAAAAGGGAGATCTGACTCGAAGGGCGTCTGGGAGATTCTTTCAGATTCAGGAGATCGAGCAGGACAAGGAATTGTCGTTGCCTGTAGCGGCGATGGAGTACGTCTGGCTCTACGATCATCGTCGGGGGATTTCTCTAAGAACGCTCGCGGAGCGGGATGGAGTGAGCATCGAGCGAGTGAAGTTTGGTCTGGATCGAGCGAAGGCACTGGAGATTCGATGCTCCGGTGAAGAGGAGCCCGGAAATTCGGGTCGCCGCGACGAGTCGGAGTTTGCGTTGATCCCGCTTTTCCCGATTGGTTCATTCACACCGCAGTCCAGTTGTGCGCACCGCGAGCCCATTGAGAAGGGCTCACGGTTCTGCTGCATGGTCTGCCACGCGTCGGGGATGGATGATCATCCCGGACTGCGGAGGGACCCGAAGCCGAAACGGACTTCTGGAGCCGCACCGGACCCGATGAAGGATATCGCCGTACCGGCCGTTGCGTCCAAGGCAGATCGTGCTGAGACGCGAAAACAGCGACGACGTCGTCAGTTCTCAAAGGTTGCCGTGGCATGAGCAGGCCAACCTTCTCTACCTGACCGAAGATTTTCCCCGGGCTTCCGGCGTCGGGTCCAGCAATCCCCTCTGACCAACGCCGCCACGCCCTCCACCCCTCGGTGTCCCTTCCTGGATCAGGTTTGACCCCGATGGTTCCCCTTCCGCGGGAAAGGTCGTGGTCACGACCGATCTGCAAACACACGCACGCGTTCCCGTTACAGAGGCCCCCGCGCGACAGGATCGTTCCCGATCGATGGTCGAGGGCCGTCGCGATCGCGGACTGCCTGTCGCTCCAGATCTATCGAGGTGTTCGACGATGGCGATCAGTGGAATTCGGGATCTGATCCCGAGCCCGCGCACGTTCCTGTCGGTCGGGCTATCGAGCCTGCTGGGGGGCGCTGTGGCGATCGGTGTGTCATGGCACATGCGCGGTCCGGAGGGGCCTCCTGGCCCTCCTCGGGATCCGCGTTTTGTCTCGATCGGGCGAGCGTATCTGCCCGAACTGGGAAAGGCCTACGCCGCAGCCTGGGAGGAGGGGGCGCGTGCCCTCGATTCCGGCCAACCGGTCTCTGCGGCGATTGCGGCCGTGGGCCGGGCGTGGGACACGAATCGAGCCCGCCTGTTTGATCGGATGGCGACCCCCGAATTTACCGGGATCGTGCCGGAATCGCGGCGGGACGCCGATGTCACCGCGCAGCAGCGCGGGGCCCTGGCTGCCGCCTGGCGTGGCTTCGCTGCTGGCCTCGACAAGTGACTCCCCCCCTCCAATGGACTGAGCTCGAGAAGCCGGCCGGCACCCCCGGACGATCCGGCACCGGCCTCACTCCTGCTTCCATTCCCCGATCTCGAGACCCGAGGGATCCATGAGCGAAGACACATCGCTTCAACATCTATTGGGATGGCGAGGAGTGGATGATGTCCAGCGATCGTTCGCCGGACAGTTTTCCCCTCTTGCAGTCGCCGCGCCTCGCCTGATGGGCGGCCCGTCAGATTCGCAGCCGATTCTGCTGTACAAGGCCTGGCGCGACGTGCTGGGCAAGGATCCGGAGTACCCGTCGCAGCAGATCGGCGACTGTGTCTCGTTTGGGCACGGGCACGGCAACGACTTGCTCCAGTGCGTGGAGATCAGTCTGGGGGAGCCGGCGATCTACCGGGAAACGGACACTGAATTCATCTACGCGACGTCGAGGGAGGTTGCGGGCATTCTGGGTCGCCAGGACGGTTCGTACGGCGCCGCTGCCGTCAAGGCCATGATGACGGTCGGCATGGTCAGCCGAGCGATGCTGGGAAGTGATGGGACATACTCCGGGCAGCGAGCCAAAGCTTGGGGGCTTTCGGGTGCTCCCGAGGCCGTCAAGGCTGAGGCCGCTCCTTTCAAGCTGGGTTCCGCGGCGCAGGTCACGACATGGGACGAGCTTGTCGGTGCCGTGCGGAACGGCTATCCGGTCACGATCTGCACGGCGCAAGGTTTCACGCTGGAGCGAGATGGTGATGGTTTCTGCCGGGCCCGAGGTCGCTGGGGCCACTGCATGTTTATCGCTGGCGTCCGATTTGACCGGCCTGGTGCCTGCATTATCCAGAGCTGGGGCCCCGCCACCCCGACCGGCCCGAGGGGTCTTGACCAGCCGAGTTTCTCGTTCTGGGCGGATCAATCGGTCATTGAGCGGATACTTGGCGAGGGGGATAGTTGGGCCCTGTCGAAGTCGCCGGCGTTCGAGGAGCGCGAGCTCCCTCCGGCCTGGAAGTACCACGACGCCGCCTAAATGTCCCGGGTCTTCGGTCCTGAGTCCCTGGCGGTTCCGATTCGCCTCGCGAACTCGGTCGTCGCTGTATGGCGTCGACTCGCCGCGATCTCGAAGAGGATCGGCCTGGAATAGCGATCGAATCATAAATACAGGGACAGAGGACACTATATGAACGGCCCGTTTTTACTCGCTCAAGCTGCCGCGAATGTCGACCCGAACGCGATAGGGGTTTCGGTCACAAGCCTGATCGGCTCCCTGGGGGCGGCTGGCGCGGCCGTCGCGGTCACTTATTACTTTCTCGGCTTTCTCCGCACCGAGGGGGAGAAGCAGGACCGCATCTTCACGGAATTCCGAGACTACCACGCCGAGTCGCAAAAGAAGTTTCAGGACCAGCTCGAGCGGCTCGCCGACCGCCAGGAGCAATTCCAGCGCGGTGTGCAGGATCAGGTCTCGCGGATGTCCGAGGCCCAAAACACATTGCTCCGCGACTGCATCCTGGCGATGAAGAGCATGGAAAAGACCCTGGACAATTCGACGGCCACGGTCCACGGTGTCGAGAAATCCATTGGGGCTCTCCAGGTATCCATGAACGGCATTGACGTTATGATCCGGCGAATGTTCGAGGCTGGGGTGGATTCGAAAAAGACGTCTCCGTCATCCGTGCTCAGGGAGATATCGTCGTGAATCACACCCATCGAGGATCGCTGCTCTTGATCGTCGCCGGAGTGCTGTTGCTGCTAGCGGTGGTGGCCTATCTGATCCACGACGCAGAGACACACTCCTTCCACATGGAGGCGTCCGCGGAGCGGCAATCCCTCGATGCCCAAACCCGGCAATCGATCGCCGAGATGAAGACGCTGCGGGAAATGAACGATCAGATGCAATTGGAACGGCAGGACCTCCTGGATCGCAACCAGGAGATTCTCGAGTCGCTCAAACGGTTCGAGGCCCTACTCGGTGACAGACCAATGAGCCGGCCGTGAGGGCGGGCCGGCGCACGCGATTTCCACGAAATTCAAGTGAGGTACGTCCATGAATCTGACCGCGATTATGCTGTTGATCTTCGGCGAGGTCCGAGCCCTTTCTCCCATTGCCCTGGCCGTTCTTTCGGGGCTGGGAATGATTCTGACGAAGAGCCTGGGCTGGGGAATCTCCGAGCTTTTCCAGGCACTCTCGATCGTCTTCAGCGGACTGAGTGCTTTTGTGATTAAAAAGTCAATGATCGAACTCTCCGCGGTGACTTCGGCGTTGTCCGCGCCGACGGGCGGCAAGAGTGAGGTCCCTGCGACCGGAAGTTAACGGGCCGGGGGGCTCGCCCAGTTCCCAGCGGCCACCGCCGCGAGATAAGGTGGCGAGCCCCCCACCTGGAGAGAAGCGACGATGGCGATCCCAGGGGTCACCGTCGGCACCTGGATCGGCGTGACGAGGGGAGACGGGAAGATGCGACTGCGATACGCCTGGGGCGATCTGCCGTTCCTGTTGCTGGGGGTTGTGCTGCTGATCCCGCTATGTATTCAACTGGCTGAGATCGTCATCGACTTCATCACCTCCACTGAGTTCTAATGCCATGACGCCGGACTGGCCCCAACAGACGATGCTTCCTCCGCCCGGAGGCGACGGCCGTCGCAACGGGCGGCCGGTCGAGCCTGACCTCGACGGCCCCGCGATCGTCCGGCGGCGACACGTAGATTGGGTCGAACACCAGATCCGATGGCGTTGGCTTCTCGACTCGTTCGAGGGAGGCGATCGCTACCGGAACGCAATCTACGGTCCTGACCGGCGGGGGTTACCGTGCCGGAACCTGTATCGTCACAAACGTGAGTATCCCGACCCCCAAACTTTCCCCAACGTCTATCAGGGCTTCGCGGGGTTCCTCGGGTCGGTCAACGTCCAGGCCCCGGACGCCTCCTACGGACCGTATCCAGGGATGCTCGGAGCCGACCCGGCCGCGACAGCCCAGGACGACGATTACGAGTATCGCCGCAGCCGGACGCCGATCCCCGAGTTTGTCGCCGAGGCCGCTGGAATTCACCTCGCGAAAGTTTATGACCAGGAAGTGCGTCGCGAGGGGCCCGAAGATTTGATGTCGTGGTGGAACGACGTAGACGGACGTGGCACGCCGATCGACGACTGGATGCGCGAAACGGCCGCGCCTCTTTTAATGGTTCTCGGCTGTCTTGACGTCTGCCTGGACCACCCCAAGGCTCCTCCCGGCGAGACAATCGAGACTCGTGCCGACGAATTACGGCTGGGCCTGGATCGCTGTGTCGCCAGCTACATTCTGCCGCAAAACATGGTCTGGTGGCGGCTGGATCCTGCCGGACGGTATGTCGAGTGCCTGGTCCGCGAGTACGTCGATCCTTCGGAGCGAATGGACCGGGATGAACGAGGCAACGCGATCGACCCGGACGCTCCAGGAGAGGCGGGTGAGGCCTGGCGGCGTGACTACGTCCGTTGGCGGCTCTGGCGGCGCGACGAGTCGATTCTGTTCTCGAACGCGGGTGAAGTGCTCGAGCGGATGTCGCATACGTTTGGCTGCATTCCCATCATCCGCCTGGTCGATTTCCCCAAGCACCGGACGCCGCACATTGGCAAGAGTCGATACGAAGGCATCGCGGAATACCAGCGCGAGTACTACAATCGCGACAGCGAGTTGATCCTCAGCGACACGCTTCAGGCCCACCCGTTCCTCTCGGGGGCAGAGGACTTCTGCAAGTCCGACAACACGCTCTCGGTCGGGCCTGGTTACATCCTCCCGATGAAGAAGAACGCCGAGGGGAACGGCTATCAGGGGTGGGAATTTGTTAGCCCGCCCAAGGATCCGGCCGAGTCCATCCGGAAGAACAAACAGGACATCATCGATTTGAAGGATCGACTGGCGTGCCTGTCGAAGCCAGCCGGGGTCGTCTCCGGGAGAACCACCTCGCAATCAGGAATCTCCAAGCAGCTCGATGCGACGACCGGTCACAAGCTGCTGGTCTCGATCGCCAAGTCGCTGGCGAAGGCTGAGCGGCAGCTCGCTGAATATGCGGCCGTTGTCCTGCGCAACCGACCGCTGGGCCGAGACGAGCGAGCCCAGATCAAGGTGATCTACCCGGCGCGGTTCGACCTATTCGCGGCCTCGGAGATGACGGAGAACCTGCTCCAGCTCCAGAAGGCCCTCGCCGCGACTGGGGAGGCTCCTGAGACCGAACGGGAGATGCTCCAGACGATCATCCGCCAGACGCTCCTGGGTCTGAGCGACGCGGATTACCGTCGCCTCGACGAGGAGATTACACGGATGGTCGCGAGCAAATCACGGTTAAAGGAGAAGCTTGTCCCGATCGGTCCAGAGGGAGTTACCTCACACATCGAGGCAATGGAGGGCCCGGGCTCGGCTGAGCAGGCTGCGCAGGCCGACCCGACCGGGGTATCAGACGCCACGATGATCAGCAATATGATTCTAAGTGTTTCCTAGTGACAATCGGTCATGATTGGCTCGCCTGTTTGAGGCGAGCCCGGAGGAGACCATGCCGAACTTGACCGTGTCCCAGGCCCAGTGGCTCACTCTGATCTTCGTGATCCTCGCCACGTTGATGATCATCGGCTACGACGTACTGGCGATTCGCGCCTGGGGCGTGGAAGCCTCGATTTCCAGGGTGTTCCGGCGAGTGTTCGGGGCGAGTCCCACTCTCTTCGTCGCCACGGTGTTCTGGCTGGGGATTCTGGTGGGGCATATCTGGCTGCCCACGGAGTGAACCGACGATGATCCCAATCCTGGCCATCGTGCTGGTTGCGCCGTCCTGGCCGTCGAACGGCGAAACCATCCGCGACGACCTCGTGCTGGCGCGAGCCGTTGAGGAATTCGTGATTGACACCCGGCCCGATCGAGGGCCTCCCGAACCGTATCGTGGACTGATCGATCGACTGGGTGCGCCATTGTGGGGTGATCGCGAGGAAGCGTCCGAGGCGATGCGAGAAGCGTCGGCCGGGGACCCTCGATGGCTGTTCTGGGGCCGACGCCATCCCGATCCCGAGATCCGACTCCGGTCAAACGCGATTCTTAGGCGTCTCTATCCATGCCAGGCCTGCAAGGGCGACGGTCGGTCGAGAAACTGGGATTCCTGGGCGTGCTGGGACTGCCAGGGGACCGCGACGGCCTGGCCCTGGTCGATCTGGGACTGACCCTGAAGATTCTCACACGCGATTGAGGAACTGAACATGTCCGTCGAGAACCAGGGGGCCGCGACGACAACCGCCCCGTCTCCGACCACTCCACAGCAGACCGTGTCGATCCCACTGGAGCAACTCCAGGCCTTCACGAATATTCAGGCCCGCCTGGCCGAGATGGAGGCATCGCAGCACGCTCAACGTGAGGCGATCCAGCAGGAGCAGGCTCGGATCATGGCTCAGAAGGGCGATCTGGAAAACGCCCTCAAACTGGCCCGCGAACAGGCCGAGCAGACGCTGAACTCCGAGCGACAGAAGTTCTCGCAGATCGAGGAGCGAGCCAAGCGGTTTGCCCTGGAGAACGAGATTTCGCGGGCCTTGACTCCGCACAACCTGGTCCAGGGCGGGGTTGAGCAGCTCACGCATCTCTGGCGGAGCCAGTTCGTGATTGATGCCCAAGGTGATTCGTTCTCGGTCAGGACACCGACGTTTCAGTCAGTAGGCGAGTTCGTCTCACAGCAGCTCACCCGCCCGGAATACGCCCATTTCCTCCGGGCGTCATCGCAGGGGGGGACGGCCTCGGGCCAACCGGTCCAGGCGACCCAGACCCCCCCCGCGAGTCCAGCCCCGACGGCCCAGCCCCGGAATATGGGCGAGGCCGTGATCTTGCACATGCAGGGGCTCCAGAAGGCCCAGGGCGACTCCCGGACCAACCTCAGCCTGCCGATGGGCCTGCGAGTCGCCCGCTAATCGAACGGCCTCAGCCCAATCGCATTCCTCCGCTGAACCTTCAGGGCCTCGAGCCCGAGCCGGCCGCCCCACGCCCCGGGGCGAGAACCGCGAGCGGGGCAAAAGGTTCTTCCATCGATGGCTGACTTCCTCCAGGGCTTTCTCGGGACGCAGCAGGCCGGCATTGAGGCTCGCAACGACGTCACAGTGGCGATCCGTAATTGGTTCGCCAACCGCAACCCGCTGGTGACCCGGCTTCCCTATGTGCCGGTCGAACGGGTTGATTTCCAAATGTACACTCATAAGTATAGAGCGCGTTCGACGATGCTCGGCGCGGCGGTCTCGTCGGCCACTCAGACGAGTCTGACACTTACCGACGCCACGTTCCTAATGAACCACGACGTGCTGGAAATCGTAGACTCGGCAACGGGTAACATCGAGCGAATTCAGGTCAGTGGTGACCCCAGTAGCCCGAATACGATCAATGTGACCCGGGGGCTCTGGTCGCAGACTGGCGGGGTCGTCAGCACCACGCCACTGTCGAGCATGGCGCCAAACTCGATCGTAAATCTGATCGGCAATAGCCGAAGCGGTGCTGAGGTCAATCAGACGGGCCTGACGACCATCGGCGTCCCGCGCACGCAGTATTGCCAGACCTTCCAGTTCCCGGTGCAAATCTCGGGGTCGGCCCAGAGTACTCGAGCTCAGGTATTGCCTGGCGGAATTCAAACGCCTTTCGATTTCAACATGACGATCCAGCTTCAGAACATGGTCGACGACATCGAGACATCGTGCTACTACGGGATCGCGCAGGCGCCGAATGATACGTCAGGCGTTACGGCGAAGATGAATGGCCTCCGATCCATTCTTCAGACCAACAACATCTCGAACTACACGGGGTCCACGCCGGTCAACTCGGCGGCCTATGGGGCGACCGACCTGGTGCGCGACACGCTCCAGGCGGCTCGCACGGGCGGCGGCGAGCCGGATCTGCTGGTGGTCTCGACGAATTTCATGAGCGGGTTCGCGACCTGGGGTCAGGCTATCCAGCGAGTCCCGGCTGGTGAGACCGCCTTCGGCACGCCGATCCACGTGCTGGAGGCACCGTTCCTCCACGGCGTCACAATCGTGGAGGCGCCGCTGCTGCGGCCGTTCACGGCCATTGCGCTGACCAGTTCCGAGGTTTACATCCGCAACAAGCGGAACCCTTACTGGCAGCTTCGAGGAGCCCGTGGCGACATGGTGGAGGGTGACTGGATCGCCGAAATGGCGATCGAGGTCGTCAACGAGAGCCACCACGCCTGGGTCGAGGGGATCACAGCGTTTTCAGCGAACTAAGGCCCGACTGGAGCTTGGCCGGGGTTGGTGTCCGAGCGTGCCCTCGGGCCGTCGATCGCCGATCCCCGGCGGAGTTCCAGCGAGACATGACTACAGACCACTCGAGCGGAGCGGAGCGAAGCGACATGTGGCGATTCCGCGGCACCCCGTATTACCTGGACGCCCAGGGCGTGCGCCTCGGGCTGTCCAAGGCTCTGACCGACCGGGCCCGGCACAATCCGGAGGTCTACCGGGTGTCCGTGCTACTGGGCCAGCTTTGCGAGCGATACCACCGCGCTCCGAAAGAACGAGAGCGGGCGTTGATTCCACCGGTCGAGTTGGCTCAGGTCCGGGGGACACTCAGCCAGTGTGAGCAGGAGTTGGAGAAGCTCCACGCACTGGCGGCAGCCTCACAGGCCATGGTCGATGAGGCGTATCGGGCCTTCGGCCTGGATGGCCCAGATCGTCATTTTCGAGTCCGTTGCGACTTCGACGATCTGCCGGCCGCGGCAGAATCTAACCAGATCAAGGTCACCCGCGACAGAAGCGCGAGGGCGAAATAATCCATGGCCTATACGTCACCCAGCATCGCCTCATCGGGCACGACCTTCGCCCAGTTCCAGGAGGTCGGAGCCGGCGGCATTCTTGAAAGACTCATCACCGCCCTGATGCCCGGAACGAACGGACCGTCCGCGACGGTCGCGCCCGCTGTCGCAACAACTGGCGGCGGCACGACCGGTGGCAGTCTACCGGCTGGTACTTATTACTACGTTGTCACGGAAACCAATGGGATCGGCGAGACGACGCCAGGCAAGGAAGGGTCGTTCACGATAGCCGCTGGCAATATTCCACAGATCACGTTCGCGGCCCTTCAGCCGGAGAATCTCGCCCGTAACGTGTACCTTGGTACGACCAGCGGAGCGGAAGTACTCTACGCGGAAGGAATCACAACCGGGACATACAATCTCTCGGCCGCGATTCCAACAAACAGCTTTGCCGTGCCCGCGCCGACTGTGAACGACACGGGGCTGACGGCGACCAACCCCATCACTGGCGTCACGACGAATTACCGCCTGGCGGCTCTCCGCGCCGTGGAGCGGGGCAACCTTCAGGATGTCTGGAACAACATGGCCCAGCTCACCACGGAATTCAATCGAGGCGAGCCGATGAGCTTCACGGGTGTCAGGGAGAAGATGTGGATCGCGCACACGACCTTTGCCGTCCTTGCGGAGATCTGCGGCGAGATCGGGGCCCTGATCGACGCCAATCCCGGGCACTTCACGACCGTTCCCACTGGCATCGGCGGTCGAAAGACCGTCCGGCAATGGCCCTGAACGATGAGCGAAGAGATCCGAATCCTCCGACTGGAGCCCGCGCAAATGGCCCAGATCACGATCGTGGTGCGATGCAGCGGGGTCCGCAAGTTTCGATTGAAGCTGGCCATGGCACTGATGCAGATGGCCGGGCGTCTAGGCGGGTTCAAGCAGGTCAAGCTGGTCCGGGAAACGAGGTGAATCGATGGCTCAGATCGACAAGACCGGCGACGCCTGTAGGGGCATCGTCCGGCCGCCGAACGAGACTGGTCCGTGCGGGAACCGGGCCACCAACAGCTATCTCCCACTCTCCGGCGTGCCCAGCCCACAGTACCCCGAGAGTCGATGCGGTGGATTGAAGGGTACATCGTCCCCTTACAATCCCATCGCAAATCCGGTGCATATCCCGGACTGCCGGTTCCATGTCGAGGAGGCAAAGATGCCACAGCCCCCCTCGGCGATCGTGCCCGGCAGAGGGGCCATACCGGTTGATGCCTCGGAGATCGCGGCTCGGCCGGGGGTTGTGCCGGATATCCTAAAGGAACCTCGCTGATCACCTGCCCGGCCTCATCCGCACCTGCCGCAGCCTGACTGCAAACGCTCTACAAGGGATCGATCCCATGAGCAACGTTCCCTCACAAACAACACCTGTCTACTGCACGGACGAGGATATTCTCGTCCATGCCGGCGGCGATTTCACGCTGCTCTGCCCTCCCTGGCAACAGATGGCCGCAGGCACTGACGGTGCCTTCGGCCCGGGCTCGCCATGGGTACTGACTTCGGTCTCGGTGGACTTTCAGGCCAACGGTGTATCGCCGAACCAGGTGATCTGGCTGACGGCTCCCAAGTCACAGTTCCCCGGAGGGGGTCATCTCCTGGCGATCGATTCGGTCTCAGGGAACAGCCTGACGCTCCGACGTCCGTACAAGGCTTTAGGCGTCGGCCAACCGCCAGGGGTAGCGTCGGGCTTATCGAGCGTTACATTCGCGGTGAACACACTCGATCCGCAGATTGCCGAAGCGAGTTACGACCTCAAGCAGCGATACGCGATCGACGACCTGATAGGCGGTGATTTCGCGCGGTCCTCGTCGTGGATCTACGATCTTCAGGTCCTCCGGGTAGCAACGGTCTACTCGGTGCTTCTGGAGCGATACACCCAGGAAACGCGGACCGGACAGGGCGACTTCGACAGGAAAGTAGGCCGCTTCCACCAGAAGCTGGAAGATGCCCTGTCTCGCGTGCAAATCCGCTGGGGCCCGCTGGGAAATTCCGCCGCTCCGGCCAGTCTGTTCAGTTGCAAGCTCTCCCGCTGATGTCATGAGAGGGCTTCGAGCCCGAGCCGGCCGCCCGTGCCCCGGGGCGAGAACCGTGATTGGGGCACAGAGAGATCCACTCACATGGCAGCCCTTCAAGGTCAGGTATCGCTGGGCATGACAGCGCTGGCGGCCGGCGCGCCCAAAACGGTCATTCGGGTCAAGGCGCCGACGAACCAGCGGGCGAAGGTCCTCGGCTACGGCTTCTACTTCGACGGCACGAGCAATTCGGCGACGCCGGTACAGATTCAGATCGGCCGGATTTCGGCTGATGGCACGTTCACAGCGGCCACACCAATGCCGAACGAGGAGGAATTAAGCGAGACGTTCCAGACCTCGGTCGGAGTCAATGCATCTGCCGAGCCGACCTATTTGAGCTACCTGAAAACCCTGACAGTTCATCCTCAACTTGGCTACGAATACCTGGCACCAATGGGGCAGGAGATTGTGGTGAAGGGAGGCGGGATGCTCGGGTTCGTGATTAATGCTCCTGCAGCCGTTGATGTTCGCGGATATGTAATGTTCGAGGAGTGAAGCCAGGCCCGGGGCCAAGCCGGGCCGGGGCAGACCGAGTTGCAGTGCGTTTGTACCAGCTTTTCTATCGAGAAACAAAGACCATTGGCTACTCGGAGACGACCCTTCCGGTGGACCATGCAAGGAGAGACGCCTCGACTGGTGCTCGCGCTGGACTGGGTGCGTACAAAACGAAGACGAGGTCGTAAGTTTCTCGATCAACGCCTGAAGGAGCTTTGGGATAGGATACCACGCGCTGGAGACGTTTACGTCCCGACCCGCTAGTCTCCAACCCGAGTGGTTGCTCGACCTACAGCCCAATCCACCTTACGACGGCTGACTTCACCTGCCACCTGGACTGAGTCGAACCCATGCCCATCGTCCCGCCGCAGTCTTGTGGACTCATGGTCAGCGTCCAGGGGCGACCGACCAGGGGCCGGGTCTGGATGGTTTGCAGTACCGGATATCTTTCGCAGCTTCATCCTTCGCCGAGCATCCGGCCGAAGGCGGCCAGCCACCGCTGGATTTCAGGACGATCTGTGATCATAGGTCACTCACCTGGTGCTGGCCTGCTGGCCGGGCGATCGCTCCTGAGCCCGACGGCCCGTCGGAACACGGAGTGGCTGTTGCGCGGACATGCTCAGACCAAGCTAGGTCCGTTGCCGGTGCAAGAGCCTAGACCCTCGCTTCTCCTCGGGACCGTAACAATCCAGCGTCGTGATGATATCGCAAGGAGACCCTCAGGGTGGGTATCACGATTCGGACCATCGACACTTCCATTCTCCGGACTACTCTATTACAATATCTACACCAATCAAGGAGCCGGTGAAGCCGTAAGATATACGTCGCCGATCGCATCTCTCGTCTCCACGTTCTGGACTTCGCCGACTCTCGCATCACCGGGCACCTGGAGTTTCGGAGTCCGGGCGGCCGACGTAAACGGCGAGGAACAGAACCTCGACGCGAACGTGACGATCGTCCTTGATGCCTCGGGAAACGACATAACGGCACGGCCCTCGCCACCGGTCGGACTTCGCGCATTCCCGCTCCCCAGCGGCTCGGCGCGGGTCGAATGGTTCTCCCCGCTGGCACGCGGAGCGAGTGCTCCGATGGGTTTCCATGTTTACATCGGTGTTGGGACGGGCCCAGATTATGCGGCACCGGTGGCCACAATTCCGTATGGTCAGGGGTTCTTTAATACTTTCGTTGCCGACCTCACCGGACTGGCCAGTGGCGTTACGTATCGGTTAGGTGTGCGAGCCTACAATGCGAGCGGTGAGGAGTCGAATACGGTATCGGTCACTCTCGCCGCCGATGCCGCAGGACCTGGTCCCGTCGACCTACTGATCTCAATATCTATAATATAACGACGATTGCACATTCTGATTCAATCTTGCGTACCAGAGATCGCTACCGCGCGGTCGCTTGACGCGAGGAACTTTCACAAGAGGTGTAAGTTCGAACTGTCTTCCTGCTTCGATCCGTCCATTCCTGGCGGTTCTTCTCCACTCGACTTCCCACGGAGTTTGATCCCTCATGCCGACCCCCTCCTATTCTCTCGGCGCGCCGGGCGGCGTCCTGAACGCTGTTAGCGTGCCTAAGTCCAGCACGATCGCCGCGTTCATTGATGTCTCATCGCTCTTCAAGTCGGACCTGCTCTGTCAGGCTGACACCGGAACGACGGCGCCCGCGTCGGGGAATGGCACGTCCTTCTCGGCGTACCCGGTCGCTGGCAATCAGACGACCAACATGCTCTCGACGGCCGTCGCGGTCGGCGCCACGTCGATCTCGGTCACTTCCAGGACCGCGATCAACCCCAATCAGAAGATCGCCCTCATCGCCGCCGCGTCCGGCGTGGGCGAGGTCGTCACCGTGACCGGGGCTCCCACCGGCACCGGGCCTTACGCGGTGCCCATCTCGGCGACCCTCAACGCCTATGCCGCCAACGATCACGCCTATCTGATGGCTCAGACGACAACCCTGGCCGTGAATCCCATGCCGATTACGCCCGGCGTCTCCTCGGATTACTCGATGCAACTGTCGGTCGAAACGGGGCAGTACATCCTGGCGGTCAATAACCCGGATACGGCGCAGCCCGTCACGGCGACCGTCTCCCGCAATGATCTCCAGAAGTATCAGTAATCGTCGTCACCCAGACGTTTTGACGCCGCCCTTCTCCGCTGGACTCCCGCGCCATGTTCGACGTTTTTCAGCGTACACAGAAGCCGCCTGCCGGCACGCCGATCGATCGTTCGCGGCCGATTCTGGGCGGCATGACGGGCTTCTGGCCGTTCAATGAGGGCATCGGCGCTCTGGCCCACGACGTCTCGGGATTGACGTCCAGCGGATTCCAGGGCGGCGCGACATGGACTCCGGGGCTCTCCGGACCCGCCATGGCCCTGAATGGAAGCGGCGGCAATGGCTGTTATTTCCCGAGCTCCGTCATGTCGCCCGTCGCGGGGACCGCGATTGTTCGGGCCATGCCGGCCAATACCGGCAATCAGTATTTGCTGGGAAGCTACGATCAGCCCGGGTCCAACTGGGCGTCCTTCGGCATTAATTTGAATTCGGGCAATATTCAGTTTGGATGGCAATCCTACAACGGGACCACCCTTACCGATTCGACCGCTCTTTACTGGTATCAGTATAATATCAACGGTGTTTATTCGTGGTTGCCGGGACGCTGGGCGACCTATGCCGTCACCTGGGAAAATGGCGGTCTGACCTGCGCGTATGTCAATGGGACACTCGTCAGTGTGGTTGGCAATACCCTGACCAGCCCATTGCCCATGCCGGTCGGCGTGGGATGGAAGGCGGGGAGTGGTGCCGACTTCCCATTCTCCGGGCTGGTCGATTACGTTTTCTTCGCGGATCGTGCGCTATCGTCCGACGAGATCGCGGACTTCTCTGGCAACCCCTGGAAGAACTTCGCGCCGCCGTCTTACCTGCGGGCCGTTCCCACGATCGTTCCCGAATTGACGCCGGGAGCGGTCGTTTACGCCAACGGAACTCAGCAGGTCGTGCCTCTGACCGCCTTCGATCACACGCTCACCGTGGGATCGTCGCCGTTCTCCATCTCGGGCGTCGCGCCGGCCGGCGTCTCCATCGCCACCCAGACCGTGACGACCACCACGGCGGGAAGTGTCACCCTCAACACCGGCACCACGAGTGGTCCGCTATCGATCACGGACGGCACAGCGACCGCCCTGGTCCCGATCCTGGCGACCTCCATCGCGGCTTCACCGTCCGTTGTGCCTGCCGACCATCCGGGGCACATCACGCTCACGCTGACTGGCAGCGGGATAGATTGGAATGTACATACAACAGTATTCTCGCTGATCGGCACCGTTCCGGCGGGAACGGCGATCGTCAGCCAGGTCGTCAATACGACGACGTCCGCCACGGTTGTCATCACGACCGGGGCTGGCACCGGACCTGTCACCATCACCGACGGCACCGCGACGGGCACCGTTCAGGTGGAAGCCTCGTCGCTCTCGGTGAACATCCAGTCGCCCGCGACGGTCGCCACCGGAAACTACACGATCGTCTTTTCCAACCCGGCGGCGGTCTGGACCCAGGAAACCGCTTCCACCCTGTTCGCCATCTCGGGATGGAGCGGCGCCTCGCTCTCGAACATCGTCGTCGAAAGTGACCATGTCGCGTCCGCGTCCCTCGCATTGGGGCTGACGAACCGTGGCGCCGGATCTCCCACCATCACGGATAACAGCACCGGCACGACGACCACGTTCCCGGTTCAGGCGATTCCCTCGGGTGCGCTCCGGATCACGGAGACCGCCACGCTCGCCAAGACGAGCGGACCCGCGAACCTGTTCTCCTACAAGACGAACGCGACCCTCGGCGTCTGGGTGCGGATCAACAGCACGAACCTGCCGATCCCCCCGTCGTCGATCCGTATTCTGGGCACCTCCACCGGGCTCGGTCCGACGCTCGTCTACTATCCCGCCAGCCAGACCTACGATGTTTCGTTCCCGATCGCGAGCGGGGGCGTTGGCGTCACCACAATCGCCGCCGTCCCCGAGGCCGGCATCCTGTTTGGCTTCACATGCAGTCCCACGGAAGTCGCGATCTACCAGAACGGGGCTCTCCTGGCGTCCGCGACCAACAGCGGAGCGACCACGGGTAACTGTGCGGAGATCGTCCTCGGTCCCCATGAGGGTGGTTCGTACGCGACGGACATCAGCGTTCACGACCTCTTCGTCCTGGGCAGTTATGCCGCGACTCTGACGGACATGGCGAATCTCGCCTCGGGCGCGGCGACTCCCGTTTCGCTCCCGGGGGCGGCTTCGGCCTGGTGGCCTCTTGGCGGCGGCACCATTGGGGCGACCCCCAGCCTGGCCGACGCGGGGATGCTCGATATCAGTGGAAACGGGAATGTTCTCTCCGTCTCCAGCGGTTCGATCGCCTCGTTCATGTACGAGACGCAGTTCCCGACCATCGCGCCGTTCTTGCGGTCGGATTACATCTCGAAGTCGGGCAAACTCGCGGTCTTCGGGCTCACGTCGTCCTATGCGGTTCCAGGTGGCGGTTGCCAGCTCGCAACGATCAACTCGCCCGTGGGATCGTCCACAATCTATCGGAATGGAACGGCGATCACCGCCGGACCGCCGACCAGTCTGTTCAACGGCATGCCGCTGGTCACCCTGTTGCTCCAATGCGGGTCCGTGACCAGGTTCGACTTCGAGGATAGCGGCGAAGGTTTCACCGCGCCCACTGTTTCCTGGGCGTCCGGTTCGGGGGGCGGCACGTCGCTGGTGCTCGGTACACCCGTGCTCGCCACTGGTGTCACGACATACAGGATCGTCAACGCGGGCGTCGGCTGGACCTCGGCGCCGGGTATTGACGTTCAACCCACGCCGCCGGGTTGGAATACGACTCACACCTCTCCGATACGAGCGACCGCCCGCGCGGATGTCTCCGGCGGCGCGCTGACACTGTTCCGCACCGGTGCGGGAAGCATTCTCGGACCGGGCTCGGGCTACACCATCGGCGAGTCAATCACGCTCTCCATTGGAACCGGCTCGGGCGCTTACCTGACGCCGAGTTTTGGCTCAGGGAACAGTCTCTCGAAGGTAAATGTTTCGGCGGCGGGCAGCAATTACTGGGGCGACATCTGGATCGTCCCGGTGGACCCAACTGGCGCGGGTTCGGGAGCCATCCTTTCGGCGACCCTCTCGAACGGGACCATCGCGTCCGTCTCGGTGGTCGCGGGCGGCGCGGGCTACTCCACCGGCACCACGTTCGCGATCGTTCCCGCCTGGTCGTTCACGGGCTCGACGACCTCGGGATCGACTGCCCTGACGGTCGTTTCGGGTAGCCCATCGGTGGTCGTCGGACAGGGATTGTACGGACCTGGAATCCCGGCGAACGCGACCATTGCATCGGTCAACGGGACGACGATCACCATGTCGGCGCCGGCGACCGCGACCGAGACAGCCGTCTCGATGACCACCTTTAACCCGACTCAGGTCTGGGCTCGGGTCGGCACGTACATTCAGCAGGTTCCGGTCATCTCGTCCAGCGACGACTTCACGGGACCGCCCTCGTTCACGATCACGGACAGCCCGTCGCCCACAAGAACCGCAACGCTGATGCCGATCATGTCGGGCGTCAACGCGGGCGATACGGTCACTTATGACGCGCCGGCGAACTGGCTCAACGCCACCCTTGGTGGTGTCTCCATCGGCGCCATCGGTGCCGTGACGAGTCAGCTGATGGTCAATTCCGTGGGCAAACTGGAAGTTGCCGGCGGTCTAACCGCCTTCGCTCAGTCGCCCACGATGCCGGCCGGCGTGAACGAGGGCGGCTCGCACAACAATTACTACACGGACATGAGTACGCTGCGCAACAAGGCGTACAACGTCGCGTGGAACCCCATCTCGGTCAACACGGGTCCATCACCCACGGTGACGTGGGCACCAGCGCCCGTCTCGGCAGGTTCCAATCCCGGAACAGGCGGCATTCCGCAAAGCTGGACCAACCCATCGACGACTTTCCTCCAGAAACAGGTCATGTGGCTCGCCGGTCCAGGCGACAACAATTTCGTGGACGCCATGGAGTGCCCGGCCCCGATCGGCAAATGGACCTGCACGTACACGGACCCCTACGCCAATACCACGCAAGCCTCATTCGTCCAGTTCTCGGCGACGTCTCAGCAGAACAACTACGTCAACCTCTCGGGTCCGTATGCGGGTCAGACGGGCGTAGGTGTCGTCATCGATTCGAACGACATTACGATGTCGAACGGTGGCATTTCGGCGATCGCGGTGAATAATTCCGCGTTCAATAGCGGCAACTGGCATGGGGCGATCGTTGTTGCCACGGGTGGCAACACCTATAGCTGGCAGGCGGTCGGCGTGATGGCGATTGTCCAGAACGGGAATGTCACGAGTTTCGAGGTGGTGATTCCCGGCTCGAACTACACGTCAAAACCCACCCTGACGGTCTACGGGACCGCCGTATCGGGCAATCAGGTCACGATCGTTGACGATATCCAGTACAACACGCCGTTCGATAATCAGGCCGACCTCGGCATGAATGTCACAATGAACGTGGCGAACGCACAAGGGGTCTGGAATCTCGGCGATGTCGCCATTACCACGTTCGACCAGACGGGCACGCCGCAGGTGTGCAGTCCCACCCAAATCCTGGCGCCTGACTCCTGGTTCACGGGAGCCTTGACCAGTTCCTCGGGTCGCGTGGCGGCGTCCATCCGTTTCATGGGGACCACGGAAAGCGGCGGCGGCCACTCCAATACGGTTTACGACGCGGATCTCCTGAATCCGAACGCCGACAACTGGCAAAACCAGGAGATCATCGGCGGCAACATCACGCAGTTCCGAAACTACAATCCGGACCCCAGCAGCACCATCTATAGCTGGTCCAGCCCCAAGCTTTACGGACCGCAGTCGTACTTCACGGAGACTGATCCGTCGTTCACTGTCACGGGAACGACCACCACCGGATCGGCCGACGTGACAGGCGTCTCGAACATGAATCTGATGGCCGGATCGATCGTGACCGGCCCGGGGATTCCGCTTGGCCCCCAGGGGCAATCGAACTACATCGCCCGGATCTTGACGGGCGGCTTCCGGCTTGGGTATGCGGCGACGGCCTCCGGAACGAACACCCTCACGATCACGAATCCAGGCTACATCACCATCCCGCCCGAGGCGCCTCCCGCTTTCATGGGCGGCATCGGACCCAACCGGGTTCTCGTGGAATTCGTGACGTCCGTTCCCCACGGAATGACGACCGGGCAGACATGCGTGATCAACGCCGGATCGGTGCCGATCCCGATCCAGGGTTACGGCGCGTGGAACGCGGGCTCTCAATGGACGATCGTTTACGTCTCGGGTCCGTACACGTTCTGGACCGCTTTTGACCCTTACGGCAACCCCCCGAGTTGGGCTCAGATCCCGTCGAATGTCCCCATCGACGCGACAGCGGGCGGCAAGGCCGCGACCATGTGGACGTACTATACGTCCTGGCCGTGCGCCCCCAACAGGGGGAACGCCCTCCCTTATGAAATGCCGGCCCAGGTCGTGGCGGCCCTTCCGGGTTGTGGCGCGTGGATTACCATCCCGACGGCGGCCACCGACAACGTGCTGGGGGCCATCGCGCGGAAGATCGCCCAGAATACGACGCCTTCCAATCCGGTCCTTCTGGAGTACGGCAACGAACTCTGGAACTTCGACAACTACATGTGTAACGTCCCGCGTACCGTCGGCAGCGTGCTCATGGCGAACACGCCGCATGGGCAACCTGTCTTCGATGGTTACATCGGAGATGGCAACGTCGCACAAAACGGCTGGTATCCGCCGATGACGGTCCTCATGGCGGATGAAGCCTACAAGGCGTTCACGGCAGCCTGGGTTGCCGCCGGCAGGGACGGCTCGCAGGTCAAGCGGATCCACAGTTCATTCATGGTTGGGCACTCCACGACGACCATGATCCTTGAGACACTGGCGCGGGCCGGGTCTTACACCGACTACATTGACGTCGCCCCCTACTATACCATTCCCGCAGAAGGCACGACGGTCACGGCTTTTGCTCCGGGCGGCTCGCTGGACAACGCGGGCGCGTGGCCAGTGGACGCGATCAACGATTTTTTCCGCTACTGGATGGTTTATGGCGTCTACCTTCAGGGAGCATGGGGTGGTCATGCCCAGGCGTGCCGCCTCTTTGGCCAGCCGCAAACCGCGCTCAACTGGGTGGGCAGCGCCGGTATTTCCGCGAACCTGACGCCGACCACGATTGCCTCGGTGTCCCCCACCAGCCAAGGCTCCAATTACAGCTCGTCCACCACGGCAACGATCTTCGGAGGTGGCGGTCCGACGACGGCGATCACGCCGATCATCTCGCTCGGCGCCGTCACCGGCTTCACGGGATTGCCGACCACGGCAAGCTGGACATCGACGCCGCTGGTGGCGATCACCGATCCCACGGGCGCCGGCGACGGAGCGATGGCGACCGCCGCGATCACACCGACCTCGGTGGCGTCGCTGACGGTTGACGATCCAGGTGTCGGCTATGGTCAGCCGGGCGCCTCCGCGATCTCCGTTTCCATCGGATCACCCGCGAGCGGGACAACCGCCCAGGCCGGCGCGGTCACGCTCTCGGGTTCTGGTGTCTCGATGGTCGCGTTGGCGTCGGGGGGAACAGGGTACACGGATCCGCCACCGGTTTACATCATCGGAGGCGGAGTTCTTCCGGGCGGAAAGTACACCTGCACTTATACCTACATCGACGGTTCTGGTAATGAGACGACGGCGGGACTGAGTTCTGGTTCCTTTTCGATAGGTAACAACAACATGGTGGTGACGGAATCGCCATCGCTTCCGCTTTGGGCGCAGGGGGTGAACTTCTACCTGAGCAATGGGGGTCAGTCGGGCTCGGAGACGCTTTACATGAGCCTCACGCGGGCGGAATGGCTCGCGGCCGGTGGACGGATTCCTTTCAATCAACCGATTCTCGCGTCGTCACGCACGGTCCCGCTTACATGCCAGGTGCCCCCGGCAACGATAGGTCCAATACCAGAGATCATCGGCTACGAAGGATCAGTGGACATTCCCATTCATCCGGATGTCCCTTTCTCGATGTACGTGCGGCACGACCTCTGTTCGCATCCTTCGTATTACGACACCGTTCAGGGCTGGCATTATGCCTGCCAGACAGGCTGTCAGTGGATCGCGGCACCAGGGGGGGCTTCACGAAGTCACTACTTCGAACTTTTCAATACGCTCAACCAGACTTCGCCGGGTTCTCCCACCATCGATTCCTGGCTACTCGCCACGTCGATGCACACGCCGCCCGGCACCGGCGTCAACAATCTCTACGCGACCAATCAGGGTGGCGTGGCGACGGGTCACGATCAGTGGGTCGGTGCCGCTGGCTATGGGAACGTGGCCCCCGCGTTGCTGGCCCTTCAGGACTGGATTGGGGCGACGTCTCCATCAAACGTGCAACCGGTCAATACCGGGCCTCGAAAGAAACGTTGGTTCTCCGCTCTCGGAAAGCGGGTTGTCCGGCCACTTAAGTAAATCGTTCCGGGTCCCGAGACTGCCATCGTAATTATATACCAGTTTTTCTACATTTATAGATGTTTCGGAGTACTTAATGGCACGAGAGCGAGACCTCCGTAACGCAATTCGGCAGTCCCTGGTGCAGACTGGGGCCTTCTCGGACGTCCGTCTCAACGGCCTACCGGAAGACTACGGCGAAGGTGCGAGCAACCTGACAGCGGCTGCAATCCTGCCTGGCTCGACGCGCCTCGTATCCGGCTGGGATTCGGGTCCAGGTGGCGGCCGAGTGTTTCTCTGCCAGCTCCTGATAACAGTTCTTGCCAGGCACGCTGACCCGCAACTCTGCGACGAACTCGCCGAGCAGCTTGTTGAGTATATACGTGATGCCCTCGACGGACAACCGATTGTGCCAGCCTTCAATGAGCCTCAGCGGACCATGATCACCGGTTGGCAGTGGCTGCCCCGAAAGGCACCTGAACGAAGGATTGCCGTCACTCTGACGTATCACTACATCCAGGACGGCTGGAACACCGCCGATACCACCCCATAAGGAGTCGACTCATGCCCGCTTCGGCACTTCAGATGAACTGGACTAATGTCCAATTCGCCACCATGAATCTGACCCGCGTTACTTCGGTCGCCTTCTCGCAGGGAGGCGAGCTCATTGAGTTCGCTGGTGACAACAACCGCTATCCTGTTGTGATTGCGAATAACATCAATCGACCGCGATGTACGCTTACCTCTGGCGACATTGCGACGCTAATGTCGATCGCACCCGGAACGTCGGGCACGATTACCGCCACCCAGAACGATGCCCTCGCCGCCGTCGGCGGCGCCGTCAACTGGACAATGACCAACGCCGTTCATCAGAGCACCGACGAAAACGGCCACTGGGGCCACTTCGCGACGGCAACGGCAACATTTCGAGCGTATGCCGCGGACGGAGCTACGAATCCGTTAAGTTTCACTCGGAGCTAAACCTTCGCCGGTCGACCGCATGCGGATCGGTCCTAACGGCGACCGGCTATCCGTCAACGGGACCACAGGACGACCCATGATCCCGACCAGCCTCATACCCGATGCCCTATTCATCCCCGAGGCGTCGAAACGCGGACGCACTCTCTTCGAGCGGGTCGAGTCGATTCTCGCGATCGCTGAGCCGATGCTGGGAGTGGATCGGACTCGCGGCGATCGCGCCTATATCCGCCGCCAGGGAGATGGGTGGCTCTTCGTGACCCGTGATCCACAGGACACCATCTATTTCCCGCTAGACTCGCCGCTGCGCGGACGACCGCGATACCGATGGATTGACGGAGCGGACGGAATCCGGCGAGGCCACCTCGAAACAGAGGCTGCCGATGATCGATGAGAGAACACGGCGCAAGTCCGGATTCGATGAAAGAGACATCGCCTGGATCGTACTGGCCGATGGGGGCCGGTGGGCCTTCCCCAAGCCCTGGCTAGAAGTACGTGCCTCGTTCCATAGTGGACGGGCCGCTTCAGCTCGCTCGATTCTCACTTATGGTCGTGAATTGGACGAACTGGTCCAAGCCATCACCGAATGCCGAGACGATGCCGCGTTACTTATCGCCTCGGCCTCTCTAGGTTCCTACCTGCTTGGCCATCAATACGAGCTCTCGGATGACGATCTGGACCGGCTCTTTGCCGTCCGCGTCGGCGACCTTGACTCGTGGGAATGGGCGCGATCCGTCATTGAGGTGGCGACCGGTGCGAGCGGCTGCCGGTCTTTTCGCGATGGCAGCGGCTGACTTTGATGGCCAACAGCTCGCTGCACGATCCGATCTTGCTGGAAGATGCCATCGATCTCTGCGATTTCCTCGAAGCAACCGGACGAACGATCCCCCGATCCAAGTGGGCTGTCGAATCGATCTCAGCTGCCCAGCGAGCCAATCTCGAGGCAATGTTCTAAGCCATGGAAAACCACGAATGGATCGCCCCAACCCGGTTCGAATACCGGGACGCAGTAGCCGGGCTCCGATCGATCGAGGAAGACGTTCCGTCCGTCGACGGCCTCGGGCAGACCACGAATACATCGTCGACCCGATTCCGCCAGGCCCATGAATCCATCGCCTCCGCATCGCGGCAGCGCGGCCATCTTCAGTCGACTCTCCGAGAGAGTGGACCAGTGGCGGGAAACCTGTTCGCTGGATCGGAGATCAATGGACTCTCAAAATTACGAACAAGCACTTTCGAATCTGGCTATACGCTCGAGTCACCGAAGGAAGGACCGTCCTCAACCATTCCGAGCTCGGTCAATGAGCGGATCGGACAGGCAAATGCAGGCCAGAGCGATCCCAACCGGGATAGGCGCTCGGCGAGCCCAGTTTCGATGGATGTACGTAATGCCCTGACCGGGAAGCCCAACTTCAATCATCTCGGAGCGGCCGACTCCCGACCGGACGGTCTTCCTTGGGCGCCCTCAATGGATGTCTCATCGGATCGAATCCATGGAAAACCAGAGAATCCGGACAACGGCCCCGCACCATCAAGCGACCCCGTGATTCGTGCTGGACGCGTCGTCCAGATCGATCCCCAGGATACATCCCTCCTCGGCAGCCAAGCGGCTCTCACACAAATTCACGTGGGGACGGCCTCGGTGATCGCGACCGAAGCAGCCGATTCCGGGATGACCAGGGTTGAGCGGTCTGTACCGATGGACCAACGGGCTCTCGCTGATTCTCAGGCAGAAACGTCTGACCGCCTCATTCGAGACTCAAGGCCGAAAAGTCACCCCGACCGGGCCTTCATCTTAACCAACGCGCAAGCCTCAAGGGCGGCAGGCGGGATGGGCTTCCCTCAAGCACCAATCACCGGGCTCGTTCCTCCAGGCATCGCCCCGTATACGATCACTCGGAGCGCAACGAGCCCCTCCTCGCTTGCTCCGTCGGCCGATGGCCAGTGGACAGGCCCCCTCAGAAATACCGATTTCAGCCCCATCGGAGGTCGGGGTTCAGTGAGCGAGTTGGGAGCGGCAAACGGCACCATCGAGCACCTGCTACGCGAGCAGAACGAGCTGATCCGCCAGGACCTCCAGCGCAATTCGAGCCGGCCAATCGCGGCCCCGCCGCCGTTCCGCAATAGCGGAATCCGCATGTAATCAATGCATTTGATCGCGCTCCGAGGATCGCCGGGCGAGATGCTTCGCCAGACATTTCGCAAATAGCCACATTAAAAGAATCGATACAGATATGAATCCCAGTTTCGGCAGTGCCTTCATCTTTGGTACCGCCTGCCATGTGGTCCACGTGCCCCATCCTGTCGCCCTCCAGAAGGATGGCTTCTTCGGCGTGACGGGGATGACGGCGCTTTTTGGCGGCGGACGAGGTCGGACTTTCGAGATCGCCGGCGTTCTGGTCGGCTCCGACCTACCTGGGGTCATAGCGGCCGAAGGATCGCTGCTCTCCTACGCCGACGGGATCGCTCGAACCCTCGTCGACACCCAGGGTCGATCCTGGCCAAACGTGATCTTCGAGGGCGAATACCAGGCTTCCTCCGAGGGGCCTAAAAGCACCGATTTCGGCTGGTGCTTGCCGTATCACTGTATCCTCCGTGGTCTGACCTGAGGCCACTCGATCTCATTCCTCGGGGCGAGTCCGCCAGTGTCAGGGAGCTGTCGAAATCCATGGCCTTCTCGCAAACCACGATCCTGAGTGTCTTACCCCCGCAGTACCGGGGAAACCAGGTCTATCTCTCGTGGTCGTCATCGAGCCCGTCGGGAACCTGGTATCAGGTCTACGTCAACCAGCGGCTCGCATGGTCGGGCACACGGTGCTCGGCCTGGATCGCGATTCCCGCGGGACCGGTGCGGATTGACATCGGTGCCGTCGGTCCGGGTGAGCAGGACATCGACTTCGCCGCCTCACTGCCCTCAGGGCCAGGCCGACGGGTGCAACTCTCCTGGCAGTCGGGCACTTACAAGGGGAGCGATCTGGCCGGATTCCGAATCTACGGTCCTGACTCGCCGGGCGGTGCAATCAACTACACCCAGATCCTAGCAGCAATCACGGCTTATCCCACAGGTATCACAACCAGCGGATTCGGCCTCGGTGAATTCGGCTCCGGAGGATTCGGGGAGGCCGCCAGCTTCTATTCGTGGACCTCAGGACCCCTCGCCGCAGGGACCTGGACCTTCGCCGTCGTACCCTATGACGTTGCTGGCAACGAAGGAGCAGCGCAGACGACGACCACCATGGTCAACGGCCCCCCCCGTGCCCCGGCGACGTTCGAGGGCACTTCGACTCGTCTTAATTATGCCATGATCGGCTTCGGGCAGACCGGATTCGGGATCGGCGGATTTGGCCTGCCCGCAGCCACGCTCTCGTGGAATCCCAGCCCCACTTGAGTAGCCCATCCGCAGGCACGGACCGGCATCCTGTTTTCGACTGAACCCACAACACCCGAGCAAACCGAGCGCCATGAGCACCACCTACACCCCCAACGCCAAGCTCGCAATGCCGGCGATCGGCGATACTGGTTGGGCCGTCCCGATCAACGCCAACAGTGCCGCCCTCGACATGCTCGCGCCGGTCGGAAACCTGGCTGTAACCACGTTCGAGATCCCCAGCGCTTCCCTGAATGTCGCCATTTCACCCGGCTCTTACATCAAGCAGGACGGCAGCATCGGAACCTTCCCGGGCGCTACTCCGCAGCCAGTCACCGCATCGACGACTCAGGTTCTCTATCTCGACCTGACGAATGCCGGTGCCCTCGTCGTCGCCGCAGCCTATCCGCCTACCTCCCACGTTCGACTCGCCACTGTCATCGCTGGCGTGTCCTCCATCTCATCAATCGTCGACAATCGCCAGTGCTTCCACGTCGTCGGATCGTGGGCCGACGGCGTCAACATTTCGCTGGGGAGCGGCACTGGTACACAGATCGGAACCGCGCCGACCCAGAAGCTCGGCTTTTTCGGCAAGGCTCCCACCACTCAGCCCGCAATGGGCGCCGCGACCGCCGGAGCCAGCTATACCAACAACGAGCAGGCGATGCTCCAGGCTGTATACAGCGCTGTCCGTGCTCTGGGACTGGGGAGCTGAGATGCCCGGCTCATTCGACCTCGACAATACGAACGCACCCCTCTACGGGGATGCACTGGCCGCCGGCGTCTACCTTTACGACCCGGCCGCGGACAACCCCTTCTCATTATTTCCAAACGTCCGCTGCCTCCGGATCGATTTCCGAGAGGGCCCCGAACCTCCTGTGGCTCGATTCGAATACGTCCTCTCCGACATCGTCGCGATCAATCTCGGCTGGCCGGCACAATTTGAGGAACTCTGGCCGATCGACGCCCAGGGGCCTTACGTGGTCAATCCCGACGATCGACTCGTCGTGATGGCGACCAATCCCGATGGTTCCCCGTTAATCCTCTTCGACGGCTTCGCCCAGGTCCCGCAGGTCGATGTGACACCGAGCAACCAGAGGGTCACGTTCACGGCCGTGGGAGTGGCGATTCGTGAGTGGGACAACCCGGTCAGCGGGCGCGTCCAGCGGAACTCTGACCCAACCGGACTCGTCGACACATCAGGTGGGTCGGACATTTCTATCGACCTACCCTGCCGCTTCAATCCATCCGAGACCGACGTCGGGGGTCGTGGCGGTTACCTTCCCAACCGAACGCCAGAGGGCAAGGATACCGTCAAGTCAGTCGGCGGCCTCTCGCTAAGTTACCCGGTGTTCATCGACCCCGGTATCGAGCGATCCCCAGATCCTCGAGCCTACTGGAGTATCGGCGACGCCATCGGATACCTCCTCGCTCAGTACAACGGAACCCAACTCTATACCGGCTACCCAAACCTGGATTCTCTGGACACCCTCTTGCAGGTCGAATCGCCCGCGCAGGGACAGGACACCTTCACACCCGCCGACGCACAGACCGCCCCACTGACGATCCGCGATTATGATGCCTCGAACCGTCCTTATCCCGAGGTCGTCGCCGAGTTGCTCTCCTATGCCGGATTCGTGATGCGATGGGACACAGAGGCTAACCAGAACGGTCTCCCTTTCACCCAACTCCGGATCTACCGACGCGACGGCGCCGCGACCTCGCCCATCAAATCAATCTACCTCGATGCCGCCGGCACCCCGACTCTCGACCCGAGTCGGAACAATATCGCAAGACTCCACCTGGCGCGAGACAGCAATAGCATCGTCAATGCCTGGCAGGTCGAGACCCAGCAGCGGCTCGTCGAGGTCAGCATCGTGCTGGCGCCGCTGTACCAGCCCTCCATTGGCGACGCCCAATCCGTCATACGGAAGCAGTATTTCCGATCTTCATGGAATGCCTCCACGCCAGCCGCAACCCGTCGCCAGTATCGATGGTACGGGGCCGACGAATGCGGTGATGGGCACTGGACCTCGTCGGGATCCTGGAGCACGTCCCCCTGCGATCTCTCAACGATTTTTCCGCCCGACGACGACGGGACGCCGTCCTACACTGTCCGATATCGCCCCGGCTCGCAGACGCTGATTTCGACGGACTCCGACGGCAACTTCCTTCGAGCGGATCTCGCCATCAGCTTTGACTACAGCGGACCGACCGCCGCGCCCTGGGATGGCTCAGGAACCTGGCAGACAATCAAGGGAGGCTGGCGGCTTCTCCCAAATCGGCTTGGCATCGAGGTGACTGCGGAGGACGTCGAGCAGTGGGCCACGGGACGTGGTGCATTCGCCGCTGGCGGCTCTGGCCCTGCCGCAGCCATGGTGCCTGGTGGCGACATCCGCGGGGTCACTTGGTGGGCCTCGCCACCCCAGGGTGCGCCGACAAACGGCAATCCCCCAGTCCTCCGCCTCACTACCGTTATCCGCGATGACCTGCGAATGCCGATCTCGGCCGGCAAGCGCATCGCCAGCCCGACGCGATACGCCCGATGGCGCAGCATCGATGCCCGGGACCATTTCCAGTACGCTGGCATCGATCCCAGTTCCATGAATTACAAGACTCAGGGGGGCAACGGCACCGATCCCGTCGTGGCACGCAACGACACCGACGCGGCCATGGCCCACGCCTACCAGCTCCGAGGCGCCCACGAATTCCCTCCGCTCGCGGGTTCTGCCACGGTTCCTTATATTACAACATATTACAATGTAGGCGATCGTATCGACCAGATTGCCGGCCGCGATGTCTCGCTCACGACGAACATCGGCCAGGATCAGGGCGAGGCGCCGACTTATCCCTGGGTCGTGGGAGTCTCCTGGAGCTTCGAGGGTGATCGACAGAGCACCACACTCCAGCTTTCGGACCGTCGCGCTGAGCATGACCTCAGGACGTAGTCGTCCGAGGGCGAAGGGAGCCAATTCATCGTGAATGACCTACGTATTCTCCGCGATCGCCAATGGGCCGGGCGCGATTACCTGGATAACGAAATGGGAGGCGAAGGAGTCACCGGGTCGGCTGCGATGCTGGCACAGACGACGACCATGAAAACCTATCCGACCTCGGCGTCGGCCTTCTATGCCATCGTTCCCTGCGATGTCGACGGATCCGAGACCGAGGGTGCCGCGGCGGCTTATGTCCCCCGTACCGGCTCCGTCTCCTTCGCGATCAACCTGGGCACACAGATACCGCCTGTCGGAACCACAGTCGTCTGCCATGGTGTCGGCGGACGCTGGTGTTTCCGCTATGACGGCTAGTCGCTCGATACGCCGAGCCGAAACCATCCGATGCTCCACGTCGACGAAAGCGAGCAGAAGTCCTGTGCTCGATCCCAGCCTGACCCGACCGCTGGACCACCCTCAACACGACGGCGGGCAGGCGAGAGCGGCCCGCATCCTCCGTAATCGCCAGGCGGAGCAGGTAGCCGGCGTCAGCCGATCATCGAACATTTCATCGCCCCAGGCCACCCGCCGACTGGTCTCGATCTATAACGGCGGTCAGATGCCGAACCAGCCTAACTACGTCTACTTCGCGCATCCCGTCGACCTCGACGGGAATGAAATCGAGGGAGAGGTAGCTTCACCAAACCCGGACGTTTCGGCGACAATCCCCGTAGTGGTCCTTTGGCATCCCCCAGAGACCGGTGATTTGCTCGTCGCCACATCGGTCGGCGGCCGATGGGTCGCCGAGCGAGGCGGGATGGCCAGCACGAGGCTCTGCGTCACGGCGTGCGGAAACCTCCCCGTCCCAGGAGCCACGATCACACTCCTCTCCGGAACCCGGAACATCGCGACCAGCATGACGGGCCCGGATGGCTGCTGTCAATTCTTGCTTGCCGGCACGTACACGGTTCAGATTGCGATCGGTGGTACGATCGTCTACGAGGCTCTACAGACCCTATCCTCAGGCGGAACGACGACCATCTCGGCAGAAAGTAGCGGCCTGGTCTGCTGCGGCGGATATGCCATCCCCCAGGTCCTGACCCTGACCGATGCCGAGGGTACGATCGATCTCGTGTACGACTCAACCGACGGCATCTACGTCCCAACCTGGTTCGGAGGCCATGCGGTAACCCGACTTTCCGCGACAGTCACGACCCCGAATAACATCTGTTCCGCGCAGCCGGCCTCTCAGGGACCGGTTCGAGTGTGCTATCAAATGACCTGCAACGCCAGCCAGAACCCGACGTTCAAGATCACACGCTCCTGGTCCTGGGTCTACCAGCAGGCTAACACACCAATTTGGTTCCAGGACCCAACCGGCTTCACGGCGGGCCGATACTGCATCACGGCACCACCACCCCAGTGTGGAAACCCTCTCACCGACACGGCTACTTTAGGAACAAACCCCTTGTCCGGTGGCCCGTTCGTGCTCTCGGGTAGCCCCGTGCCAACCGCTAGCAATGGCACCAGCGATCCCATCGGGGGATCGATCGCCATCTCCGCATAGTAAACATTTGATCGCACTTTTATTTCATCAAACAGCCGATCCTAAATCTTCGAGAGCCGAATTCAGTGGATCGCCCCTGTGAGCCATGTCCCTGTCCCGGGCTCTGCGTGCGATGGTCCATTTTTTGCGAATGGGCCGCCGAGACACCCACCGACCCGATCAAGATCCAGCACATCCGTGCCCGATCGGGATACCGTAATGATCGGAACGCCGCCTTGATCTCCGATGGCCCGGGAAAAACGACCGGATTGGGCTCTATGAGGAATCCCGATCTGGTGAATGCGATCCAACGAATTATGTCCATCCGTTCCTGCGCATTCCGATCGACGGGGCCGGGTTGCAATTGTTCAGGTGGACGTTGCAGCCTGCGTTGCGGCGCAGCCGTCTCGCATCTCGATTGCCTGGAGTGCCTCCAACGCTATCCCGATCCCATCTAATCTCACGATCGCAGGATTGATGCTGGTCAATATTCTAAGTTTCTCGAACATTGGCCCACTCCGACCACAAGAAATTGGCTCCTCAGCAGAATCTGTGGGTGCGTTCCGGTTCTGGCAGCCGTCCGAGATTGTGCAACAGAGCCAATCTCGCCACCTTGGCCGTCCGGAAGCCGTACGACTTTCTCGTCACCAATTTCACCTTGTTGTTCAGACCC
>DAIDKV010000018.1 GCA_027449865.1 Planctomycetales bacterium
TTCCCCGGCCTTCGCTGCGTGAAACTCTTCCTGTATCCCTCGGTCTTCTCTGCGTCTCTGCGGAACTCTGCGTCTCTGCGTGAAACTCTTCCTGTATCCCTCGGTCTTCTCTGCGTCTCTGCGGAACTCTGCGTCTCTGCGTGAAACTCTTCCGGAATTCCCCGGCCTTCGCTGCGTGAAACTCTTTCCATATCCCCTGGTCTTCTCCGCGTCTCTGCGGAACTCTGCGTCTCTGCGTGAAACTCTTCCAAAATTTCTTCTCTGCGTGAAACTCGTCCTGTATTCCGTCTCATGACCCGAGCAGCTTGCGGACGTGCCGGGCGAGCATGTCGGTCTCGATGTTCACGGGGTCGCCGGGGCGCAGCAGGCCCAGTGTTGTGACGGACAGGGTGTGCGGGATCAGCATCACGGAAAAACCATCCTCATCCACCTCAACCAGTGTGAGGCTCACGCCGTCGACGGCGATCGAGCCCTTGGGGACCATCAGCGGGGTCCAGGCCGGATCGATCGCGAAGCCGAGAAATTCCCATTCTCCCTCGCTCCTGCGCTCGCGGAGGGTCGCGACGGTGTCGACGTGTCCCTGGACGAAGTGGCCGCCGAGCCGGTCGCCGACCTTCAGCGATCGTTCCAGGTTCACTCGATCGCCGGCGCCCCGGGCGCCCAGGTTAGTCCGGAGCAAGGTCTCGGGCCCCGCCTGGACCTCGAACCGCTCACCATCGATCCTAACCGCGGTCAGGCAACATCCATTCACAGCGATGCTCTCCCCCAGGACGATGGGGTCTTCGGTCGCCAGTCCATCCCAGGCGATCACCAGTCGACGCCCCGCTCCCTCGTCCTCGGCCTGGAGGATTCGTCCCATCGCCTGCACCAGTCCGGTGAACACGCCCGCAACCCTCCCGATCCGTCGACCTTGCCAGCCACAACACAAGACGCGCGAGTCTATGGTAGCAGGCCGTCGGGCCGGTTAAAATCGCGCCAGGGCAGCGTTCCACGTCGAAGGACCCGGCCGCTCGCCGTCCGTCGCGAGGCGATCGACCACGATCGAAAAGGGAGACAAGACCAGATGCAATCCCCCCTCCATCGCCGCGATTTCCTCGCCCAGGCGACCGCCGCCGCGACCGTCGCCAGCGCGGCCGTTTCGGGGTCCGTTCGCGCCGCCGCGGCGCGCGCTCTGCCGAAGAGTCCGACCGACAAGGTCACGCTGGGCAAGTCCGGCATCCAGGTCTCACTCGTCGGGATGGGGACCGGCAGCCACGGCTCGGGCCAGGCCAGCAACCAGACACGCCTCGGTGTCGAGGGCTTCCGACGTGTCGTCCGCCACGCCCTGGATCGGGGCGTTTGCTTCTTCGACGTGGCCGATCAGTACGGCTCGCACGTCTACCTTCGCGAGGCCCTCAAGGGCGTCCCCCGCGAGAACTACGTGATCCAGACCAAGACCCACGCCACCAACCTCGCCGACGCCAAAAGCCACATCGAGCGGTATCGGATGGAGCTGGGTGTCGATTACCTCGACATCGTCTTGCTGCACTGCATGCAGCGATCGGGCTGGCAGCAGCAGCATACTGGGGCGATGGAGTACCTCCGAAAGGCGAAGGAGGAGAAGCTCATCCGCGCCCACGGCACGAGCTGCCACGGCATGGACCCGCTTCGGACCTCCGCCCAGGAGCCGTTCGTCGAGGTCGACCTCGCCCGGATCAACCCCGAGGGCCTCATCATGGACGCCATGAAGCCCGATGAGGTTGCTTCGGTCCTCCAGGAAATGCACGATGCCGGCAAGGGCGTCGTCGGCATGAAGATCCTTGGCGAGGGCCGGATCAAGACCCCCGAGCGCAAGGACGCCTCGCTCCGCTACGTCCTCGGTCTGGGAACCGTCGACGCCTTCATCATCGGGTTCGAGTCGACCGACCAGGTCGACGACATCCTCAAGCGGACCGAGGCCGCCCTGGCCTCGCTTCGGGCCTGAAATTCCGGACGTCGGCCCGCCCGGCGGCAGTGCCTCGGCTGCCGCCAGTCGGGCCGATTGCTGGCATCGCGTGCCCCACGCCGATCGTCTCGACCGGCGCCGCTCAGCGAACCTCGCGAGGCAGACCCGTCGACGGCTCGGCCCGAATCTGCCAGGCGATGCCCGGACGGTCGAAAGACGACTCCTCTTCTCTCGACGAAACGTAATGCGCGACGCGTGGCGTGATATAAAGGACCGCCGCCACCATCGCGATCAACGCCAACCAGACCAGTGTGTCTCCGACCTGCCGCATGACCGTTCCCCTCCACACCATACGGTCGTGGAGCGGGCGCCGGTGGCGTGAATCCCTGTCAACGCCTGGAACCGGACGTCCGATCGCCCACGACCTCGGCCTGACCGAAACTTCGACCCGAGGCGCGCTCGGCGCGCCGCTGATCCCGATGCACCTGGCGGTCGACCGAGCGGCCCCGAGTAGACGGGAGGGCCGGACGCCCCGGGAGCCGGGACGCCGTCCGATCAGCCGATCGCTCCGTTCGTGGCACGGTGATTCTCACCCTCTTCTTGCAGATTCGATTCCATGGGAGAGGAATTCGAGAACTTCGATCGATCCCAGCCGGAACGTCCGGCCGCGGGAGTCGACTGGAGGCTTCGCGTGTTGCTCCAGAGGAACCCTAGTTGATTTCTCGGATCTTGTCGTCACCAAATCCTTCTTCCCTGGAAAACACCGGAAACCTGTCCCTTGCGTTGGACGTGGTGAAAAGACAACATGACCCGACGGACCGCACGAGCCCCGTCGAGAACGACGGCGCCGGACCGATCGACCAGGTTTTGAGGAGCGATGGTACGATGACGAGCCGAGTAGGTCATGGGCCTCCGTTCCGGCAAGATCGTCAGGCGTGGGGCCGGGCCCGCGCCGGGATGGTGGCGCTGGGCCTCGCGATGCTCGTTGGTTCGATCTCGGCCCCTGCGGCCGAGACGCAGCTCGACGGGCGTGCCTTCCGGCTTCCCGACGGCTTCACCATCGAGCGGGCCGCGGGCGCCCCGATGATCGATCGCCCGATCACCGCCGCCTTCGACGACCGCGGGCGCCTCTACGTCGCCGATTCCTCCGGGTCCAACGACAACGTCCGGAAGCAGCTCGAAGAGCGTCCGCACCGAATCGTACGGCTGGAGGACTCCGATCGTGACGGTGTTTTCGATCGTTCCGTGGTCTTCGCCGACAAAATGATGTTCCCCGAGGGGACCATGTGGCGCGATGGCTCGCTTTACGTGGCGGCTCCTCCCTCCATCTGGAAGCTCACCGACACCGACGACGACGGCGTGGCCGACCGGCGCGAGGAGTGGTTCCGGGGGCGGACGCTCACCGGATGCGCCAACGACCTGCACGGGCCCTATCCCGGTCCCGATGGCCGGATCTACTGGTGCAAGGGGGCCTTTGCCCGGCAGACCTATCCACGACCCGGCAAGTCACCGTTTTCCTCACGAGCCGCCCATATCTTCCGGGCCCTTCCCGACGGCACCGGGATCGAGCCCGTGATGACCGGCGGGATGGACAACCCGGTCGATGTCGTCTTCACGCCAGGCGGCGAGCGCGTCTTCACCACCACCTTCTTCATCCATCCCAGCGGCGGACGCCGCGACGGGCTGATCCATGCGATTTATGGCGGAATCTATGGCAAGATCCACGAGCCCATTTTCGAGCCGGTCCACAAGTGGACCGGTCCCGAGGTGATGCCCGTTCTGCTCGACATGGGCCCAGCGGCCCCCTGCGGACTGGTCCGCTACGAGTCGGAAGCCTTTGGCCCGGCCTATCGCGACAACCTCTTCGCCTGCTACTTCAACCTTCACAAGGTCGGCCGGCATGCCCTGGTGCCCTCGGGCGCCAGCTTCACCACCCGCGACGACGATTTCGTCTCCAGCCCCGACCTCGACTTCCACCCAACCGATGTGATCGAGGACGCCGACGGTAGCCTGCTGATCGTCAACACCGGTGGCTGGTACAAGCTCTGCTGCCCGAGCTCTCAGCTCCAGAAGCCCGACATCCTGGGCGCCATCTACCGGGTCCGGCGCACCGGTGCGACCAGGCTTGACGACCCCCGCGGTCAGGCCATCGACTGGCCGAAGCTCGCCCATGACCCGCTCGCCGCTCTGGTCGACGACCCGAGGCCGGCGGTCCGCGATCGGGCCATCGGCGCGCTCGCCAGGCGGGGCGAGCCAGCCCTTCCGGCAATCGCGGCCCGGCTCCGCAACCACTCCGGGCCTCGAGGCGATCGCGGACGAGCCGACCTCGTCTGGGCCGCCTGCCGGATCGATAACCCCCAGGCGAGGGCCGTCGTCCGCGAGGCCCTGGAAGATCCCTCTCCCGCGGTCCGACAGGTCGCGACGCACGCCGCCGGACTCTGGCGCGATCGCCAGGCCGCCTCGAAACTTATCGGCCTGCTCCGCGACGATTCGCCCGCGGTCGCTCGGGCCTCGGCCGAGGCCCTCGGGCGGATCGGCGATGCGGCGGCGGTCCCGGCGCTGCTCGCGGCCGTTCGCGAGGCACCCGATCGGATCATGGAGCACTCGATCACCTATGCCCTGATCGAGATCGAGGCCCCCGACGCCACCCGCCGAGGTCTCGACGAAACCGACCCACGCACAATCCGAGCGGCCCTGATCGCGCTCGATCAGATGGAAGGCGGACGGATCGAACCGAGGCGAGTCGCGGCGCTGCTCTCCTCGGACCGTCCGATCCTCAAGGAAGCGGCCTCGTGGATCGTTGGGCGGCATCCCGAATGGGCCGGCGAACTGGCCGGTGTCCTCGGCGATCGGCTGGCGACCCGCGCCCTGCCGGCCTCCGATCGTGCCGAGCTCGCCCGCCAGCTCGGGCGATACGCCGGCTCCGAACCGATCGCCCGACTCCTGGCCGATCGACTCGCCGATCCCGCCTCAACCCCCGACGTCCGGCGCATCTGCCTCTCGGCCCTGGCGAGTTCGTCGAGAAAGCCGGGCGATGTCCCAACCAGATGGATCGAGGCGATGTCGACCGTGCTCGACAGCAAGGATCCGAGCCTGATCGCGGCCGTGGTCACGACGGCCCGCTCGCTTCCCGTCGCGCGCGGATCGAGACCGGCCCAGGCGATGGCCGACCGGTTGCTCCGCCTGGCCGATGATGCCGCCAATCCGACCACCCTCCGGCTCGACGCCCTGGCGGCGATACCCGGCGGCCTTGACCGCCCAACGCCCGCGGTCCTCGACTTCCTGCTCGACCAGATCGACACCGACCGTCCGGTCGCCGACCGGACCACCGCGGCCGATGTCCTCGCGCGGGCAAGACTCTCGAACGAGCAGCTCGCACGGGTCGCCGAGTCGATGGCCGGCGCAGGCCCCGTCGAGGCCGACCGGTTGCTCTCGGCCTTCGAACAATCCACCAACGAGGCCGTCGGCGTCCGACTGGTCGATGTCCTCGCCCAATCGCCGGCGCTCTCGGGCCTCCGGGCCGAGGCGATTCGGACGCGGCTGACGAAGTATCCCGAATCGGTCCGGACGCGGGCCCAGTCCAAGCTCTACGCCCGGCTCGAAGCCGGGGCGGCTCAGCAACGCGAGCAACTCGAACAGCGGCTCGCGACTCTTGCCGCCGGTGATGTCCGCCGAGGACAGATCGTCTTCCACAGCGAGAAGGCCGCCTGTTACGCCTGCCACGCCATCGGATACCGCGGCGGGAACGTGGGCCCCGACCTCACCCGAATCGGCTCGGTTCGATCCGACCGCGACCTCCTGGAATCCATTCTCTTCCCCAGCGCCAGCCTGGTCCGGAGCTTCGAACCCGTCGCGATCGCGACCCAGGACGGCAAGGTCTACAACGGCCTGATCCGAGGCGAGGACGCCGACGAGATCCGCCTCGCGACCGGCCCTAACCAGGAGGTCCGCGTCTCCCGAACCACCATCGAGGAAATGCGCCCCGGTACGGTCTCGGTGATGCCCGCCGGTCTCGACCGTCAACTTACGCCCCAGGAACTCGCCGACCTCATCGCCTTCCTCAAGGCCTGCCGATAAACCCCCCGCGCAGGCCAGTGCACGCCGCCCGGAACGCCAACGCTCAGGGAGCGCCGGGCCGCGTGCCTCTCGTTCACCTACTCATCCCTTTCATGTCCACCCGCTTGATCTGAACTGCCCAGAGCGCCAGCCAGCAAGACCATCCTCGTCCGAATCGCGTTCCGATGAGGCTTTTGAGGCCGCCAAACCGCCACGGTGGCACCCATCTTGCAGAATCAGGCCGAACTCGAAGCGGCCAGGGACCACGGGGCCGGATGGCGTGGTCTGGCCGGTAGGGCCGCTTGCGCTCAAGGCCAGGATGAGCCAGGAACAGTGACATTCTTGCTGGAGGGATGATATGAAGTTTCAATTGATGATGACGGCGGCGGTGGCTCTCGGTTTGTCGGGACTTTGGCCGGTTGGTGCGATGGCTCAGTCGCGGCCGGCGGGCGACCTGCCGGGACCGATCGATAGCCCCCGCGACCTGCAAGACACGCTGAAGATGCTCTTCAAGATGGCCGACACCGATAACAACGGCCAGATCTCGCAGAAGGAGGCCACCGACGTCGGCAACCTGCTGGTTGGCGGCTTCTTCTTCCGCGCCGATCAGAACGGCGATGGCGTTCTCGAGCCGCAAGAGGCCCAGGCCGCCCGCGAGCAGCTCTTCCGCCAGCAGCCGCTCACGCGATACCTCTTCGAGCGCACCAAGCCGCAGCAGGGCGAGATCGGCCATCCCAGCTCCTCGCCAACGGGCAACGACAACCCGGCGGGCCGCCTGGCTCAGAATATTGCCACCAATCCGATCCAGGCGGTTGGCAACATGCTCGACTCGAACAAGAACCAGAAGATCGAAGCCACAGAGCTTCGCCAGGCCGTTCAGCAGGCCGTGCAAATGCTCTTCCAGGTCTCTGATGCCAACAACGACGGCCAGATCAGCCCCGTGGAACTGAATACCGCGGCCCTCGAAATGGCGCGCACCGCGACCCAGGTCGCCTTCACCACCGCCGACACCGATCGGAACGGCGCGATCAGCGTGGCCGAGTTCGACAAGGCACTCACCGGCCCGGCTCACGCCGCGTTCCGCGTCCTCGACGCCAACAACGACCAGCAGCTCTCGCTTCAGGAACTCCAGCGGGCGCAGCAGGTGATCCTCGACCAGTATCGTCGCATGATGATGCCCGACGCTCCCAACGCGCCGATCCGGCAGATCCAGAGCGCCACGGCACCGACCACGAACAGCGTGGTTCCCGGAACGATTGTCCAGCCCGCGCCCGTCGCGGCCCCGACGACTGTCCAGCCCTGACCGGATTCGGAGGCATGCCTCCAGAAAACATCCAGGCTCCCGCGTCTCGCTCGCCGAGTCGCGGGAGCTTTTCTTGCGCCCTTCTCGATCCTGGCGAGAGTCGGCCGAGATCGATCCGAGCCTCTGCCGGTCCTGCCGCGGCCGGCGTCCCCCCGCGCAAGAAAATGGCCCGGCCGGGGATGCCGGGCCGGGCCTGGTGACACTTCGGTGGATCCGCCTCAACGATCAGCGCGACGTCCACGACCGTGGCACGTAGGAGGCGATGGCCTCGCCGGCCCGCTCAAGCGGGCCCGAGACGCTCTCGGAAATGCGATGGCGGGCCTGGTCCCACGAGCCGGCGAGCGAGTCGCCCAGGCGATGACGGGCGTGGTCGAATCGCCCCGGCAGGTCGCGCATCGACTCCGGCGCGTGCCGGTCGAACCAGCTTTCTTTCTCGCGGTCGAGCAGCAGGGTGACGAGCAGTCCGAGCCCGAACCCGACGCCGAAGGCCGCCATCATCGAGGAGTGCGGGCGATTCGAGACCATCTGTCCGACATCCCCCCAGCTCCCGGCCGCTCCCTCGCCCGGATGGCCGCCGTCATGGCCGGGCCGATCTCCGTATTCCTCGGCATAGCCGATACCTGGGTAACCCTGCTCGTACGGGGCATGCGCCCGTTTCGAATGATTCCTCCTGGACATGGAACGCTCCTCTGCCGCCTGGCAAATAGGGTCTCTCCCAATCGAGACAACATCCCGACTCCCCAAGCAAAGGGAATGCCGCCAGCGGTGAGACCATCATTCGCGAGGACGCGGGGCACGAGGTTTGCGACCTTGCCCGCCGAGGGCCGGGCCAGGCATCCGGCCCGGTTTTGATCCTCGAACGAGATCCAGGGGAGGTAACATGTCCACATTCTCCGCCGCGGAGCGACTTCAGACATCAGCGAGGCGAACAGACCCTGGACGTTCCGAGAACGTCGGCGAGGCCGAGCGCTGGCTGAGCGGGATCGTCGGGGCCGCGATGGTCGTGGGCGGGCTGAAGGAGCGCTCCCTCGGCGGGTTGGCCTGGGCGGCCGTCGGCGGTGCTCTGATCTACCGGGGCGCGACTGGCCATTGCGAGCTCTACCAGCGGCTCGGCATGAGCACCCTCGGCGGTCGAAACCCGGCCGTGAAGTGGGCGAAAGGGGCGCATCACGGCATCCTGGTGACGCGAGGGATCACGGTGGAGCGCCCCATCGGCGAGGTTTACGCGTTCTGGCGGAATTTCGCGAACTTCCCGAGATTCATGGCTCACCTGGAGAGCGTTCACGAGACCGGCCCGAACCTCTCGCACTGGGTCGCACGCGGCCCGATGGGAACGCCCATCGAGTGGGACGCCGAGGTCTTCGTCGAGCGGCCGAATGAACTGATCGCATGGCGATCGGTGGCGGGCTCGCAGGTCGACTGTGCCGGCTCCGTTCGATTCCGGCCATCGGTCGACGGTCAAGGGACTGACGTCCACGTCTCGATCAACTACGAGCCTCCAGGCGGTCAGGCAGGCGCCGCGGTCGCCCGACTCCTCGGCGACGATCCCAACGCCCAGGTCGCCGAGGATCTCGCCCGATTCAAGGCTGTCGTCGAGGCGGGCGCCTCGATCGATCCAGGCGGACTGGGGATGTGATTCGCGAACCGAGGAAAGTGCTGGCCCGTGGGCAAATCCCGCGTTCGATGCGCTTCCCTCGGTGGACGCTCTCCGGCCGCCTCGAACCCTTGAAAATCAACAAAACGTCCCGATTCGATCAGACCATCATCCGACGAAGAGAGCGGATGATGTACCGGTTTTCGGGCCGGTTGCGCGCGGCGATCCGAAGGAATCGGCCGGGCTCGAGGCCGCGCTTGTCGTCGCAGGTTCGGGTATAGATCCCGCGTCGGACGAGCATCCGCCAGACGAGGTCCTCGGCGCTCAGGCCGTTTTGTAGCTCGACGAGGGCGAAATTCGCCTGGGTGGGGTAGACGCGCAGGCCCTCGGTGCGTCGGAGCGCCGCGAAGAAACGGCGGGAGTTCCGGATGAATCGGACACGCTCGCGCTCGTAACGTTCCTGGAAGTCGGGCCGCGAGTAGAGGTCGAAGAAGTATTCGGCCAGGCCCGAGGAATTCCAGAGAAAGCCGTTATCGAGCAGGGCCCTGACCCGGTCTGGGTCCATCACGGCGTAACCGGCCCGGATGCCGGCGACACCGAAATCCTTGGACATGCTCTTGACCACGATCAGATTCGGATGGCGCCGGACCTCGTCGGCGACGCTCCGATAGGTGTAGCCGATCCCCTCGGTGGCGAAGTGGATGAAGCTCTCGTCGACGATCACGTTCGGGACGTCTCGGAGTTCTTCGAGCAGCCAGAGCATTGTGGCGTGAGCGATGTAGCCGCCATCGGGGTTATTGGGGTTGATCAGCACCACCGTGTCCGGCCGCTCACGACGAACGATCTCGAGATAGCGAACCGGATCGAACCGGAAATCCTCTTCCTTCCGCAGGACGTTGAAGACCACCTGCGTCTCGGGCCGGGCAAACTCGTAATAGGCCGAGAAAGTCGGAAGGTTGACCAGGATTTTTCGGTCGGTCAATCGGTGGAGAATGGCCTGGATGATCTCGATGGCGCCGTTGCCGATGAAGAGGGAGTCGGGATCGAGGCCAAGGACGGGTGCGAGTTTGTTGGCGATCACGCGGTTCTGCGAGGGATAGAGCTCGAGCAGAGCGCGGAGCCGTTTGGGTCGGATGACCTCGCGGTGGAGGTGACCGAGGAAGAGGTTGGTGGCGTAGGGATTGGAGAGGAAGCAGGCGTCGACCTTGAGACGAAGTTCAGGAACCTGCTTGGCGAGCGTCCAGGCGCTGGGGGAGTGGGAGCCGGCCTCTCTTTTGAGCTGCTTGATCCGCTCGACGATGGCCTGCTCGCGGGCGTTGAAGTGAGACCGCCGGAGGTCGGGAGTGGGCGGTTTCTGGAGCCAGGGGGCGGTGAGGCCCAGGCCGAGGGAGAACGGCTTGAACTTGGGGCCGGGTTCGCGGGTTCGCTGGACGATCACTTCAGCCTCGTTCGTGGACGCGTGGGCAAGCTGGCGGGCCGCCGACGTGATGGGACGCCTCGTCTCAAAGGGGACTTCTCGCCGGGCGCCCGTGCCCGGACCTCCGTCATTCCTCCATGGCTCCTTCATCCGAACTTAGCATTGCCCATGGTAGGACGAATCTCGGCGGGCGACAAGTGCGTGGTGTCGGCAATCCGGACAGGGGGTCGTTGGGATTGGGTCAGATGGGGTGGCGGGCGGTTTTCAAGTGGAGGGGCGGGCGGTCATACTATCGGGCTGTCGGGTGAAAACAGACCGGCGACGATCCTCGGGCGGGATCCAGGCGGCCGGCTGATGCCGAGGTAAAGTCCAGGCGAGGCGGAGCGGATCGATGAGCGAGCGGATCGTTTTGCGGACGGGCGAAGCTCTGGTCGAGGGCGCTGAGGATTACCTGTGCGCCGAGCCGGAGGTGGTGATCGGCGAACTCGACGGACCGGTCGGCCAGGCGATGGCGAACCTGATCGGCGACCAGGTGAAGGGTCATTCGCGGGTCTTCGCGATCCTGGCAAGCGACGTCCAGGTGAAGCCGGCGACGGTGATGGTGAGCAAGGTCACGGTCAAGAGCGGGAAGTACACGAACATCCTGATGGGGACGGTGCAGGCGGCGATCGCGCACGGCGTCCTCGACGCGGTCCGCGCCGGCGAGATCCCCCGCGAGAAGGTCGACGACCTGGGGATCATCTATTCGGTCTGGCTGGATCCGGCCGTGCTGGACCATAAGGAAGTCGACCACAAGGCGCTCTTCGACGTCCACCGCGAGGCGACGGCCAAGGTGATCCGCAAGGCGATGCGCCGCGAGCCGACCATCGACTGGCTCCTGGAGCACCAGGAGAAGGTCACCCACTACTTCCACGACCTGGGGGTCAAGGGGGAACTTTAGCCGCATGCCCGGAGAGGCGCCTCGGGAGGACTCCTGTCGAACGGCTCTCGGGACGGGCGAAATCCCTTTTCCCTGGGCCGGTTCTCGGGTGCCGAGCTTCGCCGACCGTGATTGATCCACGATGCATCAACAGCTAACTCTATGAGATGTCCATGGAGACCTCGCGAGAGGAAGTCAAGGTCATGAGCGAACTCGAGTCCTTCCACCGCTTCCTCGCCGACCATCTCGCCCACGGCGACTCGCCGTTGAGTCCCGAGGAATGTCTCGACCTCTGGCGTGCCCAGAATCCTCCGGAGCATGAGTCGGAAGCCGAGGTGGAGGCCATCCGCGAGGCGGTTGACGACATGAGCGCCGGCGACGGCGGTCAACCACTGCGAGAATTCCTCGCGGAATTCCGCGCCGGGCGAAGAACCTCCGCATGAAGTATCATGTCATCGTCCTGGCCCGGGCCCGTCGCGACGTCGCGAGCATCTACGACTGGATCGCCGAGAGATCGGCCGAGGGTGCGCAGCGATGGCTCGACCAGTTCGAGAAGGCCGCGGCGGCGCTGGAGACCAACCCCTTCATCGCTCCCCTGGCTCCGGAATCCGGCTCATTCGACATCGAGATTCGGTCCATCGCCTTCCGCACGAGAGCAGGGCGCACGTATCGCGCCGTCTTCACCGTGGCGAACGACGAGGTCCGCATCCTCAGGGTCCGCGGGCCAGGACAACCCGCGCTCAAGCCCCGAGATGTGAGCGACGAGTAGCGGGGCGAAATCGCGGCAACGGCGAGCGAACAGAGGCCCCGCTCGTTCAGGTCGGATGACCGCGTGCCCCTCTCGCCCCGATGGGCCCCGGTCGAACCGCGAATCGGACGCTTGTCGTTGTTCGCCATATCCCAGTATTCCCCTTTCAAGGCAATGCGTCGCGAGCCGACCATCGACTGGCTGCTGGAGAACCAGGAGAAGGTCGTTCAGGACTTCCACGATCTGGGTGTGAAGGGGGAGTTGTAACGCGTTGCTGGTCCGTCCCGGCCCGCCGGCGGGAGCCTTCGACGGCGGGAGGCGATGGCAAGGGGAGACCATCACGCGGTAGGATCCGTTGATGGCGCGAGGACCCGAAACCCCGAGCGGGGAAACCGATGACCCTCACCGCTGATCGACCGGATGACCTCGAACGGCGGCTCAGGGAACGCGCATCGCGCCATGGGCGAGCGGTCGAGGAGTACGTTCGCGGGCTCATCGAGGAGGACGCGTCCCGTCCGGAGCGCGGCCCGGGTGCAGCGGCTCCCGGACTTGGCCTGGACCAGGTCCCCGCGCTCTCCGACGTCGAGTTTGAAACCCTTCTCGACGAGCTGGCGTCCGGGCCCCCGCTTCCGCACCTGCCCACTGACTTCTCGCGGGCGGACATCTACGACGAGCACGATTGATGCTCGTCCTCGTCGATTCCGGTCTCCTCCTCCGGTTCCTCGAGCCGAGCGCCCCCCAGCACGCGGCCATTCGCGGAGCGGTACGCACGCTCCGAAGTGGCGGCGGCACCCTGGTCACGGCCGCCCAGTATCTGGCGGAGTTCTGGAATGTCTGTACGCGTCCGACCTCGGCCCGCGGTGGATTCGGACTCCCGATCGCCGAACCCGACCGGCGACCGCGCATCATTGAGCGTCTCTTTTGCGTCCTGCCCGACAACCAGGCAGCGTACCAGACCTGGCGACGTTTGCTCGTCGCCCACGCGGTCAAGGGCGTCCAGGTGCATGACGCGCGACTCGGGGCGCTTATGTAGGTCAATGGGATCGTACACATCCTGACGCTCAAATTCGTGTGCGTCCCCTCTTCGCCGCATCTCCTTTTCGCCGTCCGCCATCACGATCCCGACGCCCGACCGGGCAACGCCAGCCCCACCCTGGCGACCTCTGGCAGGTAACGATTCCAGTCAACCGGCTGCGGCGTCTCGAGGATCGGCTCGTTCGCGTTGATCCCCAGCGAGAGCACCCGGACCCTCGGGTGGTGGGCCTGCGAATCGACCAGCGGCAGGCGGTTCTGGCGGATGTCCTGGGCCCGCGCCTGTTCCTGCTCCTCTCGCTCCTCTCGGTAACGCAGCGCGATCTGGTGGAGCGTGACAATCCGCCAGAAGTGATACCACTGCTCGACGAGGAGATGGTCGCGACACCATTCCCACGACGCCAGTCGATCGATATCGGCGCGGCGGATCAGCAGTACCCGGATGCAGCACTTTCGGACAACCTTGCGGTCCTCGCAGGTGACCGCCATCAGCCAGGGCTCGCGCGGGAAGGGCGAGGCCGCCAGCTCGCCCGCCACACTGTTCGTCACGTCGTTGACGATCTCGAACCCGGCGGTGCCTTCGGTCGCGAGCATCGGGTCGGCAAGTGAGGAGGCCTCGGCAAGCCGTCGCATCTGACGACGAAGCGCCACGTTGTCCAGAAGCTGGTCGACGGTCCTCGGCGGCAGGACCGTCCGGAGCTGGAGCAGGTGTCGCGTTTCGCCAGGGCCATCGATCGGCTTCAGCAGATTCGCGGAGAAAATCACCTGGTCCGATCGGCCCTGGGTGATCTGCCGCCACTGCCGATACAGAACCAGCCAGCCGATCACCACCACGGCGACCGCCTGGAAGGTTCCCTCCAGAAGCTTCTCGCCAAGGAAGGAAAGCACGCTCGTGGCGTCGAGGCCCCGCAACCAGGCGATGATCAGAGCCCAGAGACCGCCGACCCAGGAGGCCATCGAATCATCCCCCTTGCTGGGATCTCCCTCGATTTCAAGAGGGAGCGCGGACACGGTTGCCCGCGAACATCCTCGGTCCCGACGAGTCTATCGCGGACCCATCACGTCGGAAATCCCCGATCCTCGGCACCGCCTGGATCAAGGCCCGTAACCTCGGACCATCGTCCGAAACCTCGATGCCCGCCCGCGTCGCGGTCATGCTTACAAACCGAGCGTAAGACCTTCCCCGGCGGAGGCGTGTCGCAGCGCCGCGACATCGTGTCGCGAAACAACTCCATCACCGATCCAGCACACGAGTTACGGCGCGAAATTCGGGCCGATTTCGCGAATTTTGGGCGAGAAATCGCGGCCTGGTACTCCTGTTGCTTTAGGAGGAGATCGTTGATCTACCTGTCCTCGTCAGCCCCTATCCGAAGGAGGCTACCATGAGCTCCAAGCAGCGCCGCAAGATGTATGGCATCCGCCGCGAGCGTCGCCGACCGCGGGGATGGACGCGATGGTTCCATGAGGGCGTCCTCGATTCGGAGAACTCCGGCGGCGTCCGGCTCCGAACCGTCCTCTGGGGTAAGGACAGCGGCTGATCGTTCGGTTCAGACCGCCCTGGCCCGCGCCACTCGACGCGGGCCGGGGAATTTCGAAGCATAAAGATAGAATGGATTGTCGATTGAGCCTGCCCGTTTCGGTGCGAAAGCACTCCCGCCTCGCCTCACGCCAGAATCTCCTGTGCGACGCGTCCGCTGATGTCGGTGAGTCGGAAGTCGCGTCCGCTGTAGCGGAACGTCAGCCGCTCGTGGTTCAGGCCCATCAGGTGCAGGATCGTCGCGTGCAGGTCGTGGACGTGCATCCGATCCTCGACGGCCTGCATCCCCAGCTCGTCGGTGGCGCCGTGGACGTATCCCCCCTTCACGCCGCCGCCGGCCATCCACATCGAGAAGCCGAGGCTGTGGTGGTCGCGGCCCTTCGCACCCTGAGAGTAGGGGGTTCGGCCGAACTCGCCGCCCCAGAGGATCAGCGTCTCGTCGAGCAGGCCGCGGGCCTTCAGATCGGCGATCAGCGCGGCGATCGGGCGGTCGCTTCGCCCGGCGTGACGGCGGTGGTTTTCGATGTCGGTGTGATCGTCCCAGGGCTGGCCGTTCCCGTAATAGACCTGCACCATCCGGACGCCCCGCTCGACCAGTCGGCGCGCGATCAGGCAGGCGCCGGCGAACTCGCCCTCGCCGTAGCGTGCCCGGTTTTCCGACGGTTCGCGGGCCAGGTCAAACGCCTCGCGTGCCTCGAACTGCATCCGGAAGGCCATCTCCAGCGAGGCCACACGTGCCTCGAGCGCCTCGTCTCGGCCCCGGGCTTCGAGGTGTTCGTGGTTGAGCGCCTGGATCAGGTCGACCTGCTCGCGCTGGACGGCGCGGGGAAGGTGGCGATTGGCGACGTCGCGGATGATTCGGTCGGGGTCGAGGACGTCGTTGCGGATATGCGTTCCCTGGTAGATCCCCGGCAGGAAGCTGCTGCTCCACAACTGCGGGCCGACCACCGGCTTCCCCGGGCAGAGGACCACGAACCCCGGCAAGTTGCGGTTCTCCGTTCCCAGGCCGAAGACCAGCCACGAGCCAAGGCTTGGACGGATCGGCTGCATGTTGCCGGAGTTCATCATCAGGAGCGACGGCTCGTGATTCGGGTTGTCGGTATAGAGCGAACGAATCACGCAGAGGTCATCCACGTGAGCGGCGAGATGAGGGAACAGCTCGGAGACCTCGATGCCGCTGGCACCCCGGGGCGTCGAGGTAAACGGCGAGGGCATCAGCTTCCCGCGCAGGCTTCGACCGGTGACGATCGAGGCGGGTGGGGCCTGGCCGGAGTACTTCTGGAGGGCCGGCTTGGGGTCGAAGGTGTCGACGTGGCTCGGTCCGCCGTTCATGAAGAGAAAGATGACGTGTTTGGCCCTGGGCGCGAAATGGGGTGGGCGGGGCGCCATTGGGTCGGTGGGGATGGTCGCCTTGCCCGGCGTGGGCGTGGCGGCCAGAAGTCCGGCATCGGCCAGAACGCTTCCCAGGCCGAGCGCGCCGAAGCCGCCACCGATCCGACAAAGGAGCGTCCGCCGGCTCACGGGGAGGAAGGTATCATCGCCCCAGGCCGCCGCCGCCCGAACTCCGGTCGTCCGCATGGTCGATGCCTCCCTCGGGCCGTCCCGCGATCACCCCGGACCGCGCCGGGATTCTCCACAAATTTAACGCGCCTGAACCCGTCCGGGAAGCGGATCGATACCCGCCGTCGTTCCGCGCCCTCGCCCGCCAGACGGGCCTGCCCGTCTCGCGACAACTCCCCGGCCGGCAGAAATCCCCGGATTCTCATAAAAAAGGGGTTGCAGGCAAACTGGGAACTTCGCTTAATAATATAGGTCTCATGCTGGCCACGATCCGGACACCTGGACTCCCTCCTTTCGGCATGAGTCTCCACCCGCCTGGATTGCGAACGCTCGGATAATCCCCTCATCCGGGCCATGGACCGATCGTCGATGGCGATCCTCGATCGCACCAACGATTCCCGCCAGGAAAGCGCCGGATACGCCTCTGGTTCTTCGCCGGCCCCGTCATGGGCAGGAATTCGGAACGCCATTCCGGGCATTCCAGCGCTTGCGTTGACCTCCGCCTTCCTCGCTTCATTCCAACAGGAGCTTCCTTTGATGATTCCGAACGGGTTTCGATTCGCAATGGCCGGCCTCTTCGCGGGGGCGTTGATGGTCTCCCTGGGTTGCGAGGGCGGCACCGGCGGCTCCGCACAGCCGACCATCGACCTCACGAGCAAGCCCAAGGCCCCGGCGACGGCCGACGGTGGTCCGGCCATGCAGAAGGTCGAGCCGGTCAAGACAAAGTAAGAACCATCGAGACGAGCCGTCGGCGTTCGCGATTCCTCCAACCTCTTCCCCGCTCGCCGTTGACGCCTCGATGATTCCCTCCCGCGCCTGACAACGGATGTCACCGCGCGATGGAGACCCGGCCGCCCTCTTTTCGGCGTTCGGACCGGACTTCTTCCAGACTCCTCGTATCATCCATTTTGCCCCAATCCAGCAGGAAGTGATGTCATGAGAAATACAGTGTTATCATCTCGACCGAGGCTCCGCGGCTTCACGCTGATCGAGCTTCTGGTGGTGATTGCGATCATTGCGGTGCTGATCGCGTTGCTCTTACCGGCGGTGCAGGCCGCGCGCGAGGCTGCCCGGCGGTCGCAGTGCACAAACAACCTCAAGCAGGTTGGCCTGTCGGTCGCGAACTACGAGAGCGCCAATGGAGCCTATCCGATGGCGATGTATCAGGGGCCATCGATTGGTTATGGCGGCGCCGGTGGAACCTGGTACGCCGGCTCGACGGCTTTCGTGGCGCTGCTCCCGTACTTCGAGCAGACGGCGATGGGGAATGCGTACAACTACAGCATCGGCTCGTTCGACCTGGGGAATCGGACGGTCCTCGCCTCGGGGATTGCCTCGCTCTGGTGCCCGAGCGATCCGACGATCTCGATGGGTGCTCCGGCCGGATCGGGTTCCAATTTCGGAACGTACATCTCCCCAACGCAAACGGTCTACCGGAGCAGCTACGGTGTCTGCATGGGGATCTGGCTGAATTCAGCGTTCGGCACGCCGAGCGGCCCCGCCGCGACGTTCAACAGCAACGCCAAGGTGACGGCCGCTCAGCAAAACGGCAACGGCGTCTTTGCCTATCAGTACTCGAACACGTTGGCCTCGATCACCGACGGGACGAGCAACACCATCGCCCTGGGGGAGATCGCCAATGGGCTGATCCCTGTTTCCCGCGGTCAGACCGGCTACAACATCTGGGCTTTCTCCGGTTACAACATCGGCGAGTCGGGCGTCGTTTCCAGCCTGTACGGCGTCAATCCCCAGAAGCACTACCCCGTGACCCAGACCTACTACATCAGCGACTACGTTCCGGGCAATGCGCTGGTGATGTCGAGTTCGGTTTCGAGCTTCCACCCGGGCGGGGCCAATGTCGGGATGGCCGACGGCTCGGTCCGGTTCCTCAAGGAGAGCATCCAGACGTTCCCATCCAGTGGACCCAACTCCACGCCCACCGGTGTTGCCTATATCGGTTATAACACCTACATGGTTGGGCTCGTGAGCGGCGGTTACGTCACTGGCGGCGTCACGTCGATCCCGGTCTTCAACGCCCTTTCGACGTGCAACGGCGGCGAGACCATTAGCTCCGATCAGTATTGATTGGGCCGATCGCGCGGAGATCGCGGGCCGGCCGGCTCCTCGGATGGAAGAGGGGTCGGCCGGCCTTTTTGCATTCCGGATAGCCCCGGCGCCCTCTACTTCGAGGCGCCCGAGGCGACCCGCTCCAGCCATTCGCCGAGCAAGGCGGGGTCAACCGGTTTGACCAGGTGGCCGTCGAAGCCGGCGCGTTCGGTCCGGCGTCGGTCCTCGGGCTGTCCGTACCCGGTCATCGCGACGACAACCGTCGCGCCGGGTCCGTCGCGGTCGCGGAGCCGGGCGGCGACCTCGTAGCCGTCCATCCCGGGCAGACCGATATCGAGCAGGACCAGGTGCGGCCGGTGCGTCTCGACCTCGGCCAGCGCCGAGGGCCCGTCGCTGGCGATTCGCACGTCGTGCCCCATCAAGCCGAGAAGCATCGCGAGGCTTCGAGCGTTGTCGTCGTTGTCGTCGACCACGACCACGCGGAGCGACATCTGGGCGTTCTCGGAGCCGGTCGAGGCGTCGGCCAGACCCGGGCCGACACCCGGGGTAACAGTTTCGGGCGCCGGGAGATGAACGGTGAACTCCGCCCCTCGGCCGATGCCGTCGCTCCGAACGCCGACTCGCCCACCGTGCAGGGCGACCAGCCGCTTCACCAGCGTGAGCCCGATGCCGAGGCCGCCCTGCGAGCGGTCGAGGGTCCGGTCGGCCTGAACGAACAGATCGAACACCTTCGGCAGCATCTCGGGCGCGATCCCCGAGCCGTTGTCGCGCACCGTGACGACGATCTCGGCGTTCTCTCGACGGGCCTCCAGCTCGATCCGGCCGCCGGGCGGCGTGTACTTCGCCGCGTTGTTCAGCAGGTTCGCCAGAACCTGCGCCAGCCGAACCCGGTCTCCCTGGATGCCGACCTTTCCGGCGGGCATTCGAAGGGAAAGCTTGTGGCGCTGGGCGTCGATGAAGGGCCGGGCTGTCTCGATCGCACGGTCGACGACCGAGGCCAGGTCGAGCGATTCGGTCCGAAGCTCGACAATCCCCCGCATGATCCGGCTGACGTCGAGCAGATCGTCGACCAGCCGCGAGAGGTGATGGACCTGGCGGTCGATCATGTCGCGGACCTCGGCTAGCGTCTCGCTCGGGGTGCCGGCCATCTTGAGGATATGCACGGCGTTCTGGATCGGGGCCAGGGGATTGCGCAGCTCGTGACCGAGCATCGCGAGAAACTCATCCTTGCGGCGATCGGCCTCGCGAAGATCGCGGACGAGCCGCTCGCGCTCCTCGGCGGTCCGAATCCGCTCCGAGGCGTCGCGGAAGTAGACCGTGATCCCCTCGACGGCCGGATAGACGTGGACCTCGTACCATCGGTCGTGATCGGCGTAGTACGAGGTCAGCGACATCGGCGTCTGGCGATGGGCGACGCCTCGGTAAACCCGCTCGAATTCGGTGCCGACCAGGCCGGCGTATTCCTCCCAGATGGACCGGCCGAGAAGTTGGTCGGGCCGCCGGTCGAGCAGGCGCTGGGCCTGTCGATTGACGTAGGTAAACCGCCAATCGCCGTCGAGCGCGAAGAAGGCGTCGGTGATGCTTTCCAGGATGGCGCGGGCACGCTCGTCGCCGCGACGTCGCTCCTGCTCGGCGCGGCGACGAAGCCGAACACGCTCAAGCTGCGAGGCCACGCGAACCCGCAGTTCCCGGGCGCCGATCGGCTTGGTCAAATAGTCGTCGGCGCCGGCCTCCAGACCCTCGACTCGCGCCTCCTCGCCGGCGCGGGCCGAGAGGAGCAGCACGGTGAGCTCTCGGGTTCGGTCGTCGGCGCGTAGCTCGCGGAGCAGGCCGAATCCGTCGAGGCCAGGCATCATCACATCCGCAAGGATCAGGTCGGGCGGCTCCTCGCGCGCCGCCTGAAGCGCCGCCAGGCCATCGGCGACGGCGCGGACCTCGTAATGGCGGTCGAGCAGGTGCCGGAGGTAATCGCGCATGTCGGCGTTGTCGTCGGCAAGAAGAATCCGGGGCCGCAGCTCCTCCGGCCCGGCGACCAGCTCGGGAACGGCGCCAACGCGGTCGACGTCCGTCGGATCATCCCCGAGGGGAAGCCATCGGAGTGCCTCATCAATAAATGAATCTGCACTTGTCGCGGTTGAGGTGTGGGTGCCCTCGGTGAAGGTTCGGCTGTCGGGCCGGGATGAGACGCCCCTGGGAATGGTCACGACGAACGTCGATCCGCGGCCTGGCTGGCTCTCGGCCCGAACGTCGCCGCCATGGAGCCGGGCCAGCTCGCGGACAAGAGCCAGGCCGATCCCGGATCCCTCCTGCGTCCGCCCGCGCGCTCCTTCGACTCGGTGAAATCGCTCAAAAAGATGGGGCATCTGGTCGGTCGGAATGCCGGCCCCGGTGTCGATCACCGAAAGCTCCACCGTATCGATCGACTCGCGGAGCACGACCCGGATCGTTCCCTCGAGTGTGAACTTGAAGGCGTTGGAGACCAGGTTCAGGACGATCTTCTCCCACATCTCGCGATCGACCTGGACAGGGCCGGAGAGTGGTGGACAATCCACCTCCAGCCGAATCCCGGCGCGCTCGCAGGCCGAGCGGAAGTTGGCGGCCAGGTCGGCCGTCAGCGCCGAGAGGTCCACCGGCTCGCACGCGGCCCGCACCCGGCCCGCCTCGATTCGGGAGAAGTCGAGCAGCGCGTTGACCAGCTTCTGGAGCCGGATCGCGTTGCGGTGGGCGACCTCCAGCCGCTCGCGGTCGAGGGCCGAGAGCCCGCCCTCGGTCTCGTCGAGCACCTCGCGCACCTGGCCAAGCATCAGCGTGAGCGGGGTGCGAAACTCGTGGCTGACGTTGGAAAAGAACGTGGTCTTGGCGCCGTCGAGCTCGGCGAGCGACTCCGCGCGTCGCCGCTCTTCCTCGTAGGCACGGGCGGCGGAGATCGCGGCGCCGACTTGCCCGGCGAGCAAACCCAGGAAGCCCTGATAATCGTCGTCGAGCGGTCGGCGCCGGCTAATGCCCGCGACCAGGAACCCGGCGAGCCGGTCCTGGCCCGGCCCTCGAACCGGCAGCACGACCGCCGAGGTCGGCGGCTCAGCGCCCGAGGCGGGACCGGGAATCTGACCAATCCGGCCGGCCAGGTCGTCGATGACCTCGGGACGACCGGCCGCCGCGACCTGAGCGAGCGGCCATCCGCCAGACGCTCCGTCCGCCGATCCCTCCTCGATCGCGATCCGCGCGGGTGCGAGGACCGAGCCAGCCTCCAGCCCGGTGCAGCCGGCCAGCGCCGCCGATCGGCCGTCGGACCCGAGCAAATAGACCAGGGCGAAGGGAAGGTCGTCCGGGTTGCTGGCCAGGGCCTCGGCGGCCGACCGGCAGGCGTCCTCGGCGCTTCGAGGCTCGCCGGTGGTCCGCGACGCCAGCTCGCGAAGGGTCCGAAGCCGGCGGCGGCCCAGCACTCGCTGCGTCTCCTCGGTACAGGTGCAGAAGACCCCGCCGACTCGCCCCTCGTCGTCGGCCAGTGGACTGTACGACCAGGTAAAGTACGTCTCCTCGACGAACCCATTGCGCTCCATGACCAGGAGACGCTCCTCGTTCCAGGTCGCGCGGCCCTCGCTCATCACGGCGTCGGTCTGCGGGCCGATCACGTCCCAGATTTCTCCCCAGACCTCCGACGCTGGCCGCCCAAGCGAACCCGGATGCCGGGCGCCCAGGACCGGAATATAGGCGTCGTTGTAGAGGTTGATCAGCGCCGGCCCCCACCAGACGAACATCGGAAACCGGTTGTTGAGCAGGAGCCGAACGGCGTCGCGAAGGGTGCGCGGCCATCCCTCAACCGGACCGAGCGGGGTGGTCGACCAGTCAAACGCACGGATCCTCCGTCCCATCTCCCCGCCGGCGGCGAGGAAGTCCTCGGCCCGACCCATCTCGACCATGCGGTAAGGCCCCCGATTGTCCAGATTCGGCCGACGATGAACAAACCGGCCCACGACAGGACCACCCCATCTTACCCGCCCAGCCCGCGATCGTCTCGCCCCTGCCTCCGCCCTTGCCGTGATGCTCCGCGCCCGGCGTGTTACAATGACCCTGCGGACGGCCGGGACGGAACAATCCCCGGCCCCAGGCAAACCGGAGGCCCAACCGTGCCCACCCTCAGGGAATTTCTTGCCTCGGAGGCCGAAAAACTCCGCGGCGAGCAGGCCGAAATGATCGTGAGGCGAGAGGAATGGCTCGCGTCCGTCGGGCGGCTCCTCGTCCAAATCCAGGGATGGCTTCGCGACGCGGATCCCACCGGCGATCTCCTTTCCGTCGAGTTGGGCAGCGCCACGATCCGCGAGGCGGGCCTCGGCGCTTATGAGGCGCCGCTCCTCTTCGTCCGGGCCGGACGGCGGCAGGTCACGATCCGGCCAGTCGGTCGGGTCGTCGCCGGTGCGCTGGCTTCTACACATTCCACCCACGTCCTGAAAGCTTACGGCCGTGTGGACATGGAGAGCCCTCTCGGGCGGTTCCTGCTTTTCCGGACTCAGAAGGAACCGGAGGATCGGTGGATCCTGATCCAGGAGGACGGATACCAGTCCCGCTCCCTGGACCGCGACGCTTTCGAAGCCGCTTTCCAGGGCCTCATCGCATGATGGCCCTCGACGAGGCCTGGAACTGGTATGTTCAGACCCGGCGCCATCTGAATCTTTTCTCCCGGCTCGGAGAGAGGCACTGGCAGGCCTTGCCCTGGGATGGCCCGCTCGGCCGCGACGACCGGCTCAAACCCCTCGAAGCCGACGACATCGTCGAGGGCGTGCGGTTCTGTCTGGAGCCGCTGGACGACCTGACGATCCTCGTCCTCTTCTCGGCGTTCGAATCGGTCATCCGGGATCGGGTCCTCTCAATGCTCGATCGCGAGATCGAGGGCCAGGCGAGCCATCGGGACCGTCCGTTCCTGATCGGCATTCTGGAAGAGGCCCGTCGCGACGGGCGCCGGGAGCGTATCTCCCGTTTGCTCCGCTTCTTTCGGGCCCAGGACGCGGGACTGGTCGAGGAGGTCAATCAGGTCCGGCGCTATCGAAACTGGGTTGCCCACGGTCGACGGACCGCTCGCCCCACAGGCCTTGATCCCGCGCTGGCCTACCGGCGATTGAAACGATTCCTCGACCGATTCGCCCCGCCCGCAACCGGCGCCGAGCCCTGACCGCCCCCGGGTGCACGTCAGCCTCGGTTTTTCGCTGCTGTGAATTCGGGCGATTTGGGTCGACGTACGAACGGATAACCGGGCCGCGTCCGCAGGTGCTCGATGAGGCGCTCATCGTCGCACAGCGACGCGGCCCGCACCTGCAGGATCGCCTCCGCCCCCGCGGGGTCGTTCCAGAACATCTCCGTCCCCTTGACCCGGTAGTTCATTTCCTTCACCAGAGACTCCATCCACGCCGTCGTCACCGGAAGACCAGCCCGGCGATATTCCGGGTAGTTCATCCGTTCCCGGTTGTGCTCCAGGTAGGTGATCGTCTTCCGAAGGATCACCCGGGGATCGTTTTCCGGGGCGCCTTCCGGAGGCTCGCCCTGTTTGGCCCGCCAGGCGATCAGTTCCTCGAGCACTTGGTCCACCTCCCCGCCCCAGGCCCCGCGCATCCAGGCCAGATATTGGTCCCAGGCGTCGTCGGCCGACTCGTGTACCGCCCTGGCCGCCAGGTACAAATAGCTCAGCACATGAATGAAATCCAGGATCGGTGTGAAGTCGGCGAAATGCCGCTTCCAGATCGACCAGTTCCAGGGCAGCCCATCCCCCAGGAAGGCCCGGGCGGGGGCCTCGGCGAACCGCCGCCGCTTGGCCTCGCGTACCATTTGCTCGCCGAAGTCCTTCGACGCCGCGAGGCTACTCAGGACCGTTCGGACCAGTCGCCGAGGATGCCAATCGGCCGAGGGGATCAGGCCCCCCGCCTCGGAGGCCCGCGCCCGCGTCCCCGCGGGATTGGGCACCGCCGCGGCCACCGACAACGCCTCGGTTTCCGCGATCTTCGCCACGTGCTTCGGGTCGCCGAAGCACTCCGGCGGTTCGGGTTGCGGATCGGCCTCGGAGGTCGTGCGCGCGGCGCGGATCAGGCAGGCGTTCTTGGTCTCGCGCCATCCCTCGGCGGTGCGATGCACCCCGGGGCCGTGCCCCGGCTCGCGGGTGCGGATTCGTCCGCCGTCGCACTCCACCACCGCCAACTCGGGCGGATGCTCCGGGCGGCGGGCCAGCGCGTCGTCGGTCCGGGGATCCGCGTCGCGACGCCCGGCCAATTCGCCGCCCACGTCGTGTACGACCCGCTCGATCGTCTTGGCCGAGACGCCGGCATCGCCCACATGCTCCATCACGATCGCGGCCCGCTTGAAGGAGCGGGTCTCGGCGGCGGCGACGGTGATCCGTTGCACCACCAGCGGAGTCAACTCGCGGGCGTCGAGGCCGAGGATCTCACGGAGGGGGGAAAAAGCCCCGCCGGCAGCGGTGGCAGTGAGCGACCGATTCTTCCACCTCTAGGGGCCCATCGACCGAGGTGATCCGACGCGACTGGCGATCGAGTCGGCATCGCGTCCCGCACTTGGGACAGCGGGCAGTCTCGGCAGCATGCCCGGCGAACTGGCCCATCTGCCGGGCCTGAATCCGGCGGCTGAGTTCGCGCCCCAATTCATGGGCGCGGGCCTCGATCACCGAGTAATGGGGGATGCCGACGATGGTGCCATCGGCCCGATCGAGGGCCACGGAGACCTCCGCAGCCTCGCGCAGAAGTTGATCAAGCTTGTCCTTGAGTGCGGTCGGCGACCCATCCATGGTTTGACCCCTTGCCCATCGATATCCAGTCCCCAGAACTCCCCGGGGCCGCACTCTACCACAAGAATCTGACGTTCTTCTATTGACGATTCTGGGTGTCCGGCAGAAGAGACAGAAGCCGACGTGCACCC
>DAIDKV010000019.1 GCA_027449865.1 Planctomycetales bacterium
GAAATCGATCAGCGTCGGCCGATCGGCGGCTCGGAGATCGGGTCGGCCGTCGGGGTCGAGCGCGGCGCCGTAGAGAGCGACGATCGGCACACCGCTCGCGGTCTTGAGCCGGACCAGCTCGGCGCCGTTGCGCGGGCGGACGACAGCATAAGCCTGACCCTGGGACTCTTGTCCGGGGAAAATGAGGCGAGTCTGGAACGAGAACATCAGGGTGCCGAAGGCCAGGTAGGAAATGGAGAGGAAGCGAGCGATTCGCATCGGCCAGGGTCTACTTCCACGGAGGAAGGGGCGCGCGTCCGATCGACCCGGCGATGGCGGTTCGCCGGGTCGATCGGAAGGATTCGGGAGGGACTCGTCTTGGATCCTCAGTTGGGATGACTCCAGGTGGCTACGTCAAGATTCCTTCATGGGATGAGGGATTCATTCGAGGACCAGGCAACGAGTTGCGACGGGATATCCCGGATCGGATCAAAGGCCGCTGCCGAAGCCCGAAGGTTCGCCGCGGTGGTTGTGGTTGTGGTGATGGTCCACCGTCATCCCCTCGTGCGACTCCTTGCGGGTCGAAAGGTGGGGTCCGCGGAGGACGGACTGGCCGGCACGGGCGTGCTGGGTGTGCCCGCGAAGCGGGCCGCGACGGAGCGGGGGCTCGCCAGCGGTGGCGGCCAGGCCCGACGAGGCGGCGTGCGTCTCGTACGGGACGTCGAAGTCATCGGTTTCGTAGTCGTCGTAGCGGGAGACGTACCCCGGCATCTTGGAGCGCTCCAGCTCCTCGGCGTAGGAGGCGAGGACGGCCGCCTGGATCTTCTCGCGACACATCGAGTTGATCGGATGGGCGATGTCGGCGTGGAGCTTGGCTCGCCCGTCGGCGTCGCGCAGGGCCCGGTTCTCATCGAGCCGACATCCGCACTGGTTGCAGAAGCGGCTCCGGAGGTGGTTCTTGGTGCCACAGTTGTGGCAGCGGTCGGTCAGCTTCCGCGACGGCATCGCGACGAAGAAGCCCTTGGCGCCCTCGATGATCTTGAGGTCGCGAATGACGAACATGTCGTCAAAGGTGATACTACAAAAGGCTTGCAGCCGCTCATTGCTCCCCGAGTTGTCTTCCATGAGCTTGATGCGGACTTCGGTGATCTCCACAGCCGGTACTCCTTTACGTGGCATTCGCTGCTCAGGGGCCGCAGGTCACGACCCGGACCCATCCTAGTCCGAGGGGTTGAAGCACTTCCGCGGCGTGGCGGGCCGCGGTTCGGTCGCGGCAGAGGCCGTAATAGGCCGAGCCGCTCCCGCTCATCGCGGACCCGTCAAGCAACGGGCCCAGGTCCGCCAGGGCATCCCGAACCCGGATCAACTCGGGTCGGATCGCCTCGGCGACGGGTTGGAGCCGGTTGAACAGGCTCCGTCCCAGTTCGGTCGTCTCGCCTCGCTCCAGCGCGGCCAGGATCGTCCCGGCCGATCTGGGGCCCTCGGGCGGCACGACCTGACGGTAAACGTCGGCCGTGCTGACTCCGACAGGCGGACAGATTAGCACAAAATGATACTCCCGATTCAACGATACCGGCTCCACCCGTTCGCCCCGGCCTCGGCAAACGGCCGCGGGGAGATGGTTGAAGAACGGCACGTCGCTGCCGACCTCGGCCGCCAGGGCGTCCTTCTGCTCGGGAGCCAGTCCCAGCCCCCAGAGTTGATCCAGGCCCGCCAGGGTCGCCGCGGCGTCGCTCGAGCCGCCCGCGAGCCCAGCTTGCGCGGGGATCGCCTTGGCCAACTCGATCTCGGCACCACGTCGGCATCCGGTCGTCTCGCGGAGGCGATCGGCTGCCCGGATCACAAGGTTCTCGGCCCCGACCGGTAAGGTCGGATCGCTGCACCGAAGGCGGAGCTCGCCTGTCGGGTCGTCCCGGATCGTCAAGGTGTCGCACAGGCTGGTGGCGACCATCACGGTCTCAATTTCGTGATAGCCGTCGGGCCGGCGCCCCAGGATCTCCAGGAACAGGTTTAACTTCGCCGGCGCGAGGATCTCCACGCCACCGGCGACCGATCGTAGTTTCATGAGTCCCGCGTCCCGGACTTCCCCGCTTCGACCGGGGCCTTCGAGGCCCACTTCGGCCGGGTCGATCCGAGCATACCACGGGCCTCTCGTCTCGCGGAAGCACCTCCAAACGATCCAGGGCTAGTCGATCGTCGGCAAGGGGTTACGGAGAGAAGGGCCCGTCGCGTGCGTCTCACTTCGCGGGTCTCAAATCCGCGGTGGTTCTATCCCGATTGGTGCTTCGCCGCAAGTCCGAAAAATTCCTCAAGTCGGAAAAGGCTTTGGCCGGCCGACGCTCTTTTTCAGACGCCCCGATCGGGCCGACGCGATGTGGGAGGTTGGCCCCCGCCAGGACGTCCGACGAGCCGATCTCGAAGAGCCCGAAGCTCCCCGACGTCGGCGGCCTGGCCCGTCGCTTCAAGAGACTGAATCAGGCCGTCGAGCGCCTCATAGAATGGTCGATTGGCCGGTCGATCGGGCGGGAGAACGCCGGAGAAGCCGGGAGGAATCGAGCGCTGGACAAGCTCGACGGCATAGCCGAAGTGGCCGCGGGCGAGGCTGGGGTCGCGGAAATCTTCCAGCGCGATCCGGCCGAGGCCGAGATGAATCCAGATGTTGTCGCGGCAGGCGGCCAGCGCATAGCGAAGGGCGTCTCGGGCTCCCTCGGGATCGCCGGCCGCGCGGATCTCCATCCCTTCCTCGTAATCCATCTCGGTCTCCTGGACACAGCCGGGGTGTCCGAGCTGGAAGCGGTTCCCCCCGATCGGGACCATGCGAAGCGGCCCGGTTCGTCTCGATGCCGGTGGGCCAGGTCGCCGGCCTGGCCCTGGGCCTCGGGGACGCCCTGGGTCGGATCGCCCCGCCCGGCCGCCGTGTGCCCTCTCCGAACTGCCCGGACCATCTCGTCCCTCGCCCGCCATCACCTGGACCTCCGATCCCATCCTCAATTGGACCGCGCCGATTCGCGATCCTTTCTGGGATCTCATCATAACAGTTCCGGCGGATCGCCTGATCGCAGGACGCAAGGCCGGGCTTGACGGCTGGCGAGGATGAGGTACCTTACGCCTCGAAGTCGCGGACGGTCGATCAGGGACCGCGCGGCCTTCACCCATCTTGTGGATTGGATCGGCCAGGCGCCCCAGACCATGTCGAGACGGGCGAATCCGCCTGGTTTGAGCAGGCGAGCCGGATGATAGGGCGCGGGGTCTCGTGCGCCCGGACGGAGGAATAGGGCCTGGCGGCTTTCGTCCGTCAACGGCCTCGGTCTCCGCACGACGGAGGGATTGATGTCGTCTCTGGTTAGACCAAGGGGTCGGGACTCTCGGCCAGGCCGTGCCTCGGCGCGCCGCGAAATGGAGGTTCTGGAATCCCGGGCCTTGCTCAGCACGACCACGACGAGCAATCTCTTCGGCGCCCCGACCACCCCGGCGACCCCGACGGGCCTGCCGACGGTTCTCAATCTCAAGTCGGTCGCCTCGCTGGCCGAGGCCGGACAGCCAATTCCGTTGGTTGCCAGCGTGGGGCCCAGCGGAAATGCAAAGCAGTTGAAGGCGTCGATTGGTCAGGCCATCTCAGGCACGATTGAGATCTACACAATCACGCCCAGGCATACCCTGCTCGGAAGCATCGCGATCAACAAGGGGGCGAGCAGCTCGAACAATTCGTTCCTCACAGCGCTCAGCTCCAGTTTCGGCGTGAACCCAGTTGGTTCGGGAAGCATCAACAACACGGCCTTTCTGACCACGACGAAGCTTCAGACCGTCGGCCAGACTGAGGTCCAGGCGAAGTTCATTCCCTCGAATTCGATCTACAGAGCCAGCACTTCGGACATCAAACTCCTGACGATCACGGCAAGGACGCGGAACGCCCCCACAAGCACGACCCTGATCGCACCGACCAGCAACATCGAGGCGGGGGCGGCCATCTCCTTCACGGTCAACGTGCATAATGCGGATAGTAACCTCACAAGTGGCCACGTGCAGCTCGTGACGGTGGGCCCCCATCCGATTGTTCTGGGGCGAGACTCGATCGGGCTGTTTGACCGACCGGTCGGTTTCGCGACCAGCAAGCTTAGGGTGGGCACCTACGAGGTCGAGGCGGTCTTCACGGCGGGGACGAACCGGTTTGCCTCCAGCACCTCCGCGCCGGTGATGATTACCGTGACGCCGCTCTCAGCCGTCTCGTTCCGGGTGAAGCCCATTCGGCCCTATGGCTACATGGGCCAGCCGCAGAGCTTCGACGTGACCGCGCTGGGAGCCAACGGGAAGGCACTGCCGACCTACACCGGGACCGTCGGCTTTTCCAGCCCGACCGATTCGTGGACCATCCTTCCGCCGAACGTCTACAAGGAACTTCAGATCGCGCAGCCCGTGAACAACGCCCCCTGGCTCGCGACCTTCTCACCCGGGGTCTACACCTTCACTCCGGCCGATCACGGGACGCATCGCTTTAACGGCGCTGTCACGTTCAACAAGGGGGGGATGAACAGCCTGGTCGTCACCCAGACGAACGATCCGGAGGTCACCGGGAGCACGATCATCGCGACCGCGCCCCGGACCCAGCCGAAGAAGGGCCACACCGGGTATTATCCTCCCTACGGCTTCATCGATCTTCGCCAGAAGAAGAGTTGACCCGAGACCGGTCGTGGCTGATCGGGTTTCCTGAGGGATGGATTTTGTGAATCTTGTGGACACCCGTCGATCGGGTTTTCGGGGTGCGCACGGCCCCGTTTCGGCAAGCGCTGCTGACCGTATCGGCGGCCGAGATTCCGGGAGGACTCCCGGGCTCCGACCGTGCCACCTTGACCGCATGGCCGCTGAATCCGATCCTGGCATAGCTCGGACCGCGCGGGAATAATAGCGAGGTGCCTGTGCGGGATCGCTCATCGTCTCCATTCAACCGAAACGAGTTTGCCCGATGCCGTCGACCGTCGCCGAGCCCCCCCTCCCGATCGAGGAGGCTGAGGCCTTCGAGACCCTGCTGGTCCGCGCCCGGAAGCGTACTGGCAAGATCCCGCCCGAGGTGCTGGTTCGGCATGTCCTGGCGATCGTTCCGGCGAGCGAATGGCCCGTGCGCGTGGAGGCGCTCGACGCGCTCTTCCGTCGGCTGGACGCCTCCCACGAGGATCGGCTCCGGATCGAGACACGCCCGCCCGATGGCCGGATGCTTGGGCTCTGGGCGACACGAAGGCCCGGCTCGGGCGCCCGGCCCTACCGAACCGTCCTCGTCGGCATCGACCCGATCGGCGCTCGCTGCGACTGCCCCGACTTTCTTCGGAACTCGCTGGGTCTTTGCAAGCACGCGCTGACGGTGCTGGAGCATGTTCACGCGCGTCCCCGGCTGCTCCAGCACGCGGTCAAGGAACAGGAGTGGGGCGACCCGCCTGGACGAGAGGGTCTCTGGTGGGACCCGATCCGGCCGCTCACCGGGGTCGGTGACTGGATGGTCCGCCTCTCCTGGCGAGGCAAGACCGAACCGGTGGCCGCTCGATCGGCTCGAGCCGCCCAGGCCCTGCAATGGTTTCAGCCAACGGCCCGCGACGGCTGGGCAATTCTCAAAAACGCCCACCTTGACGATCCGAAGCGCCGGCTTGCGATCGTGGACGATCTGCTGAAGGTGATTCCTCCGGGAGCTTCGGGGATCCGACACGATTCGGCCGTGCGCGCCCTTCTCGTCCGCGAGCGGCAGCGGCTTGGGTTGATCGTCGACCAGGCCCTCGCGGCGGCTGAGATCCGACAGGGATTGCGGTCGCTGAAGCGGCCCCTGTATCCCTACCAGGAGGAAGGCGTTCGACGTTTCCTCGCCGAGGGCCGGTTGCTGCTCGCTGACGACATGGGCCTCGGCAAAACGGCGCAGGCGATCGCCGCCAGCGCTGTTCTCTGGAAGAGCGGACGCGTTCGACGCGGGCTCCTGATCACGCCCGCGAGCCTCAAGCCCCAGTGGGCCCGCGAGTGGGCCACCTTTTCCGAACTACCAATCGAGATCGTCGACGGCACGCCCGATGCCCGACAGGCCCTCTATGCCTCGCGCAAGGAAGGCTTTCTCATCATCAATTATGAGCAATTGCTCCGCGATCTGGAAATTGTCCGCGGTTGGGATCCCGATCTTGTCGTGCTCGACGAGGCCCAAAGGATCAAGAACTGGGCGACCAAGACGGCCCTATCGGTCAAGGGGCTGACGCCGAAATATCGGCTTGTCCTGACGGGGACGCCGATGGAGAACCGGATCGACGAACTGGCCTCGGTGGTCGAGTGGGTCGACGACATGGCGCTCGAGCCGAAGTGGCGGTTGAGCGCGTTTCACGCGATCCGCGAGGATGGCCGGGTCGAGATGGTTGGCGTTCGGCACCTGGGGACGATTCGGGATCGGCTCCGGCACTGCATGCTCCGCCGGATCCGCCGCGATGTCCTCGACCAGCTTCCGCCGCGTACAGACACGCGCGTTCCTGTCGAGATGACCGAGGTCCAGCGCCGGCAGCACGATTCGCTCGATCAGCCCATCATCATGCTGATGCAGAAGGCGATGCTCCGGCCACTTACACAGGCCGAGTTTCTTCGGCTCATGAGCCTTCTAACGATCCAGCGGATTATTTGCAACGGGATCGCTCAGCTTCAGTTCGAGGAGATCTGGCCGACACTCCGCGATCGGAGACCGGATGACTCGGCACTCCAGGGACTGGCGACGCCGAAGCTCATCGAGCTTCGGCAGCTTGTCCAGCAGGTGGTGATCGGCCAGGGGCGCAGGGTGGTGATCTTCAGTCAGTGGCGCCGGATGCTCAATCTGGCGAACTGGGCTGTCCGCGATCTTCTGGAGGAGAACGGCCTTCGCGCCGGCTTCTTCACCGGCGCCGAGAACAGCCGGCGGCGGACTCAGAACATCGTCGAATTTCATGACGATCCCTCGTTCCGAATCCTATTCTCGAGTGATGCGGGCGGGGTTGGGCTAAACCTTCAGCGTGCCGCGAATTGTGTGATCAATCTCGATCTGCCCTGGAACCCGGCCGTGCTGGAGCAGCGGATTGGGCGGGTGTACCGACTGGGGCAGAAGACGCCGATTGATGTCTATAATCTCGTCAGCGAGCAGGGGATCGAGTCGCGGATTTCGGTTTTGGTGGATACGAAGCAGGCGTTCTTCAAGGGGCTTTTCGACGGGGATACGGAGACGGTTCGATTTGGTGAGGCGTCGGGATTCCTGGCGAGGATGCAGAAGCTGATCGACCCATCGGCGATCGCGGTGATCGCGGCGAGGGGCGGCCAGGCGGAGGCGGAGGCCGATCGAGATGGTCCCGACGCCGACATCGACCTCGATGACGCGGCGGAGGATTCGCTCGGCGAACTGATCGACGCGGCCGATGAGTCGGACGACGACGAGGTTCCGGAGGCTGAGGCCGTGATCGAGCCGTCATCGACGGCTCTCGAGGTGACGGTCCCCGAGCCGCAACGATCGGAGGCGACGTCTGGTCACGACGGCGAAGGGCGACCCTCCTTGCCGTCGCCGGCCAGCGTCCGCGAGCTGTTTTCACGGCTGGAGGTTCGGCGTGAGCCGGCCTCGGGGAAGGTCGTGATCGAGGCGCCGGCCGAGGTCGCTGGGGAACTTGGAGCGCTCTTCGAGGGCATGGCTTCCCTCTTGCAGAGTTTCGCTCGTCCGGGCTCGGGTTCGTCGACTTAGGCGGTGGAGAGTTGCGGAGGGCCGGGCTCTCAGGCATGCTGTGGGATCGTTGCTGTCCCCGGCGGCGAGTCGGGCTGGGCCGCCCGACGCGGGCCTCCCTCATCGGCCGCCCGTCGCCGTCCCACCCTCCCGATCACGGAGAACACCAGCCATGGACCGTCGCGATTTCCTCAAGCAGACCACTGCCGCCGGCGCGGCCCCGTTCCTCCTCGGCGGACCGCCGGCCTTCCTCAAGTCGCTCCGACCGGGCCCCAACGAGCGGGTTCGATTTGCCTGCATCGGCGTTGGCGGCAAGGGAGATAGCGACTCCCGTGACGCTGGCCGCCACGGCGATGTCATCGCCATCTGCGACGTCGACGAGCACACCCTCGACCGCAAGGCCCAGCAGCTTTCCGACAAGCACAAGAATGTCAAAAAGTATTACGACTATCGGAAGATGCTCGAGGAGCTGGGCGATAAGATCGACGCGGTCACCGTCAGCACGCCCGACCATACCCACGCGCCGGCCAGCGTCATGGCGATGCGGATGGGCAAACACTGCTTCTGCCAGAAGCCGCTGACCTGGTCCATCGAGGAGGCCCGGGTGATGCGCACCCTCGCTGCCGAGAAAAACCTGGTCACTCAGATGGGCAACCAGGGGACGGCCGATAAGGGCTTCCGCTCGGGCGTGGAGCTTCTCCGCTCGGGCGTCCTCGGCTCGCTGAAGGAGATCATGGTCTGGACCAATCGACCGATCTGGCCGCAGGGGATGCACCGTCCGAAGGAGACTCCGGGGATTCCCAGCAACTTCCACTGGTATGAATTCCTCGGCGCTGCCCCCGATCGCCCGTACCACCCGAGTTACGCACCTTTCAGCTGGCGCGGCTGGCTGGATTACGGCACCGGCGCTCTCGGCGACATGGCCTGCCACACCATCAACATTGCCTGCATGGCTTTTGAGCTGTTCGACGCGGAGTCGGTCGAGGTCCTCGATACCTCCGGGATCGTGGACGAGGCAAGCTATCCGGCCTGGTCGATCATCCGGACGCAGTTTGGCCCCCGGAGTGGCCGCGGCCCGGTGACGATGACCTGGTACGACGGCGGCGAGAAACTCCCGAAGGAGAAGCGGGAGTTCACCAAGCACCTCCACGGCCGGAAGCCCTCGGGCAGCGGCCTGCTCCTGATCGGCGAGAAGGGATCGTTCTACTCCGAGAACGACTACGGCGCCGAGCACGTTTTGCTTCCGGCCAGCGACTTCCAGAACGTGAAGCAGCCCGAGCCGACGCTGCCGCGAACGAAGGGTCACTTCACCGAGTGGGTCGAGGGGATCCAGGCGAGCGACCCGCACAAGCCGATGTCGAACTTCCAGTACTCCGGCCGCCTGACCGAGACCGTTTTGCTCGGCGTCGTGGCGCTGAGGGCCGGAAAGAAGATCGAATGGGATGGCGAGGAGATGCGAGTGAAGAATTGCGCCTTCGCCAACGATTTCGTTCGCCGCGACTATCGCCGCGGGTTCTCGATCCATTGACGATCGATCGATGGCCGGCGCGGCGGGAAAGCCCAACCCGCCGCGTCGCCGAGGGATGGGGGGGTGAATCCCTGGCGACGCGAGCGGGCGGTTGGACCGCCCGTCACGCCGTCGAGTGCAGGGGGTATAGCCCTCGCGACGTGACTGGGCGGTCCTGAGGCTGTTCGATGCGACGTCGCATCGAGCTGCCTCAATTCTCCAGAGAACGCCTATCGAGTCTGGCTCTCAGGAGCCGCTGCCACTGGCGTCCTTCGAATTCGTGTCGACCGAGTTTGAGCTGCTGGTGTTTGAGTCTGCCGAGCTCGTGTCGTTGGGACTTGTATCTTTTGAGTTCTGGTCGATCGAGCCTGTCTCGCGAACGGTATCCGGGCTCTTTTCAATACCGTGGTTTCGATCCGCGGAGTTCACCCGATCCCTGGAAGCGATGTCGCTGAAATGCCGGACATGCGCCGCCGAATGCAGTGCGGCGACATGCGCCAGCCCGCCGAAGTGCGACGGCGAAAGGCGGGATTCGAGCGATTCCGGCCGGAATGTGCGGTGATTCAGGGATTTGCGTGACCTCATCGGCGTGGCTCCTGGATTGCGGTGATCGGGGTTGCTTGCCCCCCCACATCTGATCATCGCGCGGGAGGTCCCCAGGCGCGCGCACGACTATTGGAGAGCAGCTTTTCAGCCACGCGGGTTCCCCTTCACTGTCGAGATAGGTGATATTCAGTTGACCCACGACCCCCTCGTGCGCTAGAATAATAACAACGAGTGTCGCGGAGTAAGGCGGAGGAATCGAGCGGCGATGGGACTGCTCGAGTCTCTCTCTGGCAGGCAGCGTTGCGATATCGACGATTGTGTCACTGCGGGGAAGCCGTCTTGATCAGGGATCGATCGAGACGGAATGAGCGAGGTCGCCGTTGCACCTCTTCGCTCGATGATGAACCTCGAACTTTTAGAATGAAGCACGTTCCGATGACCGGCTACGAATGAGCCGAAGCGTCATCGGTCAGGGGCCAGACCAGGGCGCCAGGAGATCTCACCGATGAAACCGCGCGGCGGGCGATTGTTCTGCCCGGGGGTGGCGAGCCTCATCGGGACGGATGTCCTCGAAATCCGTCAATTGCTGAGTGGCTCGGTCGATCTCGCGATGGGAGCAGAGCGGCCCGCGGCGATCGCTCCTGTAGTGGTTACCTCCCGGAGTGACTCGACGGAGGCTCCCTCCTCTGGGCAGGGCGAGACACGCACGGAATCCTTGGCCATCACGGTGGATCCCAGCAAATCGTCCGACGGGTCTACGAATGCGGAGCCCGGCGCGGAAGACGCGATCATAGCCGTTCCCCCATCTCCCGACTACGGCGCGCCGGATGAATCGCCCGCGGCGGCACCGGGCGACCCGCCTGAGACTCTTTCGGCCGGTGCGATGGGCACAATCACAGCGATCAGTGGTGTGCAGCCGACTCCGACGGCAATGGCGGTCCTGGTTCCCTGGACTGCGCACCATTCGGCGGCGAACCGATTAGAAGCGGGCACGCCCGATGGTTCTTCGTCCCGGCCATCGAGCGTCGTCTCGACAAATGTCGAGTACGGGGCAGAAGATGGGGCTCTCCTGCTGGATGTTGGAGCCGTGGCCGGTTCGGAGCCGCACCGATGGCTCGCCGCTGGCGATCCGGAGGAATCCTCCTCGAGTCCGATCGCGGACGCGACCGCTTCTAACGAGATCGCGGAACCGATCTCGCACGATCCGGTGGCCGCCGATCTGATCACAGAGTTTCTGCCCTTCGACCGGAACGCTCTCGATGCCGCGATCGACCGTTTCGCGGCCCCGCTGGACGAACTGGGCACCAACCTGGCCGGTTGGGCGTTTCGGTGGGATGCCGCCTCGGGGACGATGCTGGTTCTGGCAACGGCCCTTGCCATCGAGGTGGCTCGCCGGCGTCTCCGGGATGGTGGGCCGCTCTCCTCCGAAAGTCACGACGAGGAGCTTGTTCGGTTCCCGGGCCATCCTTCGACCTGGGGCCTCGGCGAATCATGAGCAAACCCTCTGCCTCGCTCGATACACTTCTGGAGAAGCTTGCGACAGGGGATATCGAGGCGGCCGAGCGTGTCTTTCGCGAATATGAGCCGTTCCTTCGATCAATGGTCCGGCGTCGGCTTACGCCGTTGCTCCGCAGTAAATTCGACTCCATGGACGTGGTTCAATCGGTCTGGGCCGATGTCCTCGAAGGCTATCGAGCGGAGGGCTGGCGATTCGCCGATCAGGCGCACCTCCGGGCCTTCCTCGCCCGGGTCACTTACAACCATTTCGCGACGCAATGCCGGCGCCATCGGACAGCGCTTGAGCATGAACGCCCGATCTACGAGGATGAGTCGCCGCCTGAGCCGGCCTCAGCCCAGCCTCGGCCCAGCCAGCTTGCTCAGGCGCGTGAGATGTGGGATCTTCTGATGGATCTCTGCCCGCCCGCGCACCGCCAGATCCTCGAAATGAAGGGGCAAGGGGCCTCGCTTTCGGAGATTGCCGAGCGGACGGGGTTTCATGAGTCGAGTGTCCGCCGCATCCTTTACGAGCTGGCGAAGAAGCTGGCCGCCGCTCGTCAGCGATCTGCCGAGGGCTGAGGCTCCATCCGAACGAGGCCACCGCATGTCGATCGACACGATGCGCCCGGCCAGTTCGCTGGCGACCCGACAGGTCGACGAGATGGTCGCCGCCTGGCGACGCGGCGAGCGGCCGACCGTTGAGGAGATCCTTGCCCGCCATCCTGAGCTGGATGACGATGCGAGGATCCGGCTGATCTACGAGGAATATAGCCTGCGTCAGGAGGCGGGCCTCGAGGTCGATGCGGAAGAGATCGTGCGTCGGTTCCCCCGGTATCGAGACGAGCTGGCCCTCCTGTTCGACTGCCATCGCCTGCTCGAATCCGCCCCGGCGCGTGTGGAGTATCCACGCATCGGCGAGGTGCTCGCTGGCTTCCGGCTGATCGGCGAACTGGGGCGAGGAGCGGCCGGCCGGGTCTACCTGGCGGCTCAGCCCTCGCTCGGCGACCGTCCGGTTGTGCTGAAAGTCACGCGACGCGGGCGTGACGAGCATCTCTCGCTGGCAAGGCTCCAGCATATGAATATTGTGCCACTTTATTCGGAGCACGCGATTCCCGCCCGGGGTTTACAGGCCCTCTGCATGCCCTATCTGGGAGGAACGACGCTCGCCCAGGTTCTCGAAGCGATTGAGGACCGACCGGCCGCCGAGCGGACGGGCGCTGAAATTGTCGAGGTGCTCGACCGATCCAGCCGGCGCCGGGAGTCGGCGTCGGCGGTGGTCGGACCCTACCGCCGATATCTGACGCGGGTTTCATACGTGGAGGCCATCGTCTCGATCGGTGCGGCGCTGGCGGACGGGCTGCATCACGCCCACGAGCGAGAGCTGGTCCACATGGACGTCAAGCCGTCGAACGTTCTGCTTGCCGACGACGGCCAACCGATGCTTCTGGACTTTCACCTGGCGCGCGGACCGATCGACCCGGACCGGCCGCCGCCGGAGTGGATGGGCGGGACGCTGGAATTCATGTCGCCCGAGCATCGCCGGGCGATGTCGGCCGTTCGGGCGGGCCAGCCAATCCGCGATGCGGTCGACGCGCGTGCCGACATCTACTCGCTGGGAATGCTCCTTTACGTTGCGCTGGGAGGGCCGGTGCCTGACCCTCCCGAGTCGCCGACGAAGGCGCTCCATCGTTGTAATCCGAAGGTCTCGCTGGGCCTATCCGATATCGTTGGCAAGTGCCTCGCGGATGATCCGAGCGACCGATATCCCGACGCGTCGTCGGTCGCACTCGACCTTCGACGGCACCTCGCCGACCTTCCGCTTCGGGGTGTTCCGAACCGAAGTTGTCTCGAGCAATGGCGGAAGTGGAGGCGGAGGCATCCCTCGCCCTTCTCGCGAAGGGGGCTCGCCGCCACGATCCTGGTCGCGGCGATCGCCGCCCCCGCCTCGATGATGGCGATCACCTACAACGAGCGACGTGGGGTCGCCTCGGTAGCTCTCACGCGAGGTCTTGATGAGCTGAAACGGAATCGATACGCCGAGGCCCGATCGATGCTACGCGGGGGTCTCGCCGCGATCGAAGGATTGCCAGGACTCGATGGACGCCGACGCGAGCTAACCTCGGCCCTCGACCGGGTCGCAAGAGCCGCGCGAGTGGCCGAGTTGCATGACCTGGCCGAGTCGATCCAGTTTCGATATGGCCTCTCGCCGCCGCCGGCCGACGAGGCGCCCGCGCTGATCCGGCTCGGTCGAGAGGCCTGGGAGGCCCGGCGATCGCTGCTCGAAGGGATTGAGGCGAATGGCGACTCCAGGGCTGCACGACGCCTTCGCAACGATCTCCGTGATCTTGGCATGCTCCGCGCTGACCTGCTTGTCCGATATGCCGCACCCGGGGATCATGATCGGGCCACGCGTGAAGCCGACCGATTACTCTCGGAAGTGCTGAGCGAGCTTGGCCCGAGCGCGGCCATCGAGCACGATCGTCGATCGTATACCGATGGCGGGGTGGGAATTCCCTCGGAACGGGTCGAGCCCCGGACGGCCCGAGATCATTATGACCTGGGGCGATCGTACCTCCGATCCGGCCGACCGGACCTCGCCGCGGAGGAGTTTCAGCGTGGCCTGAGGCTCCGCCCGCAGGACTTCTGGCTGAACTTCTACGACGGCCTCTGTACCTATCGCCTGGGCCAGTTTGACCGGGCCGAGGGTGCATTTCGGACCTGTGTCGCCCTCGCGCCCAGTTCGGCCGAATGCTACTATAACCGTGCTCTGGCGCTTCAGTCGCTTGGACGACTCGACGAGGCGATCGAGGACGACGGCGCGGCCCTGAAGCGCAACCCTCGGCTGGTCGATGCGCTTCTGAACCGGGGCGTTCTCCACTTTCGGAAGGGTCGGCCTGAGGAGGCACTGACCGACCTCGATGCCGCGATGGGGCTGGCATCAGACTCCCGCGCCCGACGTGTGCTGCGGTACAATCGGGCGTTGGTGCATCAGGTCCGCGGCAACCTCGACGCCGCGATCACCGACGCCCGCGCGGCCGTTGAACTCGGTCATCCCGAGGCCCACGACCTGCTCCGTCGGCTGGAGCAAGGGCAGAGTCCATAGCCGGAGTGGGCGCCCGTTTCGACGGGAGGGGGCCGACTGGTCCCAGGTAGAGATGAGGTCCACCCGAAGAACCTCGACCTCGAGGCTCGGTTACGATTTCTCAAACAGATCGAACTTCCTGCTCCAGCCGATCGGGCGACCATGCGCCCTCGTGGAGTGAGAACAGCGGGCGACTTCGGAACGGCTTTCCTTCGAGTGTCGGCGCCATGTCAGGCCATCGGCCGACAAAGCTGCCGGCCGTCGCACCTTTTCGGCCCGGAATCCAGTGTGGGATCGCGCCTTCGGTCGAGAACCAGTCGGCCACCCGATCGACGTCCTGCTGGCTCTCCAACCGGCCGACGAGTTTCGTGCTGCAATTCCCGAAGACGTTGTAGTCAACCGATCGAGGACTCTGCGTGCAGATCAGCCCCGCGACGCCGTACTTCCGCCCCTGCGTGAAGAGCCGGATCATGGGCAGCTTGGCGGGGGGCTTTGACGTCCCCGCCGGGATGAAGTCGCGGGCCTCGTCTAGGTAGAAGAGCAGTCGCAATCGAACATTCGCCGGGGCACTGGTCGTGACCATCCATCGGTAGACCTCGGCCGCCAGACCGGCCGCGAAGAAATGTTTGGAATGATCGTCCGCGAGAGCGTTCAGATAAATCACATTCAGCGGAACTTTCCCTGGCGTCTCGGAACGGGTCATGGCGTCGAGGTCAAGCCGGGTCCCGCCCACGAAGAGGGCCGACGTCGGCCCGAGCCGCATCGCGTGGAGTTTCCGAGCCATCCGCTCACGCTCGGTCTTTTTTATGAGACGGTCGGGATCATCCAGGCCGATCGATTCCGGCTCACTAATGGCATTCGCGATTCGCTCCAGGGTGACGTCCTGGCCCTGGCCGTTAGACGTCAACCGGCGGAAGACCTCCATCAGGAAAGTCTGCTGCGAGTCAGTCTCGCCGCCGAGCCGAGCCAGGCCGACAAGTTGCGACGCCGCGACGCCGAGCATGTCCTGCCACTCTTCCTCACGCCGGGTGAGGTCGTCGAGGTCGCGCAGGTCGTCGAGGCCCGGGAGGCGGATGGGATCGAGACTGAGCCGACGGCCGTGCGAGGAGCCTGGCGTCCAGATCCGGGGCTCCACTTTCGCGAGGAAATCGCGCCGGGCTTCGCGATCCGCCGCCGACATCTCGGCCCGCTCGGGAGATGTTCGGAGGAACTGGACCAGGTCACCTTGCGGGTCGATCGCCAGCACGGGGACACCCCGCCGTACGGCCTCCTCGGCGATCACCTTCGCCAGCCAGGTTTTGCCGCTCCCCGCGGCGCCGACGACCGCGAGATGGGTCGGCATCGCCGCGATCCCGATGAGGACAGGCAAGCCCGACTCCGCCGTCCCGATCCTTAAGCGATCGGTCTCCGTCCGTTCGTCCACAACATCGTCGACCGTCGGCTCAACCTCGAGAGCCCAGGAGTGCGAGGGTCCGGCCGCCTGGCGAGTTTCCACGGCGGGCTCGGCCTCGACGGCGCTGGTCCAGTGTCGTAGCCGGGTTCCCTCGTGCTTGGGACCCAGTCGTTTCAGGCACTCGCCGTCCCGATCCCACTTGCAATGCGGGCACCACGAGGGCTCGCCCGGCGGTCGAAGGCCCGATTGGTGGACCTCGTCGTACTCGGCCCAACCAGCCATCGAGGCCAGAAGGTTGTAGAGCCGGTGTCGTCTCTCGTGAACCTCCTCCCACGTCAATTCGACCATCCTGCGCTCGGGGTGCAGGTACAGCACGCCGACATCGGGCGTTGTTCCGTGCTGAACGTTGTGCATCAGGGCGTAGAGGGCGACCTGGAAGAGGTCGTTGGAGGGATCGTCGGCCGGCGTGAGTTTGTAGTCAAGGATCCGATGATGGGCCGTCCGCCAGTCGTAGAAGACGTAGTCGAGCGTCCCCGTGACGCGGACCGGCTCGCCCTTCGGCCCGACCTGGAAGGTCACGTCAACCCGCCTTCGACGATCCCCGAAGAGGTGATCGATCACCTCCTCCGCGGGTTTGCCCCGGGAACGGGCGTCGGCGACGATCTCGGCCAGCTCACCCATGTAGATCGCGACAGCCCGAATAAACGCCTGCTGCTGCTCGGCCGATTTCCGAGCGAGAAGATCGAGGTTGACGCACTTCTGATTCAAGGAGGCGCGCAGGGATTGTTCGATGGCACGTGCGTCGAGTTCGGTCTCGATGGTGGTACGGACCTGGTCGGCATCGAGTGCCTGGCGGTTGAACGACTCGATGGTGTTGTGGAACATCGATCCGCAGGCTGTTCCCGAGTCGCTGGCCTTCCAGAGCCGAGTGACTGCGCGGCGCTTGAGCCGGTTTCGGCGTGTGAGGTCGGCGTCGAAGTAGGTGATCCGCGGGCAGGTGGCAGCCACGCGGACCTCCGTCACGCTGAACCTTGCCGGCGGCATGACGATCATTTCCTCAGCAGAAGGAAGAGGTCGGTGTCATGGGGGGTGGCGTGGATCAGCCCTTCAGCATGCATCCGCCCGCCGATTTCCTTGAATGCCTTCCAGACCGCCTCGACCAGAGGTTTCGGTTCGGGGATCTCCTCGGCGAAACCTCGCGCTAGCGCCTCGGCGGTTGAGCCCATCCGCCAGGCGAGCTGGGCCATGATGTACTGTCGGACCCGGGTTTCGTCGAACGCGATGGAAGGCGGGACAATCCTTGAAGGGACGGCTGGATCCTCGGTCAGCAACGGACGGAGCAGGGGATGCTCTCGAAATCGGTCGCGGCGGTGATGAGACGCCACAACCTCGGCCTCGGTAACGCTCTGGATCGTTCCCCGACTCGCCTCGATTTCGAGGTCTCCCGAGCGGGCCATCCCGATCACGTTCTGAAGGGCGTCGAGGCGGGCATACTGTTCGAAGTCGAGCTTCAGATGCTCGAATTTCCCGGGATCGAGTCGTTCGAGCTCGCGATAGTATTCCGAGCCCTGGGCCCCGACCTTCAACGGGCGACGTTCCTCGTCGGTGGCAAGCAATCGATGCTCGGGTGCTGGATCGACCTCGAGCATTCGTCGCATCGATTCCGTTGCGGAGCGACCGACGTTGGTCACAAACGTCAGGCCCGTCCGAACCTCGCGGCCATCGGAATTCCTGCGTTCGAGGACCATCAGATCAAACGCTGGCAGACGCCCGTTCTTCTTCTTGAGCCGGTCGAGGCCGCGGAAGGTGTAGGGCCGTCCGTCGCCCTTGCAACAGGCCAGGAGCGACTCGACCAGCCCCGCGAGATTCCCCGCGTCGGGCGGTAAGCTCCCTGGTTGAAGTCGAAGCAGGGCCACATGCTCCTCGATCTTGCGGTCGACTGCCGCATCGATCAGAGCGTCGATGTCGGGCGTTGTCTCGTCCCGAGCCGGACTATGAACTGGCCGGACCACACGTTCGATGCCGGCGGTGCCCCCGATCGCCGCGATTGTTTCGCGGCCCTCTTCCCAGGCGTCGCGTGCCCAGTTGAGCACTTCACGAGCCTTGAATTCCAGGCCATCGCCGAATCGGTTCTCCAGCCATTCGCGACTGAGAGGAAAAAGGGTATCGGATTGAACGCGGAGGCGGACCGACTCCAGTTCAAGGAATGGTTCGAGGAACCGCTCCAGCCGAGCCTCGAGGATCTGCCGAGCCTCCGACCGCTTCAGACGATGTAGCTCGACAACCCGATCCGCGATCCGGTCCCACGCGGCCTCGGGGATGACGAAGTCTTCGCGATAGGCGAGGAGAGTCTGCTTCACACCGCAGGTGATCACGAGCAGGTTGGAGACGCGATCAAGCATCGCGTGGAGGAACCGGCAGAACGGCGTGACCTTCTCAGGATCGAGGTTTTCAAACTGATCGATGCAGAGAACCAGCGGTTGCTCACTCACCCGCGCCAGTTCGGCCAGCGCGTGGAGAACACTCTTGACCTGCTCGTCGTCGGCGAGCATGACCGGCTCCTGCTCGTCGACGGCAAGACCGAGTTGGGCGGCGAGACCTGGATCGACCTCGTCCCCGGAGAGCCAGGCCAGCGCCGCTCCGGCGAGGAGCCGGCGCCTTGGATCGTCGGCCCTGTCCGGCCGGGCGAACCGCCAAAACTGAAGGAGAGTGACGAAGGTCGGCCGAATCTCCGCGGATCGGACGAAGTGGGAGAGATAGGCATCGACCGCGAGCTGAAGCTGATCCTCGATCCGATCGACTGTAATCCCCGAGACCCCCAGCGCATGGCGGATGGCCCGATCGAGGAAGCCGAAAAGCGGCGTTCGGCTCAGCGGCCCCTGACCGCCATTCGAAAGTCGACTCACGACATACTTCAAAAGGTATCGCGGGAGCCGATCGGGATCGGCCAGAATATTGTGCAGGTAAACATAACAGGCGCGTGGACCGCCGCCTGGGCCGGTTTCAGAAGCCCACCGATAGAGACGGGAGAGCAGGTGACTCTTTCCAATCCCCGCGCCGCCGAGAAGGGCGACGCCGATCCCGGTCCTCGCACGCATTGCCTCGGAGGCGAGCGAGACAAGCCGGTCAAATGCATCGGCGTGGATTGAAGCAACGTCGACATCGTACGGAGAAGGCTCGGTTACTCGGTTGGAGGCAAATGGGTTCTCGTCGCGGACGGCGGCGAGGTAGCGATCGAGTCCGGGCACTTCCGCGGTGGACCTGAGCTTTGTGGATTTGGCCGGCATGGGGGTTATCTCCGCGATGCATAGACCAGCAGCGAGCCTGCCTCTCTCACGCCCGCCTCGCGTTCTGTCTCGCTAAGTGTTCCATGTAGGCCCTCATGGCTATCCAGCGAGAAATCGCCCGCCATCCGAAGTTCTCTCAGTCCCGCATCGAACTCCTCGCGGCGGAATTCCGAGAGTAACTGGCGAAGGTCGGCCAGCTTGACGAAGTTGGTCAAACCATTCCGACGATCCAGGATATCGAACGCCTCCCGGAACGCGCCCACGAAATCGCCAGGCGCGTAGGTCTGGCCGTCGGACGCCGTCGGCGGCTCGTCGAGGAGCAACATCGACGACTCGGTTTCGTCTGAGTTGGAGGGCGAAGAATGGGTCGGCCGCAGGTGCTCCGAGAGGAAGAGCAGCGGCTCTCCCTTGACGATCACCCAGGAGATTCCGGCCGGACACCTTTTCTTCTCCGCGATGGCCCGCGCCGCCTTCTCCAGCTGGGCCTGCAACGCGGGGACAAGCCGCCTGGAGAGCTCCTTCGGGGTGAAGGCCATCGTCTCGACCAGTTTCTTCTTCACGGTCTTATTGATGGGGCTCAGTACGAAGTGAAGCAGAGCGCCGAGGGCCCTGTCCTCCACGTCGTCCCTGAAAACCACCGGCGCATCGAGCCCCTTCTTCGTGGCCACGATCGCCCGATCGGCCATCGGCGAGACGGAGGCAGCCTTGCGCAGGAGCTTCTCCGAACCCTTCTCGTGGCAGAGTCCGGCAAGCTGGCGAAGGCTCGGCGGATACGACGAGGTGCCGAGGCGGGCCTGCTGCTCGAGAACGGCGAGCATGTGCTGCGAGAGTTCATCCTCGGGTCTCGGTTCCTCGCCCCGGAAGTAGACTCGTCCGTCGAGGGCTGGCTTGCCGGCCACCTTTCGGACGACGACCGCCCGTTCGGTGAACGGCTTTCTGGTCGCCGCCTTGACGATCAACTCGGGCGAGACTGCGCCGTCGCTCATCTCGCCGAGTTCTTGCAACGTCGGGTGGCCATCGAAGGTCCGTCGCGATTCCAGGACCCGAATCATCTCTCCGGCGAGTTCCACCGCCGGGTCGATCTTCCTCTTGCTCATGGGTATCCCTCTCGACTACGGGTCGGCCGCGTCGTTGCGGAGGATGGAGGTGGAGACCGTCCGGGACTGTCTCGCCTGATTTTTCGGATCGTGATCCCTTTGTACTCATCCCGATCCGGGCATGCAAGCAACAGGTTCGACCTCGCCGAAGAAAGTCGGCTATGGATTCGACCCGGCGAATTTCCAACCGGGTGCATGATCAGCGGCAAGCGGCTCTCCGGTGAGCGAAGCCCGGATCATCTCGATCGGGATCGCATTCTCCTTCAGCACGGCGTCGTGGAAATCGCGGTCCGTCATCCGACCCGACTCAACCAGTTCACGATGCAAGGCCCGTAGTTGCATTCCGCCGAGCAAGTATGCGGCCTGATAAAGTGGGCCGTACGAGCCGTTGAACGATCGTCGGACCTCGGCCGTCGCATTGTCTCGTTCATGGCCGACCCGGTTTACCAGTAGCTCAATGCACTCCTTTGGTGTCATCGTGCCGAGGTGGAAACTCAGTGAAAAAATGATTCGGGCGCACCGATGCATTCTCCAGAAGAGCATTCCCACTCGATTCTCGGGCGATTTCGCGAAGCCGCGATCCCAGAGCAGGAGCTCCCAGTAAAGCGACCACCCCTCGACCAGAAACGGCGTACGGAAAAGTTGACGGTACGGGCGATATCGGGCCGCCATGAAGCCTTGCAGGTGATGTCCGGGGATCACCTCGTGATGCACGGTCGCCCTGGCGAAGTGCCGGTTATTTCCTCGGAGACTCATCATCTTCGCATCATGGGGCATGGTGTTTGTGGGATATGAGACGATGATTGTCTCGCCACCCAGGAAGAATGGGTTCACGAGTTGTGCCTCGGGTGACATCATTGTCATCCGCCAGGATTCCCTGCAGAGCGGTGGAATGGTGACGAGACTGTTCGCGTCGAGGTACGCGATGGCTTCCCTCGCGAGGTCGCGAATCATCGTGGGCTGCTCGCCGGGAGCCACGTGATCGTCCTTCACCCGCTCGAGTGCGGCGTGCCAGTCGTCGCCCAGACCCATCTCGCGCGCGGCCTTCTTCATTTCGGTTTCGCACCAGTCGAGTTCCTTACGGGCGAGCGAGATGAGCTCCTCGGGAGTGTAGGGAATCATCTCATTCCGCAATTCGACGAGGAGCGCCTCGCGGCCGATCGGTGTGCCGATGATTTCCTCGTCGCGACGATCTGCCGAACGAGTGGATGGGGAGTTCGGCGAGTTGCTGCTTCTCGAACTGCCCCGGCGTCGCCCGCCTATTTCCCGGCCCACGCCCGCTGTCGAGGCCCCGAACCGGTCGCGCAGGGACGTGGCGTAAAGTTCGATCGCACGATCAACCGCTCGATACGGCTCCTGCATCCACCAGGAAAAGACAGGATCATATCCATCGTAGAACCCGAACCAGGTTTGAAGCGTTTCTCGGAGCGACTCGACCTCTGCTAGTGCCCGGTTCGCCGATCGGAGCCGGGCTGCGCGGTCCTTGACGGTTGCGTCCTTGTCATTCGGTGCGGAATTGAGAGCGCTCCGGGCCGCCTCAATCTTCCTGGAGAGGTCGTGGAGTCTTCCGGCGGTCTTGCCCCAATCCATCCGCCGAAGCTCTCGACGAGAGGCGTCGAGGTCCAGGATTGGCCTCACGAACGGGACCAGTTTCTCCCAGTCACTGCGCTCGCGGTTGAGGATCTCCAGTCGTCCCCGCTCGTGCTCGAGGTGGTTGCGGAAGAGCAGGTAATCGATCCGACCGGCCTGACCCAGACGGTCAAAATCATACGCCTTGAGACGGTCGAACCATTCTTCGTTGAAGTGTTTCAACCGGGCCTCTCGCTCCAGGGACCCAGGAGCCGGAGCCGATCGGAGGAGCAGTCCGCGATCGACCTCGTAGCGTTCGATTGCGGGTCGGAGTTCGCTCTCGTCTGCCGCGAGATCAGTTGGAGCGGGTTTCTCGGCCCTCGTCGGAGCTTGCTCCTCGAGCAGATGTCGGACGAAGAACTCGCGTAGCCGGCGTTCACCGTAGGGGCCGCCCATCCCGTGGCCGGCGTTGGGGACGACCAGCATCTCGAAATCCTTGCCGGCCTTCACCAGGGCGTCGACCAGCCGAAGCGTCGACTCGGGCGGGACGTTCGTATCCATCTCGCCGACGATGAGCAGAAGTTTCCCCTTCAATCGATACGCATTGTGGATGTTGGACGACGCGGAGTACCAGGGACCGACCGGATAGCCCATCCATTGCTCGTTCCATGAGGCTTTATCCATACGGTTGTCGTGGCAACCGCACCCCGCGACACCAACCTTGTAGAAGTCGGGGTGGAAGAGCAGGCCGGCCGCGGCGTTCTGGCCGCCCGCCGAACCGCCGTAGATTCCCACTCGCGTGAGGTCGTAGCTCGGGTGTTTTTTCGCCACTGCCTGGTGCCAGAGGATGCGGTCGGGAAAGCCGGCGTCCTTCAGGTTGTGCCAGCAGATGTCGTGGAACGACTTCGACCGGTTGGCTGTGCCCATCCCGTCGATCTGCACGACAATGAAGCCCAGGTCGCAAAGCGACGAGTATCGGAGTGCCGGCGTAAACGACTTCGGTACGAACGAACCCTGCGGGCCGGCGTAGATGGATTCGATCACAGGATATTTTCGAGACGGGTCGAAGTTTCTGGGCCGGCAGATGATCCCCCAGATGTCGGTCTTGCCGTCCCGACCCTTCGCCACGAAGACCTCAGGAGGCTTCCATCCGCTCGCCTCAAGCGCCGAGATGTCGGCTTGCTCAAACCGACCCATCAGAACTCCGTCATCGACACGACGAACCTCGTGGACCGGCGGCATGTCCACTCGACTGTAGGTGTCGATCAGAAAGGCGCGATTCGGCGAGAATTGAACGCGATGGTCGCCATTTTCTGGTGTCAGCGAGACCAGCTTTGAGCCGTCGAGGCTCACCCGGTAGTGATGGAGGAAGTAAGGATCCTGACCGGGTTCCTTCCCTCCGGCCTGGAACCAGATCTGCCGTTTCTCCTGATCGACGCGATCGATCCCGCGGACGACCCACTCTCCGGTAGTAATCGCGTTTTTGACCGCGCCGGTGCGGGCATCGAGCAGATAGAGATGCCGCCATCCACTGCGCTCGGTCGCGTAAATCAGTTCATCGGTGGGATCGAGCCAGGTGATGGTGTCGAGCGGGACGTTCTCGCGATGGGTCGTCCAGATGAAGGTGTTCGACTTTTCATCGATGATCGTTGTGGCCTCGCCATGACTCGCGTCCACTCGAATCAATCGATATCGCTGATGGCCACGGTCGATCTTCTCGTAAAAGAAGTGGCAGCCCTCACGGTCCCAGTGCAATTCGGGCTGGCCGTAGTCAATTCGATCGACGGCCGGACGAATGGCCTTCTGGGCGACCTCGAAGAGGTTCAATTCATACGATGTGAACCGATCTCCCGGAAGCGGATACGGCCGCGACCGAAGCCGTGCCCGACCGCCGCCGGGCGGAGACGACTGGATCAGATAGACCTCCTTGCGATCGCCAGGTTCGATTCGGAACCCGATCAGCATCCTTGAATCCGGCGACCAGGAGAGCCGGCCGTAGGCGAGACCTTCCTTTCCGTCGTGAGTCAGGTCAATCACTTCCTTTTTCAGATGTGAGACCAGTGTGATGTTATGATCCTTCACGAGTGCCGTCCACTGGCCGTCGGGCGATCGGACGCCATCGGACGGCGAGGGCCAGTCGGGGCCCTGCGGAGGCGAGAGCACGGGCCCACGCCCGGGACGGTGCGTTGGCCGCGCGATCGGCCGGGCCTCACGCTCGATCGCGACGCACTCGTAATTGCTCAGGTTGTACGTCCAGTCGAGATCATCCGCCCGGAAATGAATCCACCATTTCTCGCTCCCATTCGTCCTGTCAACCGGGATAGGCCCGAGGATGCCCCCGATCTTCAATGAGATGGTTCCGGGCCCTTCCAGGTATTCGAACTCGTCGAACGGAAGTCGATCGGACTCGACCTTTTTTTCGGTCGCTTTCGAGAGTGCTTCGGCGAGTCGGGCGTGGTCGAACGCCGGGGCCCGTGTCCCGCGCGGAGCATAAACCGAGACGAACTCTTTCTTCCCGTCGGCGAAGTCGTTGCGATACCAGAACCGGACGTCACCGTCGTACCAGTGCGGCTCGATCCGGGTTTTGAAGACCATCCGATCGGCCGGTGAGCCCCGACGCTCGCGCAACTGCGGCGCCTGATACCAGGGATCTCCGGGCGGGATTCTGTATGTCTCGCCGCCGACGAGGTCTTCCTCCGCGACCGAGGGGCGTGCCACGCCCGACCAGACCAGGATCATCAGGGCGAATGTCGCGGTACGCAGTCGTTGCGCTTTCATGGGGTTGTCTCGTGGTCGGAAGGGTCGGAAAGCATCGCAGTCCCTGGCTCTACCACAATAAAAAAGCGGCGGCCGGTGCGAGACCGACCGCCGCATCTGCTTCGAATGGGTTCAATGGCCGCTTTCGGCCCCCTCAATCGTCACCGCGAGCACGACCGGGGCGGTCTCGTCGTTCCCCTTGACCAGCTCGATCCGGTCGATCACGTCGGTCTTTTTGGGGTGGATTGCCAGGTAGCGGACCTGCTGTCCGCCTGCGAGCCGGTAGGCCAGCTTTGAGCCAGGGACGTCAACCACGCGGATGTAATCGGCGAGTTCCTGACCGTTGCGGAGAGGGTGATCCTCGACGGACCCGTCGGCGTAGTGCAGCCGAACGATCATCGAGATGGATCCCTTCTGGCCGCCAGGGAATCCCCATCCGCTGATTCCGCCAAGAATGTGGACGGTCCGCGCGGGGGCGTGGCAGGTCAGTTCGACCGATCGGGGCATCCGCGGCGGGAAGGCGCCATGGGGGCCATGCAGAAGGACGACGTTCGAGGTTCGGCCCCCTTGCGGATCAACCAGCAGGAACGGGACATTCTCGAAGACCTTCGGCGACCAGTCGGGGAAGACCAGCGATTCTTGCGAGGCGTCGGCCTCGTAGAACATGCCACGGGCGCTGGAGATGGTAGCCACCTTGCGGAGGTCCAGCGGCAGGTACTTACCCCGGTTGGTGAGAAAAGCGAGCAGGTCGTTCAACTGGGCCGGAGTGACCTGTTTTTCGAAGCCCTCGGGCATCAACGACTTCTTCGACGCCTTCATCTCGTCGATGTCCTCGCGGAGGACGACGTGCCGCTTTCCCTCGGCGTCGAGCAGCTCGACGGTCGTCTTCGTCTCGGCGGCGAGCAGGCCGGAGATGATCCGGCCGTCGAGTGTCGCGACGGTGTACTGGACGAAGTTACCCTCGACCGATCGGCTGGGGTCGAGGATATGAATCAGGAGCTCATCGCGGGGCAGGGCGGCTGTTCCGGAGAGGTCGGGGCCGACCTGCCCGCCCTCGCTGCCGTGACGGTGGCACTTGGAGCACTGCTGAGTGAAGACGAGCTTGCCGGCGGTCGGATCGCCGCCCTGGCGGAGCCCCGGCATGAGCTGATCGATCACCTTCTGGCGGTCGAGATCGGGCATGCCGCCCCCCTGCTGGAGCATCCTGCGGACGCGTCGAGCGATGGAGAACGTGGGGTGAGTGGCGAGCGCCTGCTTCTGATCAAGCGGCAACTCTGAAAGCCGGATGAGACCCTTCTCCATGGCATCGACCAGGGCGACGGTCCACTCGCCTCGCCTTGACAGAACTCGGAGCGCCTGCGTCCGAAGTGACGGTCCCATCGCCGACATTCGCTCGACGATCGCCGCGCCGGCGCCTGGGGCCGACCCAGCCCCAACTGCTTCAACAAGACCGGCGGCCAGCTCGGGCGATGTCCGGGGCTCGATCATCGCGAGCAGCTCACGAACGGGTTCGTCGCTCGCCGGGCTCAATTCCAGGAGCTGGCGGGCCGCCTCGAGACGCCGGGCATCGGCGACCTCGGGATCCTTCGCGGTTTTCAGCAATGTTCCGGTCATCTCAGAGTTGATCCCGGCCAGGATCGGATCGTGCCAGGGTGTCACCAGCCGGATGAGTTGCCCGCGAGGCGCGGAGGGGAGGGAAAGGGCCAGCTTCTTGATCGCCTCGGCGTCCTTCGAATCCAATTTCACGGTCTTGCCCTTCGGCCATCCGCGGGCGAGGCCGCGGAGCATTGCCTCTCCGAGAGCCGGCTCGCCTCCCTGGAGACTGGCGAGCAGCCCACCAACCTGGTCAACGGGCCCACCTCGCGCCCAGTGCTCGGCGACTCGCTCGACGATCCGGGCGATCTCCGATCCTCCACCGTGATGCGGACTCGCCGCGATCGCCCCGAGGAAACCGCGATCGTTTCGAGCGGCGGCGGCGGTTGCGGCGTCGGCAAGCCATCGATCGTTCCGAACCCGGCCGCCCAGGACGAACCGGGCGATCGCCTTCGCGTTGGCGTCGGAGGCCGGCTCGTCCGCGATCGCGAGGATCGCCGCCAGCCGGACCTGAGCGTCGGGGTCGTCCAGCAGCCCGGCCGAGGCGACGGCCTGGCCCGCCCGCGCAACCGGCGGCAGCGCCTGGACCGCGTTTCGGCGGACGCCCGCCGATGGGTGCTTCAGGGCCGAGGCCACTGCCTTGAACGCCTCGCCGTTTGTGTCGTCCAGCGCGCCGAGTCCTCGAAGCGCCCCAATCGCGTGGATCGCGCCGACGTTCAGGCCAATCTCGTCGACCGAGGTGTCCTTCACCTTCGCGATCAGCCCGGGGACAACGTCTGTCTTTCCCCGCTCGACGATCAGCCGCTGCGCGTGCATCCGCCAGAACTGATTATCGTTCGAGAGCGCGGCGATAAGTCCCGAAGCGTCGGACGGGTCGAGAGTCGGGGCCTTGCCTGGCTCGGTCTCGCCGCCAACGTACTCGATCCGGTAGATCCGACCGTGGGTCCTGTCGCGGAGGGGGGTCTCGTACGCGTTGCCCGTCCCCGTCTTGAAGCCGATCGGCGTCGGATTATGCTGGACGATATAATTATACCAGTCGATGATCCAGACGTTTCCGTCCGGACCGACCTCCGCGGCGATTGGCGAGGTCCACTCATCGTCGCTAGCGACGAGGTTCCAGCCGTAGTACGCCTTGACGTCGCTCCCCTTGCGCTGGAGGGTGAAGGTGGCGATCAGGTGACCGGTCGGCTCGGCGACGAACGCCGTTTGGTTCCAGTATTGTCGGGGGTAGGTCCGAGCGGTGTAGAGGGCATGCCCGGCCGCCGCTGTGAAGCCGCCGTGCCAGTCTACCTGCCGGACCCGGTCGGTAATCGGGTAGAAGTTGTTATTCACCGCGATGTTGCTGAGGACTCGTGGCGCGTATCCACGGACCGACTCGTAATAGCGGTTCGGCACGGGCATGTACACGGTCGGGCAGCCATTGGCCGTCGAGCCGAAGAGCAGGCCGTCCTCGCTGAAGCCGACCCCCCACGAGTTGTTGTTGGTTCCGCGGAGGAATTCCAGCCGGGAGCCGTCGGGCTTGAACCGGTAGAACGCCTGACCGGCGCGATGTTCCTCGCCGCCGACGGTTCCCTGGAAACCTGAATAGCCGACGATTCCATAGATCCAGTTGTCCAGCCCATATCGCAGGTTGCTGGGGCCGGCGTGAGTGTCGCGTGTCCCCCAGCCGGTGAACAGAACTTTTCGCTCGTCGGCCTTGCCGTCTCCGTCCGTGTCCTTGAGGAAAAGGGTATCGGGCGCCTGCAAGACGATCAGGCCGCCCGCGGCGCAGAGAATGCTGGAGGGGACGTTCAGCCCCTCGGCGAAGACGCTGTACCGGTCGGCCTTGCCGTCGTGGTCGGTGTCCTCGCAGATGGTGATTCGGTCTCGGCCAGGCTGCCCTGGGTGCTTGGTGTTCGGGTAGTCGATGCTCTCGGCAATCCAGAGCCGGCCCTTGTGATCCCAGGTCATGCAGATCGGCTTCACGATTTCCGGATCGGCGGCGAAGAGCTTCGGCGCGAAGTCCCGTGGCACGACCATGTGGCGGATCGACTCCTCGGGCGAGAGCGGATGCTGCATCTTCCGGATCGCCTCGCCCTGTGTCCCCCAGCGCTGGCCTGGGAGGTAGTTGGGGATATCGACGGGCGATTCATCATAAGTGAACGGCGGAAGCCCCGCGGGGACGCGACCCCGGCTGTCATGGACCAAACCCTCATGGACCGCCCACCGGATGCCCCGCTCGAGCAAATCCTGGAATCCAGGGTTCTGCCAGGTTCGACCATCGTGACCGTAGGCGGTGTAGAAGATGCGTCCCTTGCCCTGCGTCCGGACCCATGTCCAGGGCTCGTCGCCCTTCCCCTCGGCGCGGACCTGGAGGACGTGCCGACCTTCCTCGTTGTGCTTGGCATGCACATAGGTCTCGTCCCAGGTCCGAAACGGGTCGAACCCCTTCATGATCGGGTGCGATGGGTCGACGATCTTGGTGTCGAACTCACCCGTCCCGTGTCGGAGGAACTGGGCGCCGACCAGGGCAATGTATTTCGGGGAGTTCAGGAAGCAGAAGGAGGCACAATGCACCGGGATGAAGGCGCCGCCCCCTTCAACGTAGTCGATCAGCGCTTTCTCCTGCGGCGGCGTGATCCGATCGATGTTCGCGTAGATCAGGAGCGCGTTATACTTTGAGAGAGTCTCGGGGTTAAGGTCGTCCACGCGCTCGGAGTACGTGACCTGGATACCACGTCCCGCGAGCACGGGCGTGATCTGTGCGGCTCGGTCGGCGGGTTCGTGGTGGCCGCGGTCGCCGAGAAAGAGGACGCGGATCGGGGATTCCGCCCCGGCCCGGGCGAGCACCGGCGCCTCGGCACGGGCGTGAGGTCCGAGTGCCAGGGCCAGGAACATGGGAATCACAGACGCGAGCGTTCTTGTCATCGGCGAGGCTCCCATCAGGTACGGAGTTCATCTCGAGAGGTCGTGATCGGGGCCTGACTCGGATCTCGAGCGGTTGTCGATCACGGGCGTCAATGGGGCATCCCCGACCCGGGGACGCGGTGCTTCAGGTCGGCTTCCTGCACGATTGTCCGCGATGGTCCCATCGGCGTCCAGACGGTCACCTTGAGCCGGCGGACAGTGAGTGTCCGGGGCGTATCGCTCTGGGTGTTGGCTCCAAAGATCCCGACGTGAAGATCGGTCTCTCCGTCCAGGAATGCGGGATGCGCGATTTCGAGTGTGCTGGAGCTGCGACGAGTCTGGTCGTCGACGACAAGCGAATACCGTCCGCTGACCCTGCGGAGGGCCAGCCGGAGGTCGTCCCCGGTATTCATCAGGCCGACCTCATAGTAGTCGGAATCGATTCCCTTGCGATCGTTGACCAGGAATAAAGTGTAAGTGTCGGGCTGGGAGCGGCTGATCAGGCCACCCCGGATGTTCCGATCGCTCCGGGTGCCGGCGTAGAGCCCGAACTGGCCAACAACGGCGAGCCCTGGTATTCTCGGGAGGTCGGCCCGGATCTCAAAATCCTCGGCGCCGGTGAATCCCAGGTCGCGAAGGCGAACACCGAGGTACTCGCCCGTCGCCATACGATCCTGGGTATTGATGTCGCTCCGGGTGGTGGTCAGTTCGAGGGCATGTTGATCGGATCGAAGGCGGATATTTCGATCAAGTGTTGGCAGCCCGGTACCGGTGCCGGGGAGTCGATACTTCAGTCCGATGCCGCGGCCGTCGGCGTCGAGAAGCGTCGCTGGAATCGGTCGATCAAAATCGAGGATGAGAGTTCGAGGCTCGATGATGGTTGGCGGCTCGATGTTTCGTACGTAGCGGTCGACCTGGCCTTCAGGGGGGTGGCGAGGCCCGTCGACCTTCGGGCCGACAAGCCGCGCCGCCTGATCCTGGCGGATGGTCACGCCAGCGCCCTCATGGGACTCTGGGGCCACTGGGTAGGCCACGACCTCGCCGGTGAACACCCGGACCATCGCTGCGCCGGCATCGTCGACCGAGAGGCCAAACTCGGTGCCAAGGTCGACCACGCGGTTGTGCGGCGTGAGCACGGTGAATCCCCGGGCCCGGGCCGGAACGCGGGCGGTGAGCGAACCGCGGAGCAACCGCGCTAACCGTCCGGAGAGCAACCGGAGCCCTGCCGGACCCTGAAGTATCACCCGGGCGCCACTCTCAAACTCAATCTCGGCCAGGCCGCTCGATAGGGAGAGCACCTTCCCCGCATCCATGTCCCGGCCAGGCGACTGGCTGGCGTCGTTCCAGATGCAATCCTGGGCGTTAACCAGCCAGGCAATGTTCCTCGTGCTGGATGCCATTAATGTGATCGGGTCATCATTATTCAGGGACCAGGGGCCAATCACTCCGACGGCAACGACCGCTGCCAGTCCGGCCAGCCCAATCCATGCAACTCGTAACCACCTTCGACGAGCCGACCAGGCCGATCGACGCGGGCCGAGCATCGTGGCTTCGGACTCCAGACGGTCCAGAACCACGCTGACGGCCCTCTCGGCGCGTACCGCGAAATGGATTTCGGTGTGATTCTGCACGTAGGCCACGAAGTAACGCCGCGCCTCGACGCTGGCGAGAAGGATCGCCTCAAGTCGCTCGATCCCCGCCCGATCAATTACGTCGGAGCAATAGTCGTCCACCAGGTCAAGGAACCCGTAGGGAAGATCGTCTCGCCTGTCGCGATTCATGTGAGGTCTCCCTGAGCCAGGGATCGCTGCACGCATTCGAAGAGTGTTCTGCGAATCCGGCGGAGCGAATTGTGGACACTCTGCGGCGAACGCCCACAGTCTCGGGCTACCTCACGGACCCCGGTGGATCGCCCGTAGCATGCGGAGAGTAAGTCTCGATCTCGATCGCGGAGCCGCTGGATGCAGCCGGCCAGAGCAGACCTCCGATCGTCCAGGTTTTCCTGTTCTAGCTCTTCCTGGGCCTCGATGAGGGAAAGGCTCAGCTCGTCGCCGAAGTGGAGTCGATCGCGACGACGTGCCCTCAGGTCGTTCAGAACCTCGTATCGCGCGACCCCACACGCCCACCCCACGAAGCTCCTCGACGCCTCGAACCGCTCGAACTTGTCCCAAAGCACCAGGCAAGTCTGCTGGAACAGGTCTTCCGAGCGATCCAGATCGCGCACGAGCGAATAGATGTATCCGAGGATTTGCCCCTGGTGGCGAGCCAGGAGTTCGGCAAACTCGACGCGCTCAGAACCCGATCGAGCCGGCCTCGTCCGGAACTCCGGGCACTCCTCGGCCGCCCATCCCAAACGTTCGTACACGAGACAACCTCCGATGCGCGGTGCTCCCTCCTGGAGTCAGTCCGCCGATCCAGCCCATTTGTAACTCGCAGGAGCCGGAGAAAAAATCGACTCGACTCCGAAATTCTTACGCATGTCCCGATCGGCACAAGGATTACAGCGGCATGCGGGGCCAAAATGGCCCGCCCTCGGATTTTTTCCGTGAATCCTCGAAGTATCCGGCGGATTGGTTATGGATGGCGTTCCGATCTCTTTCCCTGGAGGTTGCGCCGTCTGCCGTCGCCGGCGCTGCCCGGCCCGTTCTTCGTCCGCTCTGGCCCGGCTATCGGCGTTCGACGTCGATCGTCTCCCGTACCGGGCCGCCCCGTGGGAGGATCCATCATGATCCAAGGAAGCCGCCGCGGATTCACCTTGATTGAACTACTGGTTGTCATCGCGATCATCGCCGTTCTCATCGCCCTTTTGCTGCCGGCCGTGCAGGCGGCGCGCGAGGCGGCCCGCCGCGCCCAGTGCACCAACAACCTCAAGCAGATTGGTCTGGCACTGCACAATTATCACAGCGCTGTGAACGCGATACCCTGGGGCGATGGGCCCTGGTGGATCGAGTGGTCGGCTCATACGATGTTGCTGCCTTACATCGAGCAGACCGCGATCTATAACTCGATTAACTTCGCCGACACGCAACCGCTCGGGTTGGCCTCCTTTGTCCAGAACAGTCCATTCAACTCGACGGCGACCTACGCGGTGCTTTCTGAGTTCCTTTGCCCCTCGGATGCCGACCGGCTCACTGATCCCGATGGCCACAACAACTACATGGCGAACGTCGGTTCAGCGCCCAACTGTGACTACGGCGGCAACTCCAACTCCCCCTCGTGGAACGAGCCGGCGGCGGGGCCTTTCATCTACTCGTCCAACGGTGTGGACACCGGCCCTCCCGGCTTCGGAGGCAGTTCGATCAATCTCGCGGCGATCACGGATGGGACGAGCAACACGGCTGCGTTCAGTGAGCGAGTGAAGGCGATCGGCAACAACTTCACCAACACCAGCGCCCCGTTCGACGCCTCGACCCCAACAGCTTCGCTAGCCACCCCGCCCGCTGTCCCGAACAACCAGGAGTCGATACCTCAGCCATACTACCAGGTCTGCAAATCCAATCCGCCGGTCCCAGTCAATGGCAACCAGGACGCGGCCAATTTTTCCGACGATAACATTTCCGGCGCGATGTGGTGTGATGGCCAGCCGGCCTGTACGCGATATGCCCATGTGATGCCTCCCAACACCTGGAGTTGTCGATCGGGCCTGCAGATCGCGCATGTCGCCAGCAGCCGACACCCTGGCGGGGTCAACACCCTTTTCATGGACGGGTCGGTGAAATTCATCAAGGCATCGATCAGCGTCCCGACCTGGTGGGCCGTCGGTACCCGGGCGGGTGGCGAGATCGTCTCTTCAGACCAGTATTGATATTTTCTCCCGGGTGGGGTGGTCCCGCCTTGCCACTGAGCTTTGGGATCCTTGCCATGTTCGTCCATCGAAGAATCGCCGGGGCCTTCGTCGCCTTCGGCCTGCTCACCATGTCCACGAATCCGGGTTGCGGCGACGGGAAGCCTTCCACCGACACCTCGCTCACGGAGGCGACCGTCACGGGTGTCGTCAAGGCTAATGGCGAGCCGGTAACCGAGGGAGGGACGATCGCCTTCAACCCCAGCAATTACGGCCGGAAGGTCGCCGCGAGAACGGCCCAGATCGGGCCGGACGGGCGATACACCATCACGACCTACACCGGTGACAATCAGGTAAGCTACGGCGGGCCGGTTGCTAGCAAGCATCCCGGCGTCGGGCTTCGACACGACTTTGCAACCGTGACGTCCGGGGAGAATACCTTCGACTTCGACGTGCTGGCCGAGGGGGGCAAGAAGGTCTCGATCGACCCTGCTCGGTTACCGAAGGTCGGCAAGAAGCGGGGTCGATGAACGCCGGACATCCGAAACGCCCTTGCGTTCAGCCTGGGCTCCTGGCCGTTGCTCCTGGGGATCCCTGTCCCGTGATCTTCACCCCGAAATCGCCCTCTGAGTCGATGCCGCCTGGCCGAAACAGGAGGATGATCGCCCTCACCGCGTTCACAGTAATTGGGGCCGCGATCCTCCTGGCCGGATGGGCGGCCTTGCGGGCGCGTCCCGACCCCGATCGGCTCTGGGGCGAGGCGGAAACCGCGTTTCTGGCCGGTCGATGGGATCGGGCTCGGGCCTCGCTCGTGCGACTGGCCCGGCTTCGCCAGCCGACACCGCTCGACCGCCTGCTCGAGGCTCAACTCGCGACCGCCGAGGAACGCCCCGACGAGGCCCTTGCCGCCATCGGCTCGATCCCCGAGTCTCATCCGATCGCCCCGCAGGCGCTGCTCCTCTCCGGGCGGATCGAGCGACAGAGAGATCGAATCGCCGCGGCCGAGTTGGCCTTCCGCCGAGCCCTTACCCTGAAGCCTGGACTGATCGAGGCACACCGCGAGCTGATTTACATCCTGGGTATCCAGTCGCGGCGTTCCGAGGTCGACGCCGAGTTTCGCGCCCTGGCGGGCCTGACGACTCTGACCCACCACGACCTCTTTACCTGGGCCCTCACCCACTTCAGCCGGTGGAGCCCCGATGTTGTCTCAGACCTGGAAGGCTTCATTGCCGCCGATCCCGGTGACCGACAGAGCCGGCTGGCGCTCGCCTCGATGCTCATTGGACGTCCTGGGACCGAGGACCAGATTCGGAACATCCTCGCGCCAATACCTCTCGGCGATCCCGACGCTCTCGCGCTCCGGATTCAGGCCGCATTCGAGCGAGGCCAGGTCGCTGAGGCAACCGGGCTGCTCGCCGAGGCGCCGGAGGACAATCCGCGGATCGAGCGAATCCGGGGCGAGCTGGCGATGAGACACCGAGACCTTGACGCCGCGATCCGCCATTTCCGCCGCGCGATCACCGCCGAGCCTTACGATCGGGTCGCTCCGGCGCAGCTTGCCCGGGCGCTCCGGCTGCGTGGCGATACCGACGCGGCGGCCGCGCTGGAGGAACAGTCTCGACGGCTGAATCGTCTCTACAACCTCATCTTTGCGATTCGGTCGCCGGGCCGCGCCAATCGGCCATCCGACCTCGTCGATCTGGGCCTTGCCTGTGAGAACGCCGGCCTGATCGACGAGGCCCGAGGCTGGTACGATCTGGCCATCACTGCCAGTCCGCTTGACGTCGAGGCCCAGCAGGGGCTGCATCGACTGGGGCCCTCGCGTCGGCCAGCAGTGCGTGCCGGTCTCGCCCGCCGCTGAACGCCCTCCGTTTTCACGAATTCAGAGATGCCGGCGGGAGTCGAACCCGCTTCCACCGGGTTGCAACCGGTCGCCTTACCGTCTGGCTCCAGCATCCTTTCATCCGACTGTGGTCGATGTCCTCGCCAGGAGTCGAACCTGGTCTTCGACCTTCGCAAGGTCGCGTGCGATTCCGGCACACTCCGAGGGCGGGCTGCGGCGTGTACGACGCGTGCGGCAGGGACGCCACGATTCGACCGCTCTCCGCGAGTTTTCGAGGCTCGATCCTCTCCCGGTCGCACATCGCTTCTTGACTTCAGGGTATTCGGCGGGAGTTGAACCCTGCGCTTCGAGATCCACAGTCTCGCGTGCTTCCGTTACACCACGAATACCATTTCGGATGCGCCCGGTCCCTCCCGAATTCCGGTGGGTTTGGGGGGCGGCGAGTGAACCTGATGAATGCACCGGGCTGGCGACTCATCTCGTTTTGATGCGAGTTCCGGGGGCTGGAATCGAACCAGCGGCCTCCACGTTCAGAGCGGTACAATGACTGCACCTATGCCCATAAACCTAGTAGCCGCATGGCGTTACAGAGTCGGTGCTTAACTAGGCGTTCTTGCGCCCGTCACTTGATCACCGCGCCTCCGCCACGGGCCGATTTTCGGGCGAAACGGGTACTGGGATGGTGACTGCGCGGCTCCTTATCTGGTTGACTCCTTGATCCGTTTCACATCCTCCAGACACACGAAAGGGGCAGGAGGTTCGTGCTGTTTTTTGGATTTCGCCCCTCGCTAGTTCCACATCGTTGCCTGTGTGCCTGCTATCCCATGCCCGCTTTATCGGAATTTTGTTTAACACGAATTGTCATGGGTTCAGGTAGCGGGTAGGATGGGTGATGCGTGCTGGGCAACGCCGTCGACTTTCCAGTTCCTCAAATGTATCCTGCTGCGGGGCCTCCACCGATGGGACGCAATCTATTCGGCGGTTGGGAGAGCACCTCGGGATATCCGAATCGAGAACATCGGCGGGAGAACTATGACGTGGCTAAAAAGAATGTCAGCGCTTCCGAGCAGCCAGAAAAGCCCTTGCTGGTCATTTCCAGAGAAGAGGCTGAGCGGAGGCTGCAAGGTCAGATCGACAGAGGGAAAGACCTCCTCGCTCGCACGATCACGGATCATGGGGCGATGGAAGCGGCAGAGCAGGAGTATTTCCGCTGGGATGATTTCAACTTCGAATTGATAAAGGCCATGTTCAATTTGGAAGGCTATGCCCTTCAATACCGCGGATTCAGCATTGGTAGCGCAACACCTCGCACACTGAAAGATCAGATCGATAATTTCCACGAAGACCTGAAATACCACGTGAACCATCTAGAATCGCTGAAAGATCGGCTGGTTTTGATACCTGAAGATCCCGGCATCACACGCACGATAACCGTTGCGGAGTCGGAATCGATGAAGTCATCCAACAAGGTCTTCGTCGTTCATGGCCATGATGAACTGGCAAAGCAATCTATGGCCCGCTTCATCGAGAAACTCGGCCTAGAGGCCGTCATCCTCCACGAGAAGGCGAATCTGACGTCACCGACAGAAATCCGCGTGTGAGGGGACTCGGTTTTTGGCTCAAGCGGCGAATGAGGCTGTCCCGCGATGAAATCCGCCCCAAGAGCTCCGGAATGGCCTCGCCAAGTCCCACCAGGGCCACGTTTCGGGGGC
>DAIDKV010000020.1 GCA_027449865.1 Planctomycetales bacterium
TGGCTTCGTCCTGGCCGCCGTGGGCCCGATCCCCAGCGCGGGGGCTGCGGGCCCTTCGAAGGCGAAGGTCACGTTCCAGGATCATGTCGCGCCGGTGCTCCGTACCCGGTGCGGGTCGTGCCACAATGCCGACAAGCAGAAGGGGGGCCTGAACCTCGACAGCTTCGGCTCGGCGATGCAGGGAGGGGGATCCGGCAAGGTGATCGAGCCGGGCGATCCTGATAGCAGTACGCTCCTGCTGGTCGTGATGCACCAGGAAGAGCCGAAGATGCCGCCGAACGCGCCGAAGATCGCGGGTGAAGAGATCGACGTCATCCGAAAGTGGATTGAAGGGGGTGCGCTGGAGAATTCGGGGAGCGTCTCGACGGCGCGAGCGAAGCCAAAATTTGAGTTCAAGCTGGACCCCTCGGCGATGGGGAAACCGGCCGGTCCTCCGGCGATGCCGGAGAATCTCACAACCGAGCCATTCACGCCGGGAGCGAAACCGGGCGCGGTGCTGGCGATGGCGGCGAGTCCCTGGGCCCCACTGGTCGCGATCGCCGGGCACAAGGAAGTCCTGCTCTACCGGACGACGGACAACCACCTGGTCGGCGTTTTGCCGTTTCCCGAGGGACTGATTTACACGCTGAAGTTCAGCCGGAACGGCGATCTGCTGCTGGCTGGCGGCGGTCGTGGCGGTCAATCCGGTCTGGCGGTCGCCTGGGACGTCAAGAAGGGGACGCGCGTCTTCGAGATCGGCAAGGAGTACGATATCGTTCTGGCCGCTGACATCAGCCCCGATCATTCAATTGTGGCGCTCGGCGGCCCGAGCAAGGTTGTTCGCGCTTATAACACGGCCGACGGCTCACTTGCCTACGAGTTGCGGAAGCATACCGAGTGGATCACGGCGGTCGCGTTCAGCCCGGATGGCGCCCTGCTCGCGACTGGCGACCGGAACAACGGCCTGCTCGTCTGGGAGGCCATCACCGGCCGCGAGTTTCACGATCTTCGGGGCCACTCCGCGTTCATCACCGACCTGAGCTGGCGTCCCGATTCGAACGTCCTGGCCTCATCGAGCGAGGATTCGACGATCAAGCTCTGGGAGATGGAAAACGGCACGTCCATCAAGAATATCGGAGCGCACGGCGGGGGAGCGCTCGCGGTCCGGTTCGCTCCGGACGGCCGGATTGTCTCGGCGGGGCGGGATCGGGTCGTCCGACTCTGGGACGGCAACGGCAACAAGCAGCGTGACTTCGAGGGGTTCGGCGACCTGGCTCTTCAGGCTGTGATGACGTTCGACGGGACGAAGGTCATCGGGGCCGACTTCTCGGGCGAAATCCGAGTCTGGGACGCGAAGAGTGGCCAGCGGCTGTCGAACCTGGCTGTCAATCCCGCTCCGATCGCGGCCCGGCTGGATCAGGCGAACCGGCTTCTCGCCGCGGCACAGGCCGAGGCCGACTCGCTCGCGAAAACACTCGCTCCCCTCGAGGCTGGCGTGACCGAAGCCCGGAAGAGGGTGATCCAGGCCGAGTCGCGTGCGAGGGATGCCGAACAGGCGGTCGCCCAGCAGGGCGCTTCGATCCGTCGCCTCGATGGGCTCGCGAAGTCGAAGGTCGCCGCGGCCGAAGAGGCCCGAGCCACCCTTCGCGCGGCCGAGGAGCTCGCGGCGCGAGCGGCTCGAGAGCGAGCGTCGGCCCAGGCCGCGGTGGCCGATTTGGCTCGCCAGGAAAAGGCCGCGGCCGAGTCTCTCGAAGCCGCCCGTGCCTCGGCCGACCGGGCGATCGCCGAGAAGTCGGCGCTCGACCCCGGACTGCTCGTCGCCGCCTCGGCCTTGAAGGCCGCAACGACGCCCGAAGCCGCCGAGCAGGCGTCGGAGGCGCTGGCGAAGCAGGCACGGCGATCGATGGAGTTGATCCAGCAGGTCGTCGCGACCGGCGCCCGAGTGGCCGGTTCGCGTCGCGAACTGGCCCGCATGGCCGCCGCCCGAGCGGCCGCGCCCGAGGGGGCGGCTCATGCGGGTCGGATGGCCGCCGTGGCGGCGGGTGCTCTCCCAGCGGTACGCGAGGCCGTCGCACGGGCCGATGTCGAGAAAACCGCCGCCACGAAAGCCCTGGCCGAGGCCAGCGGTGCCTTAACCGCACTCCAGAAGCAGGTGGCCGACGCCCGAACGGCCGTCGGGCCGGCGAAGGCAGCCCTCGCCGTCGCCGAGAAGGCCCTCGCCGATCGTCGGGCGCCAGTCGACGCCGCGATCGCGAAGGCCCAGGCGCTCCGGGCTGAGGCCGAGGCCCTATCCGCCGAGAAAAAACGATCGACCGACACACGCGGCGGACTGGCCTCCGCCGCGAAGCCAGGCCATTAACGGATCAAGCGGTCTCGATCCGCGCGGCGTCGCCCAGCCCGAGAGACCCGATGGCGTCCTCCTTCAAAACCTGCTTCCGAATCTTCCCGGTGACCGTACGCGGCAGCGCTGTCACGACCATCACGTATTGCGGGATCTTGTAATGGGCGATCCGGCCCCTTGCATAGTCCTTGAGCTCGTCGGGAGTAAGGCTCTCGCCTGGCTTCAGCACAACCCAGGCCCCAACCACCTCGCCATATTTCGCGTCGGGGAGACCGGCCACCGCGACCTCGGCCACGGCTGGGTGATGGTGGAGGAACTCCTCGACCTCCGGCGGATAGATGTTTTCGCCGCCCCGGATGATGAGTTCCTTGCTCCGGCCGACGATCCGATAATTGCCGTCCTCGCGTCTTCTGGCAAGGTCGCCGGAGTGCAGCCATCCGTCGGGATCGATGGTACGGGCCGTCGCCTCGGGATTGTTGTAGTAGCCCGCCATCACACAGTGTCCGCGGACCCAGAGCTCACCCGCTCCGCCTGACTCCGGCTCGCGCCCGGTGGCCGGGTCGACCAGCTTGACCTCCAGGCCCTCGATTGGTCGGCCAACCGTTCCGACACGGACCTCCATGGGATCGTCCACCGAGGTCAATGTGATGATCGGCGACGCCTCGGTCTGGCCGTAGCCGATGCAAATCTCACGGATACCCATTCGCCGGACAACCTGCTCCATCAGCGGGAGCGGACATGGCGCGCCCGACATGATCCCGGTGCGCAGGCTCGACAGGTCGAAACGGTCAAAATCCGGGTGCCCAAGCTGGGCCACGAACATCGTTGGGACACCATAGACCGCCGTGCAACGCTCCTCAGCGATCGCCGAGAGTGTCGCACCCGCGTCGAACGCCGGCGCAGGTATCACGAGCGTTGACCCGTGGACGGCACACACCAACGTTCCGAGCACGCAGCCGAAACAGTGGTAAAACGGGACCGGGACACAGACGCGGTCGACCGCGGTGTATCGCAGCCGATCACCCGTGAAAAAGGCGTTCATCAACACGTTTTGGTGGGTGAGCATCGCGCCCTTGGGCAGGCCGGTTGTCCCCGAGGTGAACTGAATGTTGTAGACGTCGCCAGGCCGGGCCGAACGCGCCCGGGCCTCGACCTCAGCCCGCGAGCCCCTGTCCCCCCTCGCGAGGTCCGACCAGATCGACCAGTCGGGACCAGGGCGGTCACCAATCGCGACCAGCCTTCGAAGCTTCGGAAATCGCCCCTCCGAGCGGATCGACTCCACCATCGCAACAAAGTCCGAACCCTTGAACGGCGCACCGACGATCAGCGTGGCCACGTCGGCCATCGCAAGGGCATCGCCAAGTTCCTGGAGACGGTACGCCGGATTGACGTTCACCAGCACCGCGTCGATCCGGCCGACCGCGAACTGCGCGACGACCCACTCGGGCACGTTCATCGACCAGATCCCGACGTGCTCGCCCAGGCCGACACCCAGGTGGATGAGACCCTCCGCGACCCGGTCAACCACCTCGTTCAGTTGACGCCAGCTCCACCGAAGCCCCAGACCCGGGAAGACCACGGCATCGCGGTCCGGATCGAGCGCAGCCGTCCTTGAGAGTACCCCTCCCACCGTCGAATCGTCGACCCAGGACATCATCGTCACCCCCCCCCCCGGGCAAACACAGAAGAAAATTCAAATTCGATATACCACAGAGACACAGAGACACAGAGGGAATTCAAATTCGATATACCACAGAGACACAGAGACACAGAGGGAATTCAAATTCGATATACCACAGAGACACAGAGACACAGAGAAGACAATCAAAGAGCGAACCTTTTCATGCCGTCCTTCAGAACGGGGACGTTGAAGTTCAGGAGCAGGCCACGGGGTATACCAGTCAGGCGAAGGTACGTCAGGATCTGGGCATGATGAATGGGATGAAACTCCAGAACGGACTTCAATTCGACCACGAGCTGTCCAGGAATGACAATGTCCAACCGATAACCGCAATCGAGGTGGACATCCTTGTATAGGATGGGAATTTTGACTTCGGTTTCATGAGCGATTCCTCGCATCGTCAATTCGTGCGAAAGGCAAACCTGATAGGCAGATTCGAGCAGTCCAGGCCCCAACCACCGATGAACCTCGATGGCGGCACCAATCACGCTCCAGGTCAGCGGATCATCCTCTTCCGATTGCCGAAACCTTGCCATCGAACACCTCCCCCTTCCTCTGAAACCAATCGCCAACGCACTAGAACTCCCACTGAAATTCTCTCTGTGTCTCTGTGGTTTATAAAATCGAAAATCCTCCCCTGAATTCTCTCTGTGTCTCTGTGTCTCTGTGGTTTATTGAATTTGTATTCTCTCTGTGTCTCTGTGTCTCTGTGGTTTATTGAATTTGTACTCCCTCTGGCGTTTATTGTATCTTCCATTGAGGAGGGCGTTTCTCGACGAAGGCAGCGATTCCCTCGCGGGCTTCCTCGGATGATCGGATGACCGCGCTGACGGCGGCGGCTCCTCGTAGATCTTTCGGCCAGTTCTCGACCTCGAGCAGGATTCGCTTGGTGTTGGCAACCGCGGAGGGGCCGCAGGCGACCATCTCGCCCGCGAGTCGGACGGCTTCCGCGAGGCATCCGTCGGCCTGTCGAACGGCGGTGACCAGCCCCCAGTGGAGTGCCTGCGAGGCCGAGATCGGTTCTCCGGTCAGCAGGAGCTGGCGTGCCCGTCGGTCGCCGATCTGGCGGACGAGGTCGGGCATCACGATTGAGGCGACAAGTCCTCGACGGACCTCGGGGTAGCCGATCCGTGCCGACTCGCAGGCGACGACCAGATCGCAGGCCGCCATCAGTCCCGCGCCGCCGGCGAGGGCGTCGCCATTGACCGCGGCGACGATCGGCCGCGGGAGCGTATGCAGGCGGTGGAGCAGATCGGCGAACTCTTTCAGGACGTCGACCATTTCCTGCTCACCGTCGGGCGCGGCGTCCATCACGGCGGCTTCCTTCAGATCCATTCCGGTACAGAAGGATATCCCCGCCCCTGTGAGGACGATCGACCGGATGGCGGTGTCGATACCCAGCTCGTCGAGGGCGTCGCGAAGGCTGGCGAGCAATTCCCTGGAGAGGGCATTGCGGCGCTCGGGGCGATTGAGGGTAAGAATCGCGATGGGGCCGCGATTTTCCCGGATCAGAACGGGCATGGTCATGGTGGAATTACTCCGGGACGGGAGAGGACGTACCGGCGTCGTCGGGCATCGGTATCGGCATCTCGAGCAGGATGGTCGCGAGCGATTTCCCCTGGCTGTCGATCCGCAACGAGCGGCTGGCGCCCCCCGACAGGGCGCTCTCGATCACGAAGTTGAACGCATTCAGATTGGGTAATTCATAACGTACCACGGGACCGGCTCCGAGTGGGCGAAGATACTCGGCGACGGCCTCGGTGGTGAGCCGCTCCGCCAGCAGCGCATAGGATTGGGCGTCACGCGCCACGACGCCGATGTTGGAGCGGTCTCCCTTGTCGCCGCTCCGGGCGTGGGCGAGGTCACCGAGGCGGATCGATCTTGAGAAGTTCGGCATGCTCGCCTCAATCGGGATGGGACGCCGCCCACTCGGCGGCCGTTCGGATCTCCACCCGGGCCCCGGGCTCCACCAGGTCGCGCGGTACCAGCGCGGGCCAGTATCCAAACGCGGGGCGTGGAGAGGGCCGGGCGGCCGTGTAGCCGACGATCCCTGGCGGCCCAGACGTCACCAGCGGAGCCAGTTCCCGGCAGAATCGGTCGACGGCGGCTCGCTCCGGGTCGCGGACGGTTACACGGAGCACGACCTCGAACGGCGGCGAGGCCGGTACGATTACCCCTCGCGCCACGTCACCGGCGCCCAGGCACTCGATCATCGTTTCGGCGAGAGCGAAGCCCGCTCGACGGACGCGTTCCAGGACGATCTGGCCAGCGGCGCGTGCCCGGGCCTCGGCGTCGCGACCGACTACCGCGAGCATTCCGCTGGCCGTCCATCCGTTGCGATAGACGCCGACCAGCTTGAGTCGGTCGGAAGGCTTTGTGCCCCGCGCACCGCTCACAACGACGCGATCCGTGCCTTTCTCCTGGATCGAGAGGCCGGTGAAATCGACGTCGACGTCGGGGGTCCGGTATCGCGACGGGTCATCGATCTCGTAAAGCAATTGCTCGGCGACGGTGGCGAGGTTGACGCGTCCGCCGGAATCGCCGGCCTTGGTGATGGCGAAAGAGCCATCGGCCTCGATCTCGGCGATCGGGTAGCCGATCCGGGGGAAGTCGGGAACCTCGGTCCAGTCGGTCCAGAGGCCGCCCGTCGCCTGGGCGCCACATTCGATCAGGTGCCCGGCCGTCGAGGCCCCAGCGAGTCGGGGCCAGTCTTCCCAGCCCCACCCGAAATACGCGGCGGCCGGTCCGAGGGTCAGTGAGGCGTCGGCCACGCGCCCGGTCACCACCAGCCGCGCTCCCTGACGGATCCCCACCGCGATGGCGTGCGCTCCGAGGTAGGCGTTCGCGGCGACCAGACGCCCCGCCAGATCCACGCCCATCGGCTCGCCCGTCTCCAGGTGAGCCAGGTCCACTCCCTCGGCGAGCCAGCCAGGAATCCGATCGAGAACGTCATCACCCGTCACCACGCCGATCAGTGTCCGATCGAGGCCCGACCCTTTCAAAACCCCCGAGCATCGTGCGGCACAGGAGGGAGGGTTCAGTCCGCCCGCGTTAGTGACGATTGAGAGCCGGTCCTGATCGCGAAGCAAGAGACCCATCCGCGCGATCAACTCGGGGAAGTCGTTGATGTAGCCGGTCGAGGGATCCTTGCTTCGGAGATGCGCGAGGATCGCCATCGTCAATTCGGCGAGGTATTCCAGGGTCAAGACGTCGAGCCGGCCCTCGCGTGCCAGCAAGTACGGCGCATCGAGATTGTCTCCCCAGAAGCCGGCGCCGTTGCCAACGCGAAGGGACCGCGAGACCCCACTGGCCACGCCCATTTCCATCGCGACCCCTCCCTATCCGACCGAAGGGAATAACTCTGGCCGCATGATATCCCAGATTCTACCGCACCGCAAAGGTGGCAGGCTCCATCCAGGTCGAAACCGAGGAGCCCCAGGTTCACTTCACGCGGACATATCCGGCCAGGCGCCGATCGTTGCTCGTCTCCCCGATCCACAGTTCGGAACTTCAAGGTTTCGATCGGGCCCCGGTGCCAGAGCCGTCTTCTTTACAACCCGGGCGCTCCGGGAAGGAAACGACCCTCCCCCACACGAGATTCACTCAGCAATCAGTAGGTTTTATGTTATGCTGCTAGGGTCGATGACCGTCCGGGAGACTCCACCCTGGACACGACTGCAATGATGCTGCCACCCAGGCAATGGCGAAAGAATTTACGAAAAACGCTGTCACCGATTTTTACCGGACTCGTACAGTCGAGTTAAGGTAGGAAAAAGAACTGGTCGGGTCGCGCTTCGATTGGAGGCGGCCTGAGTGTCCGGAATCTCCTCCGAAATCCCGCGAGGCGCATGGCCGCTTGAACGAACCGTTGCTGAGTGCACGCGGAGACCTCGTCGATGCTCGCCAAATTGAAGGAGATGTTCGCGCCCAGCCCCGCCACCGGGGACACGGTGCACCGTCGCCGCGTGAATCTTCAGAGCCGGTTTCTGATCGTGTCGGAGACGTCGTCGCGAGGGAGCATGTCGCGTGTCTACCGGGCGGTGGACAACGAGAGCGGACGGACGATCTGCCTGAAGGTCCAGTTACCTGAAAAGAATCAGGCGGCTGTGGCTCGGGCGTCGGCGCATGCGGCTCGACCGCCCGAGGGGGAGATCGCGGTCCGATTCCGTCACCCCCACATTGTCCGAACGCTCGAGTACGGCGAATCGAACCGGGGCGAGCACTATCTGGTGATGGAGTACATCGACGGCGTGAGCTTGCAGTATGTCCGAGAAACCCGCGCCGCCCGAACTGCCCAGAGGGTCGAACTGCTCGCCCAGGCGGCCGAGGGACTGGCCGCCGTCCACGCCGCGGGGTTCATTCACCACGATATCAATTCGCGCAATTACCTGGTCGATCGCGAACAACGAGCCAAGCTGATCGACTTCGGGCTGACCATTCCCAACACGCCGGCGTTCCGAGGGCCCGGCAACCGGACCGGCACACTGCAATACATGGCTCCCGAACTCATCCGTCGCGAGCCGATCGACGAGCGGATCGATATCTACGCGTTTGGCGTCCTCGCCTACGAGTTCCTCACCGATCGACTCCCCTTCGAGGGTGGGACCTCGGCGGCTCTCATGATCCAGCGCATCAATACCGACCCGCTCGACCCGGCCAAGGCACGTCCCAAGCTTTCCGAGGAGGTCTGCCAGATCCTCCGCAAGCTCATCGCCCGCCGCAAGGAGGACCGATGGCCTTCCATGCAGACTCTCCCCGACGCTCTCCGCTCCGTCCCCGCCAAGCGGCCACGGGGATAAATTTGTTCCTGGTCATGGGTTTTTCCGTTAAGGAACACGTCAACCGGCCGCTTGCAGGCGATAATCGGTCAGGAGCCAAATAATATAGAGGGATGAAACTGGACAGGATGAAACTGGGACATTCCTAGATCTTAACGCGGTCTAGGAAATTGAGGGTATCTCCCTGCGTTGCCGACACGACCGTCTGTTGCCGACCGGGCGGTCGTAGGCTGTATTCCAGGTTCAGCGTCCGCGCTGTCCGCATTCACCCCCTCGACCCAAAGCGTTCCACGAGGCACCGTCCCCGGCTCCAGCCGCATCGGCGCCCGCTCGGGCTACGTCAGCCAGTGCAGACTTGACCATCGCCACTCCTCCGCCCGGTCCACCAGGCCGGCCCTCGGTGGGTTGCGCTCGATGGACCGCACAACTGTGTGCAGATGCTCCTCCGCCCAATTGAGGAACGCCTTATGCATTCTCATTGACAAGGAAGCCGTCGTCAAATTCGGGTGGCGTGGATCACGCGCGGGTGCTGGGCGAAGTCGCGGATGGTCGGGGCTAGGCGGAGTTCCGGGTGGGCGCCGATGATCTCCCGGACGGGGATCTCCTGCGCGGTTCCGATCTCGAGAATGAGGTGGCCGCCCGGTTTCAGGAGCGGGATCGATTGATCGATGAGACGGCGGACAACGTCAAGTCCGTCCGGGCCGCCGTCGAGAGCGAGGTGCGGCTCGAAGTCGCGCACACCGGGTTCGAGGCCTGGAATGTCGCCGCTCGGGATGTACGGCGGGTTGGAGACCACGGCGTCGAAGGGCGGTTCATCGACGACCGGGGCGAGGAGGTTCCCCTCGCGGAAATCGATCCGGTCGGCAACGCCAAGCCGTTCGGCATTTCGGCGGGCGAGGGCCAGGGCCTCCGGGCTCAGGTCGATGGCGACGAACCGGGCGCCGGGGCTCCGAGCCACCGAGGCGATCGCCAGACAGCCTGAGCCCGTGCCGACGTCAACGGCCCGGATCGATTCGGCTCCCTCGGTCGCCCGGAGAAACTCGGCGACGACAAACTCGGAATCGGGGCGCGGGATCAGGACGGCCGGAGAGACCTCGAAGGCCAGCGAGTAGAACTCCTTCCGGCCGACCAGGTACGCGACGGGCGCCCCCTCCGCCCGACGGCGGACCAGGTCGCGGAATCGCGCCCGAGGGGCCTCGGCGACCTCGTCGGGGAAGTGGGTGTAGAGCTGCACCCGCTGCCAGTCGAGGACGTGCGCCAGCATGACCTCGGCGTCGAGCTTGGGGCTCTCGGATCCCCTTTTCTTGAGGAAGTCGGTCGTCCAGGTCAGGAGTCGGCCCACGGTCCAGGTCCCTTCGGGGCCGAGGTTCGGGCCCGAGGTCGTTTCGGTGGTGGTCGTCTTCGGTCGCGTATCCATGAGCGGCAGGCCCTCAGGCGAGGTCGCCGAGCTTCTCGCGTCGGTCGTGATCGATCAGCGCCGTGACCATCGGAAGCAGGTTCCCCTGCATCACCTGGTCGAGGTTGTAAAGGGTCAGGCCGATCCGGTGATCGGTCACGCGGTTCTGCGGGAAATTGTAGGTTCGGATCTTCTGCGAGCGGTCTCCGGAGCCGATCATGGATCGGCGGGTCTGGTCGCGCTCGCTCCGGGCGCTCTCTCGGAATTGTTCGAACAATCGGCTCCGAAGGATACGCATGGCCTTCGACTTGTTCTTGTGCTGGCTTCGTTCGTCTCGGCAGTTGACGACGACGCCGGTCGGCAGGTGCGTGATCCGGACGCCGCTCTCGGTCTTGTTCTGATGTTGTCCGCCGGGTCCGCCCGACCGCATCACGTCGATCAGGAGGTCCTCAGGACGGATCACGATGTCCACTTCCTCGGGCTCGGGCAGGACGGCCACCGTCGCGGTTGAGGTGTGGATGCGGCCCTGGGCCTCGGTCTGCGGCACCCGCTGGACCCGATGCACCCCGCCCTCGAACTGGAGATGCCGATAGCTCCCTTCCCCCGCGACACTGAACGAGACCTCGCGGAAGCCGGCCAGTTCGGTCGGCTCCAGGTCGAGCATCTCGAACTTCCAACCCATCTGCTCGGCGAACCGGCGATACATCTCGAAGAGGTCGCGGGCAAAAAGCGCGGCCTCGTCGCCTCCTGTTCCGGCCCGGATCTCCACGATCAGCGCGGCATGCCCGGTCCCCGCGCTCCGGTCGTAGAGCAGGTCGCGAAGATCGTCCCCCTCCCGACGCTGTCGATCCCGGAGCCCATTGAGCTCCGCCTCGGCATAGGTACGCATCTCCTGATCAGACTCCGCCGCGCAGAGATCCTCGGCCTCGGCAATCTGCCGGCCCAGGTCGAGGTATCGTCCGTAGGGGATCGCAATTTTCGCGAGCGTCCCACGTTCGCGTGCCAGCGTCGAGACACGGTTCGGGTCCGATGTCACCTCCGGGTCGAGCAGTGATCGCTCGATCTCCAGGAATCGCTGATAATCGGCCTGGAGCTTCTCGAACACGTCTTCCTCGCCACCACGGATCACCGGATTCTAGAGCGACCACTTAACCCGTTTTCAGAGGAACCACGCAACCGAATTCAGGAGGAACCACGCAACCGAATTCAGGAGGAACCACGCAACCGAATTCAGGAGGAACCACGCAACCGAATTCAGGAGGAACCACGAAAAACACGAAGGACACGAAAGTAAGAAGGACAGAGAAATCACAAAATCTCAATCTTATTCGCCTGCGAAAACAAAAGAAATTTTTATTTTCTTATTTTCGTGTCTTTCGTGTCTTTCGTGTTTTTCGTGGTTCCTCCGGGAGCTTGCTGGTGGTTCCTCCGGGAGCTTGCTGGTGGTTCCTTCGGGAGCTTGCTGGTGGTTCCTTCGGGAGCTTGCTGGTGGTTCCTCCCCAGCTCTCCAGGCCCGCGCAAGCCAACGGCCCGTCGGCGGACGGGTTCCGTCCGCCCTCGGGCCGTGAACCTTCCCAGGGGAGGCTAGGCGTTGGCAGCCGGCACAGCCTTTTCCTTCTTCGCCTTGCCGTACGTTCCCTGGAACTTCTTGTTGAACTTGTCGACCCTCCCGGCTGCGTCCACGAACTTCACCGAGCCAGTGAAGAACGGATGGCACTTGGAGCAAACCTCAACAAGGATTTTTGGCTTGGTGCTCCTCGTGGTGAACGAGTTCCCGCAACCGCAGGTCACCACGCACTCCTGGTACTTCGGATGAATGCCGTCTTTCATTTTCTTGCTTTCTGAAACGTGAGGGGTGGGCCCTGCGAGTGAATCGGTCACTTCGAGGCGAGCAACTGAGCGACGAACGTCTCGACGTCCTTGTAAGTGAACTGATTCTTGGGATCATCCATGGTAAACCGCTTCACCTCCTTGCCATCGGGCCCGAAGATGAATACGGCAGGTATGGCGTTGATGTTCAGTTTATCGAAGCCCTCGCCGAACTCCTCGTCGAGGAGGACGTTGGAGAAGGCGGCGTGATGGGCCTTGAGGAAGCGTTCGGCCTCGTTGACGGCGGCCTTGTCGGTCGGGTCGTCGAGCGAGAGTGAGATCACCGCGAGGCCTTTCGGGGCGTACTTGCGGTTCATCTCGACGACATGGGGGAAGTTTTCCTTGCAGGGGCCGCACGTGGTCGACCAGGCGTCGACGATCGTGTACTTGACGTTGGGATTGGCGAGTCGTTGCTGGAGTCCCGCCCATTTGAGCCGCTCCAGTTTCACGCCGCCGTTGCTGGCATCCTCGGCGCGCACCGCAACGACCGAGAACACGACGATCGCGAGGGCCGCCGTTGCCGCGAGCTTTCGCCTGGTGAAATCCATCATCTTGCTCACCTCGGGATCAGGGGACCTGTTTGATCCTACCATCATAGCGATCCCACGAAAAGCGGCCGCATCCCGAGGGATGCGGCCGATTCGTTGCGTCGACGACTCGAACCTGGGCCGGAGCCCTTCATTCGGTCGGCTGGCTTAACTGGCTCATTTGGCGTAGGAGATGCCGCAGCCGTAGGGACGGGTCTCTTCGACCTCGGGGGTCTTGCCGGCGAGGACGGCGTCAACCGCGTCGCGGAGGTAGTGCTTGGTGACCTTCTCCTCCTTCGGGCTGTTGTCCATCGCGCCGATGTAGCGGATGTTCCGCTCCTTGTCGAGGACGAAGAAGTGCGGGGTATTCGAGGCGCCGTAGGCCTTGCCGACCGCCTGGCTCTCGTCGTAGGCGTAGATGTAGTTCGAGCCCTTGTCCTTCATGTAGTCCTTGATGCCGGGGAGCTTGTCGCCCTCCTGCTGGGAGACCGAAATGCCGAGGACGCGGACATTCTTGCCCTCGTAGTCCTTGGTGAACTCGATCAGGCGATCCTCGTACATGCCGACCGCCGGGCAATGGTTCGCCAGGAAGACCACGACGACGACGTTCTCCTTGATGTCCTTGAGGCTGACGCTGGTCGTCTCGCCCTTGTAGACGGCGGGGAGTCCGGAGATTTCGGGGGCCTTGTCCCCGATCTTGACGGCCGAGTTGTAACCCTTGCCGGCGAACGCGGGGACGGCGATCGCCGCGACCGCCACGAGACTCAGAACAGCCTTGCGCATCGGACGTTTCTCCTGCAGGTGTCTCTCCGACCTTCCGAGGAGGGCCACGAGGCCCTCCTTACGCTCATGCTCATCGTCCCATCGGATTCGATCGGGGGCGGAGGGGAGGGACCGCCCTTTCTTCACGAATCCGGAACCAGGTTCCTCGCGCTGATGTCGCGGGCTGAGAAATCCTTCGCGATTGAACCGGTCGCTGGCAGGCGGGATCCTGGCCGCGAGGGTGGATTAACGGAATCCATCATCGCCGCGCGGGGATCTCGCGATCATTGGATCGATTATAGGAAGCGACATCGGCGCGTCAACGGCCCACAAAATCGCTCGGAGGAACTCAGGTCGCTCGTGGCGCGGAGAAAACCCCGGATTCGCGCGTCAGACGCGGAAACCGGGGCGAAATCACATCAAGACTGCATGCGAGTTCACTTCTCGATACGCGAATCCTGAATGGAGTCGTCGGGAGCGTGCTCGATGAACTCCCAGGAGATTTGCTTGGCGACCACCTTGAGGTAGGTGATTCGGAACTTCGCCTGGCTCGAGCCCGAGTCGATCGGGAGCGGGCCTCGTTCGGGGAACGACGAGTCGACGACGTTCTCGAAGACCTCGGTGGCCTCCTTGGGCTGGTCCTTGATGGGCTTTCCCTTGCTATTCTTGGGGTAGTCCATCTCATAGGCCTTGATGTGGACACGGGCCTCGCCGTGAATCATGTTGAGGTCGGCGGGAGACTGGGTCTGGAACTGCTCGACTTCCAGGTAAATGACGGTATCGGCGTCGAAGTCGCGGGCGAGTTCGGCGGGATCAGTCTCGCGGGGATGTGCCTCGATCCAGGTGGCGACCTTGTCGGGATCGATGAGCTGAATTTTTTTGACCTTCTTTCGAAGGATGGAAGCCAGGTTATGGCTGAGGTCGCGTTCGACCGAGGTGGAATCGCCGGTGGCGTCGGGAACGGCCCGGCAGAGAATCACGACCTTCTTGCCCTGGAGCGAGCCCTCGAAGGGCGGGGCCACTGTTGCGTCGAAGGGCTGCAAGAAGTAGGCGAGGGTCCGGGGGTCGCAACCGCTGATCGCGACGAGCGACCCGCCAGCCATCAGCGCCACAAGCGCCATGTGTAACCGAGGGTTCGCGAGTGTTCGAGGGGTCATCCTTCACCCCCTCCTTCCTTGGATAGGGTCGGACAGGTTCGGTTCGGTTCGGTCCAGTCAGATCGGATCTTCTAACGCCAGGCCGAGGCGGCGATACCGGCCCCCGCGAGGCTCAGGGCGTCCGGTGAGAGGGCCCACCGAATCATCCAGGCCAGAAACACGGTGAGGCCGGCGGAGAATCCCAGTAACATCAGGGGCCCTGAGATCGTCCGGCATCCGGCCGGAGCGCCCAGGACCGCGGAAGCGAGCAGCCAGAGGATGGTCGGAACGGTCGCGAAGGCGATCAGGCAACCGGCCGGATTCGCCTGCCACGACCGATCGATCCGGCCTCGAACCAGCCAGGCGAAGGCCGTGGTCATCCCGCACGTCGGGCAGCGCCGGCCGGTCGCGCTTGCGAGGGCGCACGGACGGAGCCCAAGTTGCGTGTGGGTGCCGTATCCTTTGGGGTCCGGCTGGAGAGCCCGAGCGGTTCCAAGCAGACCGGCCAGCATCGCCGAGGCGATCACCAGCAGCCCTCGCGAGGAAACACTCAACCTCCGACGATCTTCTCCGCGAACATCCACGGTCGGCCCCCGATTCGATACGAATGATCGTCGACCGGCGAACCGGCCGCGAAGGGCCTGCGGACAGGAGGCTCCATCCTATCGATCGGCCCCGGGCTGGCAAGGCCAAACACGACCATCGATTTCCCCTTTTCCACCATCAAGGCCGGTCTCCGGGACGGTGGAGACGGGATCGCATTCATCCCCGGATGGCCCGGCCGAGGATCCGATCGAGGGCGTCGGAGCAGTAGCGGATCGGGCCTTCCGGGTAATGCGGCGAAGGGTGGAAGAGTTCCCAGGTCACCCACCCCTCATATCCGACCGCCTCAAGGGCCTCCATGACGGCGGGCCAGTTGGTCGAGCCGTAGAGCGGGAGGGTGAACGACTCCAGGGTGTGGCCGGTCCCTCTCTTGTCGAACTCCTTGAAATGGACATTTCGGATTCGCTTCCCCAGAACGGGAATCCAGTGTTCCGGGAACTGGAAGAGCATGACGTTGCCGGTGTCGAAGTGAACTCCGACCTGCTTCCCGGGGAGGCTGTCGACAAAAGCGTTCATCTCGTCGGGCGTGGTCAGGTAGCCGTTGAACCAGATCGTCTCAATGTTGAGCGAGACTCCGCGCTTCTCGGCGAGGGGAAGCAAGGAACGGATCGCGGCCCGGGCGCGTTGATCGCATTCGGCGATCGAGACCGGCTCGCGCTCGGGGAGCCAGGGAATCCAGGTCGATCCGGCGATGGTAAGCAGGTTCGGCGTGCCCAGTTCGTGTGCGGCCTCGATCATCATTCGGGCCAGTTCCAGCCCCCGGGCACGGCGAGCGGGGTCGTTGTCGGTCAGCGAGTACGGCCAGTAGAGGAACGAGCAGAGACCGCTGATCGCGATCCCAATCTCGTCGGCCATCTTGCGGATCTCCCGGAATCGCGACGGCGACGACTTCGGCGAGAGGTCATTCTCCAGGTCGTAATTCAGCTCGATGCCGTCGAAGCCGGCGTCGTGGGCGAGTTGAAGGCACTCGCGGATGTTCATTCGCTGCGGGTACGGGAACGCCCAGAGGTTGATCGATTTCTTCATCCGGTACGCCTTCGGCGAGGAGCGAAGGGCGCTGTCCTTCGGGGAAGCCCCCTGCCCCGCGGCTGGCGGGCCGCCGAGGACGGCACCGGCGCCGGCTGCGGCCAGGGTCGACCGGATCGCGTCGCGACGATGCAGTTCCGGCGGGAGTGGACCGTTCCCTCGGGGCGATCGAGGCGGCATCATGGGGGCGTCCTCCTTCAGCTCGGTCGGGCTTTCGGGATGGGCATCGACAACCCCCACGTTCTAACGGAGCGGACGCCATGTGTCGAAAGCTTGGTCTCATTTTCCTGGTGATCGCGGTTCACGCCCCAGCCGGGTTCCTCGCCGGACGCCTGGCCTTCGGCGATGGGACGCCCGCCTTCGACCGCAAGGAAGACGTGATCTATGGTCGAAAGCCCGGCCTGGCCCTGACGATGGACGTCTTCACTCCAAAATCCCAGCCAAATGGCGCGGCGATCATCTGGGTCGTCAGTGGCGGATGGTATTCCTCGCACGAGAGCATTCCCCTGGCATTCTTCGAGGAGCCGCTCCGGCGCGGATACACGGTCTTCGCGGTCGTCCACGGGAGCCAGCCAAAGTACACGATCCCCGAGATCCTCCCCGACATCCACCGCGCTGTCCGTTTTATCCGGCATCACGCGAAGGAGTACGGAATCGATCCGGATCGGATCGGAATCTCGGGCGGATCGGCCGGTGGACACCTCTCGCTGATGCAGGGAACCGCCGGCGACACGGGAGACCCGAAGTCGAAGGACCCGGTCGACCGCGAGTCGAGCCGGGTGCAGGCCGTCGCCTGTTTCTTCCCGCCAACCGACTTCCTCAATTACGGGAAGCCCGGTGAGATCGCGCTTGGGTGCGGCGTCCTGAAGGACTTTCGGGCCCCGTTCGACTTCCACGACTACGACCAGGCGAAGAAGTCGCTGGTGCCGATCACGGATGTCGGTAAGATCCTTCACTTGGGCCGACAAATCAGCCCGATCACCCACGCGACCGCCGACGACCCGCCCACGCTCATCATCCACGGCGACCGTGATTTCCTCGTTCCGATTCAGCAGTCCGAGAGCTTCGTCGCCAGGCTCAAGGACGCGGGCGTCGAGGCGAAGCTGGTCGTCAAGAAGGGCGAGGCGCACGGCTGGAAGGACTGGCACAACGACATGGTCACCATCGTCGACTGGTTCGACGGGCACCTGAAATCGAAGGGATCGAGCAAGGAGTGACCTTGCCGCCCACGGCGATGGCCCATCGTCTCAGGTTGCTTCCGACTCTTCAAAGGCGCCAAAAAACTCTTTGACGCGGTCGTTGTGGGCATCAATCAGCCCAGATAATCTCAGGAGATCGTCTCGCTCCACGACGCCATCGCGGAGGGAGAGGACGATCTCCCGGTTATGATCCAGGACAAGCAACTCGAAGCCGTAGACTTCTGTGGTGTAGTCGAACTCGTTGTGGAAATCCACCCGGCGCTCCACGAAGAGGAGTTCGTACGTCTTCTGACCGACGGGGTAGGCCGCCGAGAACGCCCGAATCACGCGGGATGGGTTAAGTAGCACCTCGGAATACCGACCCGCAGTAACGGCAGCCCAGCGGATGATTTCCTCATCCGTTTTCTGTTGAATGTCCCGGATGATGCGGTCGTAGCGATCCATGATTCACCGGATGGTTATCTCGTCGCGGATCAGTCCCAGAAAATGCTGGGCAACAACGAGCTGTTTCTGCCCGTCAAGTTCTTCCTGGAGGGATGTTAATAGGGACTTCAGCTTTGTCTGCTTCCAGGGGAGCCGAGAAACGTAATAGAGGCGGATCGACCGGATCAAGGCCTGGAGCTCTCGACTATTGGACTCAGTCATCACCCTCTTGGTCGACGGCAGAGCAAGATTCCTTTCGATCAAGTCCGATAACTGCTTGTCTCTGGATTGTTGCTTCAGTGCGGCCGGTAGGTTGGCCACCTTGTAGAGCGTGTAGAAGGTGGCGATCAGGCTGATAATGCTGGCGACACTGCCGACCGCGTTGAGCAATTCCATACGGGCTACCGTTGATCTGCTTACGGTTCCGCGACCATTTCCGCCCACCCGCGAGAGAGCAGCCAAGGACGGCCCCGCCGACCCGAAGGTCGGCGAGGGCCTCCGAATGGCCGATCATCTGACCACGGTCACCGGCTCGTAGGCGCGGTGGGAACACCCGTTGCCGTTGCAATCGCGTGGCCCATTCGCCTCGAGCTGGTAGAGCTCCTGACCGGTCGGGGTCGGATACTGACCAGTGATGCAGGCGCGGCAGAGTCGGTCGGTGGAGAGCGTCACCGATCGAGCGATCGCATCGACCGGCAGGTAGCGGAGGCTGTCGGCGCCCAGCTCTCGGGCCATCCGAAGCTGGGCCTCCTCAGACGCCCCGCCCGGCAGGTCGAGGAACGGCGTGGCGAACAGCTCGCTCTGGGTCGACATGTCGATCCCGTAATAACAGGGCGCGATGATCGGCGGGCAGGCCACCCGCAGGTGGATCTCTCGGGCGCCGCCGCGGTCCCGGATCTCGTGGACGAGGGCCCGCATCGTCGTCGACCGAACGATGCTATCCTCCACCAGGAGGACCCGCTTGCCCGCCAGGACCTCCGGCAGCGGCGTGTACTTCAATCGAGCCTTGGCGGCCCGATCGGCGGTCCCCTCGATGAAGGTCCGGCCGACGTACCGGTTACGCATCAGGCCCTCGACCGACGGCACCCCAAGCGCGAAGGCCATCGCGTCGGCCGCGGCCTTCGCGGTGTCGGGAACCGGGACGACGATTGTGTCGGCGTCACGGGGAACGTCTTCCAGCCTCGCCAGTTCCTTGCCCAGCTCGGCCCGGCTCAGGTAGACCGATCGGTCGTCGAGCGTGCTGGCGACGTTGGCGAAGTAGATCCACTCGAAGAAGCAATGCGCCTGCCTCGGCGAGGGCGCGAACCGCTCGACCCGAACCCCCTTCGCATTCGCGACAACGAGCGTACCGGGATCGAGCGACCGGATGTTCCGAAACCCGAGGTTCGCCAGCGGGACGCTCTCGCTCGCGACACCAAGGAGTGGGCCATGCTCGGCAATGCAGAGCGGGCGGAAGCCCAGCGGGTCGCGCACCACCACCAGCTCGCCGTGCGCGGTCAGCAAGACGATGTTGTACGCCCCGTCGAACCGCTCCGCGATCCGTCCGAAAACGCCGACCCAGTCCGGCTCCTGGTCCTCCGTCTGGAGTTCGTAGGCCAGCGAGTGCATGATGATTTCGGTATCGGTATCGCGCTTGAGGTGGTAGTCTCCCTTGGAGAGCAACTCCTCCTTCAGCTCCTGGTAATTCGCGAGCTGACCGTTGAACGCGAAGGCAAACCACTTCGCCTTGCGCCCGTGATCGCGCTCGAAGGGTTGCGCGTTGCACCGATCGCTTCCGCCGCAGGTCGCGTACCGGACGTGCCCAATCGCCGCGGGACCGTCCACGCCCCGCATGATCGCCTCGAACTCCGCACGGTGGTTCAACCGGAACGACTCGGCGACCGTGCCCACCTCCTTGTGCGTGTTGATGAGCGCGCTTCGGTCCGGGCGGTAACTCGACATCCCGGCGGCAAGCTGGCCGCGGTTTTGCATGTCGAGCAACATCCGCGGGACCAGGCGAGCGACGCCGTTGACGTCGCCGGGAGTCGGGCAGAGTGTGGAGACCGGATGCCCCGCGGCATGGTAGACCGCCGCCACACCGCATTCATGGTGGAGTTCACCCATCAGTCGCGCCCACCCCTGGAAGCATGACCCGGAGCCTGCTCGGGAGGCCCGTGGAGAGGAGACCGGGGCGGGCCGCGTGCCGAGTTACCCTGGGCCGGTCACGAGAAAGCATTATAATGTCGGGCGGCCATACCGACAATCTTCACGAAGGATCTCGGAGGGGACCATCCCCCCTGCCGGGTATGCGGACAGGCGCCGTCGCCCTGGTCTGCGAGCACGATCCTTCAGGGCCGGCGAGCAGGACGTAACGTGTTAAGCGACAAGGGAAAACCGGCATCCACCGCCGACCTCTCCGCGGCGGTCCTACTCCCCCGGCGCGACCTGGTGCGCGACGAGGTGGTTCTCTCTGCGCCGATGATCGTCGTGAAGGTCGGCACGAGTGTCCTGACCGGCGAATCGGGATCCCTCGACCCGGCGCGGATCGATCACCTCGCCGAGCAGATCAGCGCCGTGATGGACCGGGGCCGGAAAGTGGCGCTGGTCAGCTCAGGGGCAGTTGGCGCGGGAATGGGGCAACTGGGCTGGCGGAAGCGGCCGGACAACTTGCCGCAGCTCCAGGCCGCGGCGGCCGTCGGCCAGTCGTACCTGATTCGGGCGTACGACGAGGGATTCCGGCGCCACCGTCGACACGCCGCCCAGCTCCTGCTGACGCACGAAGACTTCGACAGCCGCCACCGCTATCTCAACATGCGGAACACGCTGCACGCGCTGTTCGAGGCCGACGCGGTCCCGGTGATCAACGAGAACGACACGATCAGCGTCGACGAGATCCGATTCGGCGACAACGACCGGCTCGCCGCGATGGTGACGAACCTGATCCAGGCGCCGTTGCTGATCATCCTGAGCGTGGTCGACGGGCTCTACCGGACCGATCCGGACGCACCCGGTCCGCCGGAGGTCGTTCCGATGGTCACGAAGATCGACGAGGTTCTCGGCCTGGCCGGCTCCAGTCGAAGCTCGCTCGGCACCGGCGGGATGCAAAGCAAGCTGGCGGCGGCCGGGCTGGTCACGAAAGCGGGCGGGTCGGTGATCATCGCCTCGGGCAAGCGTCCCGAACCGCTCACCCGCATCCTCGACGGCGATCCGGTCGGCACGCTCTTCCTGGCGCACGGGGCGAACCACCGGGCGCGCAAGCGATGGATCGGCCTGACCGCGCGGCCTCGCGGACACTTCGTGGTCGACGACGGCGCCCGCAAGGCTCTCGAAGCGGGGAGCAGCAGCCTGCTGGCGATTGGGATCGTCGAGGTCACCGGAGAGTTCGACAAGGGAGACGTGGTCGGCATCCGCGACCGAGAGGGCCACGAGTTCGCCCGCGGTCTGACCAATTACACGGCCGACGATTCCCGACGCATCCGGGGCCTCCGAACCCAGCAGGTTCGAGAGACCCTCGGCTCGGATCTTTACGACGAGGTCATCCACCGGGATAACCTCGTCCTCATCGCCTGATTTCCTCGTCTCCTCCCATCGTGTCCTGGTCCTGCGGACGAAAGCGAAACAGGAGGCCGGCCGCATCCTTCGGCCGGCCTCCTGGCAACATCTGACCGGATTCTTTCGATTCGAGAGACGGATACGGTCACTCAGGGGCCAGAGCTTCCGGATCCTCCGCTCGACCCACCGCTGGATCCGCCACCAGACCCACTGCTGAACCCGCCGCTGGATACGACGCTGAATCCGCCGCCCGACCCACCGCTGAATGTAACTTCAAAGATGCCAAACGCACGGGTGATGAGGGTGAAATCGGGATAGGGCGCGGTGATCGTGATGCTGCTGTTGCTGGACGCCGTCAAGTAGGCCGACCAGTCGTTGCCGATCGTCGTGATGGTGGACGCGGAGATCCCCGAATCGGTGATCGCCTTCGAGAGCGCCTCGCACGCAGTGCTCAGGGTCGTGTCGGTACTGAGGTTCGTGGTGGGACTGCTGGCGTGAGTCGTCACAAGGGAGTTCTCGAATGACTGGAGCGCGATGTCACTCGTCGGCCGGACCCCGGCGGCGTACAGGGCGTTGAGGTCGGCCTGGAAGGTCGCCAGGTCGCCGACCGTCGCGCCCGACGATGGATTCACCGCCAGAATATCGGCGTTGAGAGTCTGGGTTGCCGAGAGGACCGCGCCCGACGGCACGGTCGGTTGGGGACCCGAACCAGGGGTATTCGCCGGAGCGGAGGGCGGTACGGGAATGACTGGAAATGTCAACGGCGGGGCAGGTGCCGTCGGAGCGGAGGAACTGCCGGTGTTCCCCGAGTGGCCTCCATGGTGCGATTTCTTGCCAGCAGTGGATGTTTTACCCCCATGGTGAACGTGGTGAGCCTCATGATGAACTTTGTGAGTCTCATGATGAACGTTGTGAGTCTCGTGGTGATGGGCTCCGAACGCCGCGGCGAAGTGATGCTGGAACGAGAAGTGCGCCGGCGTGACGCGTCCCTCAAGGGAATCGCACATCAGGACGACCTTCCGGTCGCGTCGGCGACGGCCGGCATGCCTCCCCGCGCCTGGACGGGGCCTCGACGAGGGCGAGAACCAACCAAGTTGCCTCGCGAGTTCTCCGGTTCGTTGCGTCGTCGAACCCATCGAGCCGAGGAAGAGGATGCGCTCCCCGAGCGCCGGCAATCCGTATCACGAGGGGGCAACTCCGCCCCTCGCCAGATCCCCTGGGGTATCTCGGCGACTTCCGACGACGATTGGAATTTGCAGGTGCCTTACCCATGTCGTTTAACGTAGTCGTGGCCCGAGTTAGCGCTTTTATCCTCGGAAAATCGAAACGCCCGCCATTCCTCCCGGCTCGACTCCATCGTCGCTCCTGGCCGGCTTTGTCGGGAAGTTTCTGGCGCTGGTGTCCGAATGGAGGAGGCTCGTTCGTCGTGTCGTCTGGTGGCGGGGGAATGTTTCCGCCCGCGCCTTGCCTGCAAGACCGACAGGAGGCTAGAAATGCCGAAGTATCTGCTGCTCGCCCGTAATTCCACGGAGCCCAAAGCCCCGCCTTCCCCCGAGGAGATGCAGGCTCTTGGCGCGGCCTGGGGTGCCTGGATGAGCAAGTTCCGATCGGCGATCGTGACGGGGGGCGACGGATTGCAGCCTGGGGGCCGGGTCATCAAGGATGGGATCGTGACCGATGGCCCCTACGTCGAGGCCAAGGAGGTGATCATCAGCTTCACACTCCTTCAGGCTGACGACATCGAGGCGGCCCTGGCGATCGCCCGGGAGTGTCCGGGCGGTCTCTGCTTCGAGCTTCGGGAACTGGCTGGATACGCATGAGCGAGCCCCGCGCGCTGGTCGAGCACTTCTTCCGCCACGAGTCCGGCCGGATCGTCGCCCTGCTGACGCGGTCGATGGGCGTTCGCCGACTCGCGATGGTCGAGGACGTCGTCCAGTCGGCGCTCGTCCAGGCGCTCGAGACCTGGTCGCGGCGGGGCGTGCCCGACGACCCCGCCGGATGGCTCTACCGGACCGCGCGCAACCTCGCGATCGACGCGATCCGTCGCGAACGCGCCCTCGCCCAGGCTCTGCCCCGCCTGGTCGAGGGCGCCGACTGCGAATCGTCGCCCGTCGACCCGCATTTCGAGGACGAGATCGGCGACGAGCCGCTTCGACTCCTCTTCGTCTGCTGTCATGATGCGGTGCCGGCCGAGTCTCGGATTGCGCTGGCGCTCCGGACCCTCTGCGGCTTCAGCACCGCCGAGATCGCCCGGGCGCTGCTCACCACCGAGGCCAACGTGCAGAAGCGTGTCCAGCGGGCGCGCGACCGGCTCCGCGAGCTGGACGTCGGATTCGAGACGCCCGCCCCGGCCGAGCTACGTGCCCGGCTGGACGCGGTCCTCTCGGTAATCTATCTCCTCTTCAGCCAGGGTTGCCACGCCACCCACGGCGAGGTCCCGATCCGCCGCGACCTCTGCGACGAGGCCAGACGCCTCGCCCGGATGCTCGCCGCCCACCCGATCGGCGAGGTCCCAGCGGTCCATGCCCTGCTCGCCCTGATGGGGTTCCACGCCGCACGATTCCTCGCGCGCCTCGACTCCGATGGCACCATCGTCCTGCTCGAGGCACAAAATCGCGCAGCCTGGGACTGGTCGGAGATCCGCGAGGCGATGGAATGGCTCGCAAGGTCCGCCATCGGCGACGAGCTGACCCGATATCACGTCGAGGCCGGAATCGCCTGGGAACACTGCCGCGCTCCGTCCTTCGCCCAAACCGACTGGAATCGGGTCGTCGAACTCTACGAGATCCTCGACCAGATCGCGCCCTCGCCGCTGACCACGCTCAACCGGGCGGTCGCGGTCTCGTACCTCCTCGGGCCTCGGGCCGGCCTCGATCGCCTTGAGTCCATTCCGCCCGAGAGCGTCCCCGCCCGATATCCCGGCTGGCCCGCCGTGATCGGCGAGCTGAACTTCCGCCTCGGCCGATTCGCCGACGCCGAACGAGCCTGGCGCGAAGCGCTCCGCGGCACCACCACCCGCGCCGATCGCGAATTCCTCGCCCGACGCCTCGACCTCTGCCGATCCGGCTGAACCAAAGGCGAAAAATCCGCCGCTAGCGGACATTTCCTCACCGTCGACTTCCCGGTGCCGGCCAGGGCCTCGCAACGTTTCTCGCAGGAAGACGACTACTTGAGGCGATCGGCCCACTCGGCCCGCGACTTGCAAAACATGAAGGCACGCGTCCTTTCGGCGTCTCTCTCGACCAAGGAGCTTCGCGATGTATGACCGGACCCGACGAGCATTCCTGGCGCGAACCCTATCGGCGGCGGGGTTGTTCGGTCTCTCGGCCCGGCACCTGATCGGCGCCGAGGAGCCGCGCAACGGTCCGATGATCGAGAAGGCGGTCGGATTCCTGCGAGGTCGGCAAGGAGAAGACGGAAGCTGGTCGGGCACTCGCGAACCGGGGATCACGGCGCTGGCCGTGACGGCCCTGCTCCGCTCCGGACGGGCGACGCCCGCCGAGCCCGCGATCACCCGCGGCCTGGCCTTCCTCGAACGCTACATCGGCCCGAAGGGCGGGCTTTCCGAGGCGCCTCATTCGGTCTACACGACCTCGGTGGCGCTGATGGCGTTCCACGAGGCCAACCGAGGCGGCCGATACGACCAGACGATCAGGGGCGGCCAGGACTTCCTCAAATCGACCCAGGTCGACGAGACCGAGGGAAAGACGCGCGACGATCCCTCGTATGGCGGACTTGGCTACGGTGGTCCGAACAGCCGGCCCGACCTCTCGAACACGGCCTTCTTCATCGAGGCCCTGCGCGACAGCGGACTCCCCGCCGACGACCCTGCGCTCCGCAAGGCGATGGTCTTCGTCTCGCGATGCCAGAATCTCAAGAGCGAGTTCAACGACCGGCCGTGGGCCGGCAAGACAAACGACGGCGGCTTCGTTTACAACCCAGGCGGCTCGGGCGACGCTCGATCGAAGAAGGCGCCCGACGCTGGCCTCCGGTCCTCTGCCGGGATGACCTACGCCGGCCTCAAGAGCATGATCTACGCCGGCCTGACCCGCGACGACCCGCGCATCAAGGCCGCTCTTGAATACATCAAGGGACATTACACCCTCGACGAGAACCCCGGCCAGGGCCAGCGCGGGCTCTATTACTACTACCAGACCTTCGCCAGGGCGATGAACCTGCTCGGCGCGCCGACGATCCTCGACAGCGAGGGCCGGTCGCACGACTGGAAGCGCGAGCTGATCGCCGCACTGGTGAAGCGGGAGTCGGAGAATGGCGGCTGGGTGAATCCTGACGACCGCTTCATGGAAGGCGATCCGAACATCACGACGTCCTTCGCCCTGATCGCGCTCCACGCCGCGGGCGTCGGCCGAGCGGGCTGAGGGAAGAGCCGGATCGGGACCAGTGGCCAGCAAAAATCAAAGGGTCCAGATCATTAAAATAGATCGCACTTCGTTGAATGTAAGGCGCAAGTTGTGCAGTTTCAGATAACCCTTGACGTTCACGGTGATCGAGGACGCAGAGAAAAGGAGACGCGCGGAGAAAAGGGGCGGAGATAATTATCAGGATATATTATCTCCGCCCCTTTTCTCCGTCGCCTCGGGCCACACCACAAAGTGCCAGTGGTTGGACAGGATGCAGTAGGCCAGAATGCGGATCGGGTGTCGCTGATGCGCCTCGATCATCACGCGCTGGAACGCCTCAAAGTCGGCATCCGAGCTGAAGAGGTGCATTTTGCCGACCGATCGGTTCAGCACGTGGTAGACCTGGACTCCAGGGGCGTTCCGAGCGATTCTTGGCATGAGTCCCCGATTACCTGGCTGCAGCCTCCCCTTCAATACTAGCTGCGTCCCCGTTTCCCCGTCCCCGTCGTCGAGCCGTTGCGATCGTACGTGTAAGACTCGACCGCTCCCGTCTGGTCCGTCACCGACGTCAACTCTTCTCCAATGTACGCGTACGTCTGCGTCACCGTCCCCGACGGCGAGACGATCGTCTCCGACATCCGGTCGCCCACCGCGTCGTACGTGTACGTGTACGTACTGGTTCCCAACGTCGGATCGACGATCGTTTGGCCCGTCAGACGGCCATT
>DAIDKV010000021.1 GCA_027449865.1 Planctomycetales bacterium
AGGATCGTCTGGATACGCATCCTGGGGCACTCCCGGTCTTGATGAAGTGTGGTAACTCCATCATGTCCCAGGGATGTCCCAGGATGCGATCCTTTCCTTCAAAGGCCGTCCCCGCTTCCACAGATTCTGCGGGAGAGCCTTCTTTTTTCGTGTCCTTCGTGTTTTTCGTGGTTGCTCCTTTTCCCTGTTCAGGATTGGTGGTTGCTCCTTTTCCCTGCTCAGGGTTGGTTTTTGTGGTGGCGCCAGGCCCATCGGAAGAGGTTGCGGGTGTCGGGGTATCGGCTGTCGGGGGAACTGGAGCCGCCGAGCACCACCACGATGAGGTGGTCGTCGCCTCGATGACCGCTCGCGACCAGGCAGGTCCCGGCCGCACGGGTCGTCCCCGTCTTCACGCCGTCGAAGCCTTCGATCTTAAGCAGGTGGTTCGTGTTCTCCCAGGTGATCGGCCGCGAATGGCCCTTCGGGTCGCTCGCGTTGCCGACGTGTCTTTGGGTGGAAACGGTTCTTGCGAAGTTCGAATCACGGAGGGCGACGCCCGCGAGCATCGCGAGGTCCCGGGCGCTCGATCGGTGCTTCGTCGCGGGAAGGCCGTTGGGGTTCTCGAAGTGCGTCTCGTGCAATTGAAGTTCGGCGGCGACCCTGTTCATCTCGGCGACGAACCGGCGAAGCGGGTCTTTCTCGTTGGGAGCGTCGGCTGGAGGGGCGAATCGGCTGCCGAAATGCTCGGCGAACGCGACCGCCGCGTCATTTCCCGAGGGGAGGAGCAGACCGTAGAGAAGCTCGTGGACCGCAAGCGTCTCGCCCTCCTTGACCTCGGCGCTGGAGCCGTCGGTCTCATCGGCCCGCCTGGAAAAGGTGACCTTCTCGTCAGCGACCTTGGGATCCTTCGCGATCTGACGGACCACGATCAGCGCTGTCATGATCTTGGTCGTACTGGCCGGTTCGAGCGCCTCGGCCTCGCGATGCCCCCAAAGCAGGGCGCCGGTTTTGGCGTCGGCGATGGCCCAGGCCTTCACGGTCGTGAACGGCGGGCCGTCGAGCGGGTCGGGAGGCTCCTTCGACTGAGCCTGGCCGTTCGGCAAGAAAAGGCCGGAGAACGCAAGAGCGAGCAGCGGCGCCTGGACGGCGCGGGGGAGACTTCGCCTCATGGAATGATCCCGGGGTGGTAGGACTGGTTAATCGTAGGCCATACGGAGAGAGGCCACAGAAAGACTCGGCCCTGGGCAAAATGGGGAGAGCGACCTCGAAGACAGGGAGCGAGTCGCCGTACTGCAAGGGCCTTGCAAGACGTCCCATTTCGGCCGGTCAATGGAGGCCAGGGACATCGGGCGCGGCGAGCGAAATCAGGAAGGATTGTAACAGCGCCTGCTCGCGGGACGAGAGCCGTCGATATCGGGCAGCCGACGACTCGGCCTCGCCGCCATGCATCCGGATCGCCTCGTCGAGGTTGGCAGCGCGGCCGTCGTGGAGATAAGGCGACGAGTCGCGGAGGCCCCAGAGTGGAGGAGTTCGCCATTCGTCGGTTGAGGCCGTACGGGGGGATCGGCCCGGGCCGTCGGCTGGGATCACCCTGGCCGCCGGTTTTTCCTCGGCCAGCAGGGCCCCGTAAAGGGAGGCGTCGGCGAGCTCGGGCGCCATCGCGTGCAGGAGCAGGTCCGAGTAGATTCCCTCGAGATCGCCCAACCTCTGGAGGTGACACTCAGCGCAGCCGGTTGATCGGAAGAGCTGGCGACCGGCCTTGCGCGTGGATTCCTCGCGGGCTCGGCCGGGAGGGACGAGCCCAGGCCTCGGCAAGGCGTGGACGAACGCAGCGAGGTCATCGCACTCGGCGAGGGTCATATCGAGCCCGGGTGCCTTCAGCGGAGGGACGCGAGGATCGGCCGCCTGCGCCTTCCCGGGTACTTCCAGACCCATCTCCACGGCCGCTGCCGATATGACGAAGTCGCGCAGGGTCGCCGTTTGAGCTTTCCAGCCGAACCGACCGATCCGGCCGTCGGACAACCGGCTCACCCGGCCGTTGACCTTCGATCCGCCCGGGTGCCGACGCCGGGCAACGGCCTCGATGGCCGCGTCGGGGATCGCATCGATCAGGCCGAGGCCGAAGAGCGGCGTGGGGTTCCGCTGCGTGACACGAACGCTGAGATTCCCGTGCGGGCCAAGGACCCAGTCGCGCCAGACCCGGTAATCGGGATCGTTGCCGTATCGGTGCAGAACGATGGTGGGAGCCTCGCGGAAACCCGGATGAATCCGAACCAGCTCACCGACGTTCGGCCCGGCGGCCCGGGGACGTCGGCCACCGTTCAAAACGTTGCCGCCGCTCGGGTCGCCGAATCGATACTCAAAGCCCTCAGGACCGTAGTTGAACGAGAAGGCGTAGGAAAAGACAGGGGCACCCGGCGAAAGACCACCGGCGGGTACCGGCGAGATCAGCTCGATGTTGACGCCGGCGGAACCACCGCCTCCGCCGGTTGGTCCCTGGTGATGGCAACCCAGGCACGATCGATCGTTGTACACGGGACCAAGGCCGTCGCCGCCGTGGCTCCGCCGGTCCTTCGGCACCCACTCGCGGAGGAAGAGCTCGCGTCCCCTCTCGATCGACCGAGGATCAGCAGACGCCCGTTTCTCCGCCGCATTCGCGAGGGTCAGGTCTCCCGCCAGCATCAGCCCGACTCCCGCGAATCCGATCCTCCATACGCTGCTTCGATATCTCGGGCACATGATCCTGGCTCCGTCGATTCACACCGAAGGTGCATCTCGGCCCCGAACGACGATTGTAATCTCGCACTCCCAACGAGAATAAGTGCCCGCTTGCTGGCGATGCGCATCGCCTCGCTGACGGAATCCTGAACGCCTCGATCGGCATGCGAATCCGATGGTTCACATCCATGCAAATACAGAAAATTCATTCGGCGATCTCACCGAGAGATCACGGAGATTAGTCGTGGTTCCGAAGCGGCATCGCTTCCCATCGGGCGGAGGGATTGCTAAACTCAGGATGTGGGTCCGGGTCATAAATCCGGACTGGTCGCCCAGAAGGATCGGCTGAACGATCGCCAGGAGACCCGTTTCCGTGCCGCAACACGACCGCTACCTCTTCACCAGCGAATCGGTGTCGATGGGCCATCCGGACAAGATGGCGGACCAGATCTCCGACGGCATCCTTGATGCCTTGCTCGAGCAAGACCCGTACTCGCGCGTTGCTTGCGAGTCGCTCCTGACGACCGGCCTGGTCTGCCTCGCCGGCGAGATCACCACACGGGCGATGATCGACTATCCCACGATCGTCCGCCAGGTGGTCCGCGAGATTGGCTACACGTCGAGCGAGATGGGTTTCGACGCCACGACCTGCGCCGTGATGGTCGCCCTGGGCAAGCAGTCGCCCGACATCGCCATGGGCGTCGACGAGGATGCCGCCCGGGGCAAGGATATCGGAGCCGGCGACCAGGGGATGATGTTCGGCTTTGCCTGCAACGACACCCCGGAACTGATGCCGCTGCCGATCGCGCTGGCCCACCGAATCATCAACCGGATCACCGAGCTCCGGCAGAATGGCACGATCCCCTGGCTCCGCCCCGACTCCAAGAGCCAGGTCACGGTCGAGTACGACGGTCTCAAACCAGTTCGGATCGACACTGTGGTCGTCTCGACCCAGCACGCGCCGAATGTGAAGCATGATGAGCTTGTCGCGACCATCAAGGAGCAGGTGATCCTGCCGGTACTCCCCTCCGAGCTGATCGACGGGTCGCTCAAGTTCCACATCAACCCGACGGGCAACTTCGTCATCGGCGGTCCGCACGGGGATTCGGGCGTGACCGGGCGGAAGATCATCGTCGACACCTACGGCGGCATGGGCCGCCACGGCGGCGGTGCGTTCAGCGGTAAGGACGCGACCAAGGTTGACCGATCGGCCGCCTACATGGCTCGCTACGTCGCCAAGAACGTCGTCGCGGCGCAACTGGCGGATCGTTGCGAGGTCCAGCTTGCCTATGCGATCGGTGTCTCCGAGCCGGTGAGCATCCACGTCGATACGCAAGGGACAGGCAAGATTCCCGACCGTGCGATCGCCGAGCTGGTCCGCCGCCACTTCCCATTGACGCCATCCGGAATCATCCAGCATCTGGACCTCCGCCGGCCGATCTTCCGTAAGACCGCCAGCGGCGGCCACTTCGGCCGGTCCGAGCCTGAGTTCACCTGGGAGCGGACCGATAAGGCCCCGGTCCTCCGTGAAGCCGCCAGCTCGTTGCTGACCGATAGGCGAGCCATCGCCTGATCGGCTTTTCCGCAGGGAAATGGTCCGTCGTCCATCGCTCTCGGGAATCGTCGCTCGACTGTGGGTTACTCCCAGCGAACGATCGACGAGTCCTGTCACCGATCGACGACGGACCTTGGATTTTCGACCGCGATCCCCCTCCCATGCCCGCCTCGAATTCGCCAGCACGAGATTCCCTGCTTGACCGCGCTCGATCGGCCTTTTCCGATCGATACGGAGGCGCACCGTCCACGGTTGGCCGGGCCCCGGGGCGGGTCGAATTGCTCGGGAATCACACGGATTACAACGGCGGTCTGGTGATGGCCGCGGCCATCGATCGGGGAACGGTCGTTGTGGGTCGTCGACGAGAAGGTCGTGACGCCTCCGTCTTCGCGGCCAATTACGGCGAGACCGACGAGTTTTCCATCGACGCCATTGATCGGCCGGAGGCCGGTACCTGGGCGCGTTACACGCGAGGTGTTTGCTGGGCCGTCTCGGGATGGGCCGGCCCGCTTCGGTCGGGCTTCGAGGCCGTCGTCCTGGGCGATGTTCCTCTCGGTGCCGGTCTCTCCAGCTCGGCGAGTCTGCAAGCGTCGTTCGCCTGGTTCCTGATTGCGATGGGGGCGGTCCCGGACGAGTCGCCCCGTGTGTATTCCGGCGAAAGCGGCGATGCACCACTCATGGAGCTGGCCCAGACGCTCCGCCACTCGGAGAACGAATTCGTCGGCGTCGGTTCGGGTCTGCTCGACCAGTTTTCCAGTCTCTTCGGCCGGGCCGATCATGCCCTCGCTCTTGACTGCTGGAGACTGGCTCACGAGCGGCTTCCGCTTGGCGATCCCGCGCCGGCGATCGTCGTCTGCGATTCGAAGACGTCACGACGACTTGCCGACGGGATGTACGATCGGCGGCGGGCCGAATGCGAGCGGATCGTCTCGGCGTATTGCGATCGAATCCCGGTCGAGGGCGGCCTTCTGCTCTCGATGATCTCCCGCGAATGGCTCGAGGTCGAATGGAAGCGGCTCGACCCGGTCGGCCGCAAGCGTGCCCGGCACGTCCTGAGTGAGAACGACCGCGTCCGGCGCGGGATCGAGGCACTCAGGTCGGGAGATGTCGCGGCCTTCGGCCGCTTGATGTCGGCCTCGCACGCCTCCAGCCGCGACGACTTCGAGAACAGCTCCGAGGCCCTCGATCGGTTGATCGAGGCCGCCGAGTCGGCGCCGGGGTTCATTGGCGGTAAGCTTTCGGGCGCCGGCTGGGCCGGTTGTACGGTGAATCTGGTCGAGGCCGACCGCGCCGACGACTTCGCCGAAGCGGTCCGAGCCCGGTACGCCCAAGACACCGGGATCACCGCCGAGATCCATATCTGCCGGGCTGAGGCGGGCGCTTCGGGCTGGACGATGCAGTAAGAGAAAGGGCTCACACCATGCCCTGGGCGAAGCTGCTCGCTGACTTCATCGTGATTTTCCACGCGGCCTATGTGGGCTTCGTGGTCTTCGGGCTGGTGCTGATCCTGCTCGGCATCGCGATGCGATGGCGATGGGTTCGCAACCCCTGGTTCCGGTCGCTGCATCTGGTCGCGATCGGGATCGTGGTGGTGGAGTCGCTGATCGGGATGACCTGCCCGCTGACCGCCTGGGAAGATCGTCTCCGCCAGATGGCCGGCGAGCGAGGATACTCGGGCGACTTCCTCGGATACTGGGCTCACCGACTGATCTTCTATCACGCCGAGCCCTGGGTCTTCACCGTGCTTTACCTGACGTTCGGCCTGGCGGTACTGGCGGCTTTCGTTCTGGCGCCGCCTCGATGGAAGTCCTGATCGATTTTCCTCCAGCCACGATCGCTTCCAGCCGGCCCCGCTCCTCGGAGGACAGCTTCTTGTCCAGGTGGGGATTGAGGGCGTCGAGTCGGAGCGCCTCTCGGGCCTCGTTGACGGCATCGGCGCCCATTGAGATCTCGGTACTGGCCTCGGCCAGGCGGGCGTGGAGGCTTGCGTTCGACGGGTAATAAAGCGAGGCGGTTCGGTAGTCGCGGACGATCTCGCTGCGGAGTTTCAGGTCGTCGACCGGCTTCAGGTCATTGGCGATCTGGTGGAGAATGGCCCGGATGCGCTCAGCGCGTCGGACGTGAAGGCTCCAGTTGATCGGGTTGCGGGGTGCTCGCGTCGCCCGGGCGAGAAGGTCGATCACCTTCCGCCAGCGTCCGTCGGCGGAGCGGTTGCCCCGCCACCGCCAGGCCAGGTATTCTTCCTCGGCGTAGCCGATCCAGGGACGAGCGTAGTAATGGTCGGTCTTGATGGCCGCCTGGTAATGGGTCTCGGCGGCTTCGAAATGGGGTGGCTGGCGATTCAGGGCCGTCTCGGCGGCGTCGCAGAGCGCCTCCGCCTTCCAGAACGGGACCACCGCTCCGAGGAAAACCCCCGCGAGCGCCGCCCAGCCGCTCGCCAGGATAAACGGTGAGAGGCGGGTTTCCCATTCGTGGAGTCGGCCGCAGGGGCGGTCGTCGCGCAGGTTGAGCCCGATGGCGAGCGTCGCCCAGAGCCCGATCGCCACATTCGGTATGCCGATCCCGCCCGCGGCCAGCAGGTTCACTGCGACCGCCGCAACCCCCGCGCCGATCGCTGTCGAGGTTGGCGGTCGACGTCGCCAGAGCGGGCCGATCAGCCAGGCGCCGAGGAGCCAGCTCCAGCCGAGGATCAGCCATCGGGGGAACTGGGCCTCGACAAACAGGTTCATCATCCCGAGGAAGACGACCAGGATCGCGCCCGTCCAGGCCGAGACAACCAGCCAGCGTGCCCGGCGCGGCGGGGCATCGTCGGCGTCCGTCTCGGTCTCGGGCTCGGTCTCAGGTCGATCGGCCGACTCGACCGCTTTCCCGAGGGTCTCGCGCAGGCCCAGCCCCAGCGCTAGCACGAGCGCGACCAACGCCCCGACGCCCGCCGTCGCCCAGACTTCCAGCACCATGTTGTGCGGGTCGAGGACTTCCTCGCTCGACCAGGGGAGCTTGTAACGAAGATAGGACGACCGGAAGTTCCCTGGCCCGATCCCCGACCAGAACGCCGAGGTCTGGACGGCTCGCCAGGGGTTCGAGACGCCTTCCGTGATCACGCTCCACGTCGCCTGCCAGTATTCCCATCGATATCGCATCGAGAGAGTAGACTGGGTGAGGACCTGCCGGTCGAGGCGGCCGGTCGTCCATCCGATGGCGACGATCGCCAGGACGATGGCGAGCCCGCCGGTTCCGGCCGCGATCCGGAGGCGCCGAGAGGCCCGCTTCCGCGCCTCCCAGGCCAGGATCGCGATCCCGACCATCATCCCAACCCACGACGACCGGCTCTTCGTCAGCATGATCGCCAGAAGCAAAACCAGGAGTACGGGCGCTGCCATCAGCAGCACCGGGGTCCTCGACCGACTGTTTTCGCGGTCGAAGAGATTCGCCAGCCAGGCTCCGATCGCGATCAGGAACGGCCCAACCAGGAACCCGGCGAGCGAGTTGGCCAGAGCGAAGGTCGAAGTGATCTCGTTGGATTCGAGCAATCGCTGCTCGAACCGGAATTGCTCCGGCGTCCCGGGAGCGACCCCGATCTCGGGATGCCGCTGGAGGAACACGACCGGGCTCTGCCTGTACTCGTTTCGGATTTGGGGCAGTTCCACGGCTCCCTGATAGATCCCATACACCGAGAGCGCGAACGCCGACGCCACGAGCGCGCTGGCTATTGCCGACGACTCGTCGCGGGTTCGCGGCAAATTCCGCAAAAGCAGGTAGACCCCGGCCATGGCCACCCATTCCCAGGCCAGGTTGAGCGCAGGCCGCCGGTCGAGCGAGTGGAGCGAGCTCAGCGCGACCATCGCCGAGACCGCGACGACCGCGAGGTCGGCCCACGACCATCGGAACCGGAACCGCCCACCGATCAGTCCACCGGCGATCGCGAGTCCGAAGACGACCAGCAGCGCGAGGATCCAGACGAGTCCGCCGCCGGCGCCTCGTTCGAGGTCGGGCTCGCTGGTGGTGTAGGTTCGGGCGACGATCAGGGCGGCCGAGAGCCCCAGGGCCACGCGCCTTACACGCTCGCCGATTCGGGCCGGCGAGGGGCCATCCTCGGGCGCTTCGAGCACGGCCGATAGGTTGCGGGCGCCGGCGGCCGGTTCAGGACTCCGGGGTGCCGGCGGCCTCGGCGATCGGGGCCGGCGTCTGGACATGTTCTCGCTCCGAGGGGGCCGACGCAAACTCCAGAATCGCCACCACGCCCAGCAAACAGGCCGTCTGGGCCAGGACGATGGCCGCGCCCGGCCAGTCAAGCCGATGGAGCAGCAGGGCCCCGAGCCCGCCCGCCAGGGTTACCAGATCAATCGTCCAGACCGCCTGCGGCGGCGTCAAGCCACGGGCCACCAACCGGTGCGAGAAGTGCCGTCGATCGGCCTTGAACGGGCTCCGGCCTTCACGCAGTCGGATCAAAATCACCGAGGTCATGTCGTACAGTGGCACCGCCATCACAAAAAGCGGCGCCAGCGCGCTGCAAAGCGGGTATCCCGGCCGATTGAATGTCCCGACCACCGTGAGTGTCCCGATCAGGAACCCGAGGAAATTGCTCCCCGCGTCTCCCATGAACAGCCGGGCCGGCGCCCGGTTATGCACCAGGAACCCGGCCAACGCCCCCGCCAGCACCAGCAGGAGCGCCGGGACGAAGAGGTCGCCCACCGCCACCTGCGCCGCACAGAAGAGGAGCGAGGCAATCAACCCGACGCTCGCCGCCAGGCCGTCCATGTTGTCGAGCATGTTGAAAGCGTTCGTCAGCCCGACGATCCAGAAGACCGTCACCGCGCCCTCGATCGCCGGATAGGCGAACACGCCGAAGAGCGTGATCCGAATCCCCGACCAGGCCACGATCGCGGCACAGCCGAACTGGATTGCGAGCCGGGGCCGCCAGTCGAGGTTTTTCAGGTCGTCGAGCAGTCCCATCACCATGATGAGACTCGCCAACCCGAAGATCAGGCCGAGACGTCCGAGCTCGCCGAGGGCGCCCGAGACGTGCCGCGAGAGTGGTTCAGGGAGCCAGTCGCCGACGACCACAACGACAACCGTCCCGGCCATCAGGATGAGAAGCATGGTCGCCCAGATGGCGACGCCGCCGCCGAGCGGAGTCGGCTGTCGGTGTCCCTTGTGACCGCCTGGGCGGTCGACCAGGCCCCATCGAGGCGCGTATCGACGAGCGATCGAGCCCAGGAACGCGGAGATCGCGAACCCCGAGAAACCGAGACCCATCGCGAGGATCGACCAGACGACGGCATCGCTCAACGCCTGGCCTCCCCCTCGCGACGTACCGGCCACGGATACCACCATCGGACCGCCAGACAGGCGGCGAACAGCCCGACGGCCGAGGCGACGATGGCCCAGGCTGCGGCCCATTCGATCGGGCGGTCGGGGGGCCAAACCGAGCGCGAGCCGCCACGCAGGATCATCCCCAGCGCCAGGGGACCGAGGAAGCAATCCAGCGTCAACAGGCCGAGCACGAGATAGGGCAACCTCGGGAAACGAGGAATCCGGCTCATGTGGCCCTCGGCACCGATCGCCCCATTCGACGATCCGCGCACCAGTCGTCGTGCTTCCGGCGATGCGCCTCGACCTGCGCGAGGATCGCCGAGGCGGCCGTGTCCGATGCGACCGCCAGCCCGGACTCCTCGTGCCGCCACTTGATCTCGATCTGACCGTCCTTCAGGCCACGCTCGCCGATCACAACCCGGAGCGGGACGCCGATCAGGTCGGCATCCTTGAACTTGAACCCCGGCCGCTGGTCGCGGTCATCGACCAGTACGTCCAGCCCGGCCGCCGTGAGCGCCGACTCGATCGCCGAGGTTCGCTCCATGACCGCCGCGTTCTGAAGCTGCAACGGGACGACCAGGACGTGATAGGGCGCGATCGAGAACGGCCAGATGATCCCGTTGGCGTCGTGAGCCGCCTCGACGGCCGCCGCGACGATCCGGTTCACACCAATCCCGTAGCAACCCATGATGATCTCGGTCTCGGTCCCCTTCTCGTCGAGGTATCGGGCACCCATCGCCTTCGAATACTTCGTCCCGAGCTTGAAAACGTGGCCGATTTCCAGGCCCGACTTCACCTCAAGAGTCGAACCGCATCGCGGGCAGGGGTCGCCGGCCTCAGCGTTCCGGAGGTCGTGTAGTCGGTCGAGCGGGAAATCACGACCCGGGACCACTCCCTTGAGGTGGACGTCAACCGCGTTGCCGCCGACCACGACCGTCGGCATCGCCGCGATTGCCCGGTCGATCACCATCGGAATCTTGATCCCGACCGGCCCGAGGAAGCCCATCGGCGCCCCGGTCGCTTTTTCGATCGTCGGGGCGTCGGCCGGGACGACGGTCGAAACCCCCAGCGCCCGGCGGAACTTCGCCTCGTTTAACTCGTGATCGCCCCGTAGCAGCGCGGCGGCCGGCTGGCCGTCGGCCAGGTAGACGAGCAATTTCGCCGAGGTCGATTCGGCCACACCGAGGAACTCGCAGACCTCTCGGATTGTTTTCTTGCCAGGGGTCGCGACCGACTCGTGGGCGGGCGCATGGGCATCGGGCGTCGGAGACGTCGCCTCGGTCTGGCCGACCTCAGCTCGTTCCTGGTTGGCGGCGTAACCGCACTTCTCGCAGAAGATGACGGTATCCTCGCCGGTCGAGCAGGGAACCATGAACTCGTGCGACGAGTCGCCGCCGATGGGACCGCTCTCAGCCTCGACGATGACGTAAGGCACCCCGCACCGGTCAAAGATCCGGCAATACGCCTCGTACATCTTGTCGTAGCTGGTGTTGAGCTGGCCGAGGTCGGCGTCGATGCTGTAGGCATCCTTCATGACGAACTCGCGGGTGCGCACGATCCCGAACCGGGGCCGAGGCTCGTCGCGAAACTTCGTCTGGATCTGGTAGAGCGTGATCGGAAGTTGCTTGTAGGACCGGACGAGGTCACGGACCAGATCGGTGATGACCTCCTCGTGCGTCGGTCCCAGGGCCATGTGATGGCCGCCGCTGATCGTGAGCTTCATCAGGAGGTCGCCGTACGCCTCGAACCGGCCCGACTCCTTCCAGAGCTCGACCGGCTGAAGCGCCGGCATCAGGACCTCAAGGGCACCCGCGGCGTCCATCTCCTCGCGGATGATCCGGATCGCCTTGTGCAGGACGCGGAGGCCCAGGGGCATGTAGGTGTAGGTCCCGGCGCCGAGCTGGCGGATCATTCCCGCGCGCAGCAAGAGCACGTGGCTGGGTGCCACGGCGTCGGCCGGTGTCTCCTTCAACGTCGGGATCAGGGCATTCGACCAGCGCACGAGATCGGACCTCCTCGGACCACCACGGGACTTTCGGGCGCGGGAATTGTATCATAATTCGCATCCGGCTGCGGAGTCGCGATTGCCCCGGACCACCAAGAATGCCGGGACGACCGCGCCCGGAGATCCAACCGGTACAGGCGACGGAAGCCGGAACCGCGTTGCGGACGCGATACCTTTCACGACGCGACCCCGATCGATCCGGATCGGAGTATTCGGGCCAATTCCGCCGCCGGGACGGACGACAACATAGACGAGTAGTGCTCGCCCCTCGGAAGGTCGCCTCGCGTGACGTCCGGTCGGGTGGAGTCGCGGTCGGCATTCTTGCGCAATCAACCGTGTTCCCGGTCGGGGCCCGGTCCGGTTCTCCCGTCTGCATCGAATCGATCGCGGGGCCGGCGTCGATCCCGTCCGCAGGGAGGTTCCCGGTGTTCTCCATAGACCCTCGAAGCCTGCGCCCTCGGCCACGCGCCCGACGCCGGACCGCCCTCCCCGCGCCGGAGCGGCTGGAGTCGCGCGAAGTGATGACGGGCAATCCGCTGGGGTTCTCGCTCCCGGATCTCACCGTCTCCGGATCGGCCGGCAACCACGCCGCCTGGGGCGGCCAGTTCGGCATCATCGCCACGATTGTCAATCAGGCGACATCCACCGTCACAGATCCCCTGGCCCAGGCGCCCGGCAGCCTGAGCACGGCCGCGGCGCCACCGACGACCGTCTCGGTGATCATCACGCCGACCCGGTCGCTCCGCCATCCCGTGACGGTCGGGAATTTCCAGGCTCCCTCGGTCGGGCAGAACAGCTTCGAGCAAATCGCCGAAACGTTCTCGCTCCCCTCAAGACCGGCCGGGTTCTCCAATCATGGGAAGTTCTACGTACATCTTTCCGTAAACTCGACCGGCTCTGTCCTGGAATCGAATTACGCAAATAACGTGAGCCGGCCGATTCCAGTTCGCCTTGTGAGCCAGGCCCTGCCGGAGATCCAGGCGAGCGGCCTGTTCCTCCCACCGTCGATGCAGCCTGGGGATACGATCGCGCCGACGATCACCGTGGTGAACGCTGGGACGGCGCCAACGACCGGACCGGTGCAGGTGGCTCTGGTGGCCTCGACGACGAAGCATTTCACGATCGGCAGCTCGATCGTGGCGCTCTACTCGATCACCAGCAGTATTCCTGCCTCGTCGCAGGTCGGGACTGGCGGGCTTCTCGCCGCCTTCACCCAGACGGTCAATCCGCCGCAGAACTCCGTGACGTTCACCGGTCCGGCAGTGACGCTCCCGGTGAGCCCTCGGAAGTTCTACCTCGGCCTGGTGGTCGACCCGTATGGGCAGCTCCAGCAGTTGAAGCCAAGGGGCACGCTGCTCCAGCAGATCCAGGAAGTCGGCCCGCCGCTGGCCGGACTGCCTCCGGCCGGGGTTGTATCGACGCCCAACAACTACGCCTTCCCGATTCCTGCATCAGGCACCGTCGTTGGAGTGACACCGGCGTCCTCGACGATCTTCTGATCGGATCTACGGCCCTTGACCGGCCCTCGGCTTCCGGCGTGATCTGACGCCTGGAGTCTGGGGCCGCGTCGTTCGGCGAGCCTGGGCCTGACCACTCAGAATGGGAAGCCATCGAATTGAGGGTCCGGAATCGAAGCTGGAACGACCCACCTGTGATCGGTTCTTCGCAAACGCTCAGGTATTCTCACCGGGACCCGAGGCGGTTGACGACGGAGGCGTGACCGCCATTTGACCGGGCGTGGGGAGAGCCGGCATCTCAGTCGGCGCCGGCCGTTCGGGCGGAGCGGTTGGCTCGACGATCGAGGATCGGACCGAAGGACCGGAGGCTCTTGGACGACCCGCTTCGACAGCCCGGGCAATCACCTCCGCGGCAATCTCCAGGCCAAGGCCCTCGGAGTCGATCACCAGGTCGAAGTTGTGCGGGTCGTTGGAACGAGCCCGGTGCATCGTCCGGTCGAACTGAAGTCGACGGCGATCCAGATCGCGCGCGGCGCGGCGGGCTGTGCGAACTGAGACCCCCATCCGCTCGGCAAGTCGGATCGATCTGGCCCTCATCGGCGCGACCACCCGGATGGTGAGCGTCGACTCACGCGGCAGCAGGTAGTTGGCGCCCCGACCGACGAGGATCGATTCCCCGGCCCGCCCGATCGCCTCGATGAGTTTGGCGAGGTGGTCGAGATAAGCCTCCTGCGGCGCGTAGTATTCCTCGCGGAGCGGGAGGAGCCAGTCCTGCACGACACTCGGCGCCAGTTCGTCGAGGGTTCGGACCTCGTCCAGCGAGACATTCATCCGGTGGGCGATGGCCTCGATCAACTCCTCATCGTAGACCTTCCAGCCCAGCCGCCGGCCGACCATCCTGGCGATCAGTCCGGCGCCGGCGCCGGCCTCTCGACTGATGCAGATGTTCTGGAACCGGGCCGAGACGCCCGAAACTTCACGCGCGGCCCGTTCTTCGGCCGTGCCGCCGAACAGCCAACGGACGAACATGTCGGGCCAGTGGTGCGACCGGCCCGGCGCCGGGCCAGGGAGCGAGTCGCCGGGGGTTGCATTGAAGGACGTCTGCCACGGCGTCATACCCGGTCTCTCCCGGTTCGCGATCTCTCCCTGGGGGAAGTGTATCGGCCGAGACCGGCCCGGAACAACCGGTCTCCCATCTCGACGACCGGTATCCTCCGGCCATCCCGGTCTGTTGCTGTGTAACCCTTACAACAATAACCTCTCGCCCGGGATTCCGCGCTGGTCTGGAGATTTTTCCTCAAGTCGCGAAGAGAGGCCGGCTTGCGAGGCCGGCGATCGGACGCCCGAGAGGCCGGCACGGGCTTTGCGAAATGGGGGGATCGCGACCTGGGCAGGATGAAGCCTGGTGCCGCGATGGATGGTTCTTGCGTACCAGAGAGAGGTCAGGATCGCCGGGCGACCACGGCGATCGAGCGAGCGAAGGAGCAACCCCGATGAGAAATCGGCGACATACCTTGTTGTGGATGAAGGACCTGATCGAGCACCTCTCGCGGTGCCACGACCAGCTTGAATGGACAAGCGACGACGAGACGCAGTCGTTCCTCGCCGAGGCGATGCTCGGCGACCTGGACCAGTGTCAGCGACTCTGCGAGCAGCTCCGCGGTGGGGAGTCGGCGTCGGGAGCCCGCCGGCAACTCGCGACAGCCTGACCGCTCGTCTGAAGGGGCTCGGCCGCGAGGATCCGGCAAGGCGATTGGCAAGGCCGGGCAGGATGGGGTAGCTTGATGTCGGATGGGGTCGCGGAACGTCCGCCCCCCGACCGGCCCGTCCGCCCGGATAGCCACGATGATCCCGACCGACCCCGCGCCGATCGCCCAGTTCGCCGTCGATGCGCTCGACGTCCGCGTTTACGAAACCCGCGCCCTGGCGGGCCATGCCGCGGCTCTCGACGTCGCCCGGGAAATCGAGGGCCACCTCCGAGACCGAGGCGACGCCCGCGTCGTCTTCGCCGCGGCCCCCAGCCAGAATGAATTCCTCGCGGGGCTGGTCGCGCATCGAGGGATCGACTGGCGACGGGTCGCCGCTTACCACATGGACGAGTACCTCGGGCTCAACGCCGATCACCCCGCCTCGTTCCGTCGCTACCTTCAGGAGCATCTCTTCCGCCTGGTCGGGCTCCGCCCGGAACAACTCCGACTGATCCCCGGCGAACAGGTCGACCAGCCACTCCGAACGTGTCTCGACTACGAGACTCTCCTCCGCAACGCCACCCCCGACCTGGTTTGTGCGGGGATCGGCGAAAACGGCCACCTGGCGTTCAACGACCCGCCGGTCGCCGACTTCCTTGACCCGGTCCTCGTCAAGGTGGTTCGGCTCGACACCGCCTGCCGGCTCCAGCAGCTTCACGACGGTTGCTTCGACCGGATCGAGGACGTGCCAACCCACGCCTACACGCTAACGGTCCCCGCGCTCCTGCGGGCGCAGGCGGTCTCCGTGGTCGTCCCCGGCCCGCGCAAGGCCGACGCCGTGCTGAACGCCCTCCGCGGTCCGATCACCGAGTCGTGCCCGGCCTCGGCGCTCCGAAAGCACCCGAACGCGCGGCTCTACCTCGACCGAGAGGCGGCCCGGCTGGTCGTCTGATCGCGAGATCAGGTCGGCCCGCTCACTCCGGCAGCGGCTGATCCTTCGTCTCGGGGGCGAATGGCAGCGCCAGCAGCCCGATCGCGAAGACCGCGCACATGGCGATGCCCGAGTATCGCATCGGCTCGGCGTAGCCCTTGAAGACCGTGTTGGTCATCAGCCCCTTGATGGACGACCCGCCCGCCGCGACCAGTCGGCCGCCGACGTTGTAGCAGATCGAAACGCCCGTGCTGCGGAGGCGGGTCGGAAACAGCTCGGGGAAATAGATCGCGTAGCCGCCGAACACGGCGAGCTGGCAAAACCCCATGATCGGGATCAAAACAAAGATCTGCCAGAAGGAATCGAGGGCCCAGAACGTCAGGATCGTCGAGGCGGCGGCCATCACAAAGGAGATCGCGAAGGCCGGGCGTCGGCCGAGCCACTGCCCGAGATACGCGAACGCGTAGATCCCAAAAAATGCGCCGGCGTTCAGGACCAGCGAGGTGATTCCCTTCCAGAATGTCAGGTGCCCGGAAATTTCCTCGGGTGCCATCCCCTGCTCCTGGAAGTGCTTGCGGAAAACCGCGTCGACCAGGTCGAAGCTGAAGAATCCAATCCCCCAGAGCCCGACAACCCCCGCGAACGCCAGGATCATCCCGACGATCAGGTTTGTCCGCCATCGAGGGTCGCCGAAGAGTTCCGCCAGCGATCCCATTCTCGGCTTCGCCTCACCCTGGGATGTCTCCTGGATCGCGGCCTTCCAGCGTTCGGGTTCCTTCAACTTCAAAAAAATCGGTATCACCAGAAGCGCGGGAATCATCCCCACCAGGAACATTACGCGCCAGGCCGTAATCGCCCCTGTCTGCTCGATCTTGCCGAGCACGATGTTGATCAATGCCGCGGAGATGTTTCCGATCGCCGAGAGCGCCTGGAGCGAGCCCAGGGCCATCGGCCGAACGCGATCGGACATGACCTCCGCCACCAGCGCCACGCTGACCGAGAGCTGGCCGCCGACCCCCAGGCCGGTCAGAAATCGATAGAGCGCGAAGTCCCAGACATTGGTGGACAGGGCGCTCAGGCCCGTGAAGGCCGAGTAGCTGAGAATTGTCAGGACCATCGTACGAACCCGGCCGATCTTATCGCCCAGGATGCCGAAGATGATTCCGCCGGTCGCCCATCCGATCAGGAAGATCGAGGTGGCATAGCCGGCGTACTCGTCGATTCGGCCCGACTGCGAGGTGTCGCCGGGCGGGATCGCCAGCAGACTGCGTACGGCCGAGGCGCGGGCGAGCGTGAAGAGTTGCTGGTCCATCGTGTCGAAGAGCCAGCCGAGCGAGGCGACCAGGAAGACGAACCACTGATATCCGTTCAACTCTCTCCACCAGGCGCCCACGGGTTGGGCCGGAGTGGGAGAAGGGGTCGCGTCGCCGATGTGCATGGAGGCTCTCCTGGCCTGGATGAGAGGCTCGGGGGCGTCTCAATCTCCCCGAACGCCCTTCGCGAACACGATGAGACCACGGCGGGAGCCTCGCCGCAACCGGGCGGTCCCATTTTGACGGAACTCTCGCCCGACGGGCCACATCTCGCGTAATATCGTCGCCATGCGAGTCCTGACCCGGATCATCCTGGCGCTTCCCGTTCTACTGGTTGCCCTGTTCGTCGTCGGCCTCCGGTCGGGCCGAATCCCGACGGGCATCCGGGGCGAGTGGGAGTGGCTCCGTCTGGATGAGAGCGTTCACTTACTCTGGGCGTCGATGGTCCTGGGGGCTTCTGGCATCGCCGTTTTCGCGACGATGGCCGGGCTCGGGTATCGATCGCTGAGGCAAGCGGCGACGATCACGAGGGAGGCTCTCTGGCTTGTTGGCCTGCTTCTCGCCGCGATTGCCGTGCAGGTCGCCATCCCGATCGGAGCGCCTTACGGGTATGGACTTACCCGGTGGGCGCTGGTGAATTATCTACCTGGATCGAGCGGATATTTCCGGATCGCCCGAGACCGGGCAGCGCCTGATCCAAACCGATTCCTCGCGGAGTATCCGGTCTGGATCGAGTCGCAGGATTCCCTTCACATCGGCACCCACCCGCCGGGGCTGATCCTCGCCGAATGCCTTCTGCTCTCGACGATCGAACGCCACCCGGGCCTCGCCGAGTTCCTCATCGACTGGATGCCCGAACCGGTTCAGGCCGGATTCCGATCGCTGAGCCCACCGCCTCGTCGTCACGAGCGAGCGGCGCTTTACGTGACCGCCCTCATCACGCTTCTCGCCTGCGCGGGGACGGTCGTTCCACTTTACCTGCTGGCGAGGTCGTCGATGCCGGCGCACCTCGCCTGGGTAGCCGCCGCGCTCTGGCCGGTGGCCAGCGCCGCGAACCTCTTCCAGCCCGACGCCGACACGGCCTATCCAATGCTCTCGACCACCGCCTGGGCGCTGGCGGCCTGGTCGGCCCGATGGGAGGGCCGGCGATCGGCGTTTGTCCTCGCCGCGGCCTCGGGAGCCGTGATGGGGTTTGGAATGGCCTTCACCCTGGCCTTCCTGCCGGTCGGGCTGATCGTGGCGTTGATCGTCGCGACCGATTTTTCGGTTCGTCCCCTGCGTCGGCTCGGTCTGATTGCAGCGACAGGCGTGGGATTCCTGGCGATCGTTCTGGGCGGATGGATCGCCTCGGGGGCCAATCCGTTCGTGATCTGGTCGTGGAACCTGCACCACCACGCCCGGTTTTACGATGAATATCCGCGAACGTATCGTCTCTGGCTCTGGGCCAACGGGATCGAGCTGGCGATCGCAATCGGCCTGCCGACCGCGGTCTGGGCGATGGTCGGGATCTCGGCGCCGAGATTGCTCCCGCGTCCGGCCTGGGCGACACTCGCGGTCCTCTTTCTCGTGAACCTGACGGGCCGAAACATGGGCGAGGTCGCCCGGCTCTGGCTCCTCTTCATGCCGCCGATCGCGATCGCCGCGGCGAAGGGGCTCGACCGCCTGGGCGCGGGGCCAGTCGCGGTCGGAATCACAACCGCGACGATCGGCGTGCAGACTCTGGCCCTCCAAACGATGATCCAGGTGGTCTACCCGGTCTGATCGTCGGATCAGAGCTTCAGGTAGATTCCGTTCCGCTCCAGGTGCCGGACGAAGAGATAGGTGATCGCGAAGAAGACGGCCAGTCCACTCGCCGCGTACCAAAAGGGCGAATCGCTGGGGACGACCGAGAGCACCGCCCCCTCGACCATGTGGTGGATGACGTAGGCCGCAAGCGGGTTCTGGCCGAAGGTTCGGAAGAGTCCAATCCGCAGACTGCCGACGTCGCAGAGCGGGATGAAGAGTGCGTAAAGCGCCATCGCGAAGCCCGACGAGAAGAGTGTGAACGGCAGGCTCACTACCTTCTTGTTCATCGACCAGTACGAATGCGGACGGATGGTCGTGGGCGGCGGCTGGACAAACGGCGGCGTGGCGAGCATCGAGGCGACTGGACGCCCAGCGGCATTCCCGAACGGCGGCCAGACCGGCGAGGCGGCGACGTCCCGGACGACCGGCACCGAGGCTCGGTCTGTGTCATAGAGCGTTCCCAGGCTATTGAGAGCGTATCCGATCGCCATGAGAACGGCCCCCGCGCCGAGCATCCGGGCGGTCGACGACCACGGGCCTCGCTTCGAGACCACGTCGTAGGCGATCGTTCCGAAGAGCATCGGGATCGCCCATCCGATCGGCCCAAAGAATCCGCCGTCCCACGCCGACCTCCCCGAGAGCCCGAGCCAGTCGTCCAGCCCATTCGGAAGCCCGTACACAAACGAGAAGTTGAACCAGTACGAGATCAGCAGATGGACGACGGCGCATCCGATCCAGGCAAACGTCCGGACACGCGTGCTCGCGGCGACGACCGGCAGCACGAGGATCTGCGTCACCCCGATGATCGCGAGCACCTCCCAGAGATCGGCTTTGAGGACCTGGAGCACGAATCGCGAGGCATCGCCGGCGCCCAGGTCGGCCCACTTCTTCGCCAGCGAAAAATCTTCCTGGCCGTACATCACCATCGAGATCAGGACCAGGCCAAGGCTCCTGAGAAGGGCGTGAGTGTAGGTGCGACTCGGACCGTCGCGGCCGATCCGCCTCAGGACGCTCAGCCGGAACGAGAATCCGGCGGCGAAGAAGAAGCTCGGCATGATCGTGTCGGCATAGCTGAAGTAAGGGTGCCCGTTGTGATGCTTGAGAACCTCGGGGAAGGCGGCCAGCCCTCCGACGAAGTTCACCAGAAACATCCCCGCGACCGTGTAGCCGCGGAACTGATCCATCGACATAATCCGCGGCGCGGGCTTTTCTTGACCCATGATCGGGCGCCTCCTCGGTGCCTGTCGGACATCGGCGGGGTCGGCCGGCCCACTTCGGCCGGGGACGCTCGTGAGCCTACGAGACGCGACGGGGTCTTGTCGACCCTCCCGCGGCCGAACGGCATTGATCCGTAGACGACCTTCCGCCCACGCTGGTCTTACCGCCCGGAGACGGGATTGCGTTATAATTCGAGGCGGGCCAGGTCGCTGACCCGGAACTCGCTTCCCGCAACCCGCATCCGAAGAAGTCATGCCGAGAATTGACAGGCTCGAACTCCGGATCGTCCGCCTGCCGCTGGTCCGCCCGTTCCAGACCAGCTCAAGCCGCAAGGCGCACCTCGACCACATCCTCGTCCGGGTAGAGGGCGAGGGCGTCGTCGGCTGGGGCGAGTGCGCCAGCCCTTCGGATCCGTATTACTGCCCCGAGACGACCGGGACCTGCTGGCACATCCTTGAGGACTTCCTCGCGCCGGCGGTCCTCGGCCGCGACTGGTCCACAATCGAGGAGCTGGCCGCCCTCTATCGCCCGGTGAAGGGGAACCGATTCGCGAAGGCCGGCCTGGAGATGGCCTGCTGGGACGCCCTCGCGCGATCGACCGACGTCCCGCTCCACCGGATGCTCGGCGGGACGCGCCCGGAGATCCTCTCGGGCGTCAGCCTCGGGATCGAGGCCAGCGTTGACGTCCTCTTCGAACAGATCGGGCGCTACCTCGACGAGGGCTATCGACGGATCAAGCTCAAAATTGCGCCGGGGTGGGATGTCGAGATTGTTCGACAGGTCCGCGAGCGATACCCCGACATCCTGCTCCAGGTCGACGCCAACTCGGCCTACTCGCTCGACGACCTCCCGACGCTTCAGGCGCTCGACGACTTCAACCTCCTGCTGATCGAGCAGCCGCTGGCGCACGACGACATCATCGACCACGCCCGGTTGCAGGCCGCCCTGAAGACGCCGGTCTGTCTCGACGAGAGCATCCACACCGCGGACGATGCCCGGAAGGCGATCGAGATCGGGGCTTGCCGGATCATCAACATCAAGGTGAGCCGCGTTGGCGGGCTGCTGGAAGCCAAACGCGTTCACGACGTCTGCCAGGCGAGGGGCATCCCGGTCTGGTGCGGCGGGATGCACGAGTTCGGCATCGGCCGGGCGGCGAACGTGGCGATCTCGTCGCTCCCCGGCTTCACGCTCCCCGGCGACGTCTCCGGGTCGGACAAGTATTACACCGAGGACATCGTGGCCCCGCCGATCCTGGCCGATCGGGGCGCGATCGCGATGTTCGAGGGCCCCGGCCTGGGCGTCGAGCCGATGCTCGACCGAATCGAGGCCCGGACCCTCCGCCGGCAGTCGATCGAACGTAACGCAAGGACGACCGGATGAATTCTCCCCCGATGCTGGAACTGCTTCAAACGCTCGTCTCCCACGAGTCGCCCAGCCGCGACAAGCCCTCGCTCGACCGCCTGGGCAGTCTGCTCGCCGAGATGCTTCGTGAGCGCGGCGGAATGGTTGAGAAGATCGCCAATTCTGAGGGCGGCGACCATGTCCTGGCCCGTTTTCCCGGGCCGGACAAGCTCCGTCCCGCATTGGTGCTCGGGCATTTCGACACGGTCTGGCCACTCGGTACACTCGCGACGATGCCTTTCCGCATGGAGAATCGTCGAGTGTACGGGCCGGGCACCTACGACATGAAGGCCGGGCTGACAATCTTCCTCGACGCGATCGCCGAGAGGATCAAGAATCGCCCGCGTCCGATCTGGGCCCTGTTCACGTCGGACGAGGAGATCGGCAGCCCAACCTCTCGGGCGCTGATCGAGGATCTGGCCCGGCAATGCGCCTTTGCCCTGGTCCTCGAACCGCCGATGGCCGATGGCAGCCTCAAGACGGCTCGCAAGGGGGTTGGGCGTTACGTGCTGGCGGTCGAGGGGAAGGCGGCTCACGCTGGAGTCGCGCCGGGGGAGGGTCGCAACGCGATCGTCGAGCTTGCACACCAAATTCTGAACATCCAAAAGCTTCAAGACCTCGAGGCCGGGACAACGCTGAACGTCGGCGTGATCCGCGGCGGGACGACCACGAATGTGGTCCCGGCATCGGCCTTGGCCGAGGTCGACGTCCGATCGACCTCAATGGCCGAGGCCGAGCGGATCGACAGATCGCTCCGATCGCTCGAAACGGTCACGCCCGGAACGCGGCTCTCGATCTCGGGCGGCTTCAATCGCCCGCCGATGGAGCGGTCGCCTGCAATCTCCGGGCTCTTCGAGCAGGCGAGGCGGATCGGCCGGTCGCTCGGCCTGGAGCTGACCGAGGGCTCGACCGGCGGCGGAAGCGACGGAAACTTCACCGCCGCGGCCGGATTGCCGACGCTCGACGGCCTTGGCGTCCTCGGCCACGGCGCCCACGCCCTCGACGAACATATCGTCATCGAATCCCTCACCGAACGCTCCGCACTGCTCGCGGCGCTCCTCTCGGAATTGCAGGTCGAGTCATGATCGATCTGGAAATCTCGATCCGACGTGCCGAATCGGTGGCCGATTACCGGGCCTGTCAGGAGGCTCAGCGCCTCGCCTGGGGGATTGTCGAGGACGGCTATCTGATCCCGATCGCCACGATGGTCGGCGCCAATCTTCACGGCGGTCTGGTCGTCGGTGCCTTTTTGCCGGATGGCCGTGCGGTTGCGATGTCGTTTGCATTTCTTGGGCGGGTCGATGGTCGGTTGTCTCTCTATTCGCAGCTTACGGGGGTGGTGCCGGGCTATCAGTCACAGGGGCTAGGCTATAAAATCAAGATATACCAGCGCGATTTTGCGAGGTCCGAGGGGATCGGCTGCATTGCCTGGGCGTTCGACCCGCTCCAGGCCGGCAACGCCCATTTCAACCTCGCCCGCCTCGGCGCCACGGTTGGACGCTACGTCGACAACATGTACGGCCTCCGCACCGACGCTCTGAATGCGGGCGTCCCGACCGACCGCCTTATCGCCGAGTGGGAGACCGATCAGGTAAGCGCCGCCCGGGTCGATCTCGATCGGTGCCTGACACTTCCACGGGCGGTCGAGTCCGACGGCCTGGGCCCTGTGGTCCAGCCAGTCGAATTGCCGACGTCGTTCCTGGTCGAAATCCCGCCCGACATCGCCCGGCTTCGGCGTGAGCGTCCTGATCTGGCTGAGTTATGGCGATCGGCGATTCGCGAGGTGTTCCGCTCGGCCTTCGACCGCGGCTACCGGGCGGTCTCGGTCGTCCGCGACGGATCGACGGAGCCTCGGCGTTCGTATTACGTGGTGGAACGATCGGCAGTACCCACTCCTCGCGCGTGAGACGTTGTGACAAGATGATGGGCGTCGGCAGACCTCCCTCGCGAACCAGGACCCGATGGATGTCTTATGAGCCGAGGACTTCCTCCGCGATTGGAGCCGTTTCAGGGCCTGCGACGGGCGCACCGGACGCTCCGGCTGATGATCCCGCTGGTGCAGCTTGGCGCACTGGGGGTGGGGCTCTCGGTCTTCCTCGACGCGTCGCGCTCGCTGCTGTCTGACGCCCAGTTCACCTGGGGTGAGCGGAGCGTGATGGGAATCGTGGCGATCTCGGCGATCGGCGGTGCCGTGCTAGCGGCCTGGGTCCTCGGCCGACTGATTGGGATCGCCGCCGAAACGATCGACGCGATGGCGGATGTCGCCGAGGCCTCACGGCGGACTACCGAGTTGATCGAGACCCAGGTTGTCCCCGCGCTCTGGCGGATCGCCACCGCGCTCGAATCGACCGCGACGCCGACAGGAAGGGACCGGAACGAGCCGGGGCCGAGGCGCCCGGGCAAACCCTGAGAGGTGGAGGTTCACCGGCAATGGACGAGGGCGTTCGCCTCCCGAACCGATCGCGATCCCAGCCGCCGTCCGAGGTCCCGCCAGGGAAGGAGCCCGAATCGGTCTTTGTCCCATCCGAGGAGGCCGAGGAGCGTCGCTCGCGGAGCCTCCTCTGGGTCGGCGCGGGGCTCATGATGATCCTTGGAATCGGGGCTGTCGTGACGATGGTTTTCTGGCCGAGGATCAAGCCGCGCCCGCTCGACGCCATTGAGAAGGTCGCCGGCGCCTACCTCGACGCACTCGTCCGCCAGGATGAGCAGGCGGCGAGCAAGTTGGGGACGGTCGAGGAGCCGCCGGGGATCGCCTCGTATCGCGACCTCTACCACCAGAAGGCGCGCGACCGCGAGATCCGGGGCACGTTCGCCCCGCTCGCCGGCCTGCACAAACGGATCGGCCAGGAATTCACTTACGACGCGACCGCCGGCCGGTTCACCCCGAAGAACGCATTGGGGATCGCCGGCGAGACGCTCGACGCTCTGCATGCCGCGAAGGAGGAGGCGAAGAAATCGGGGATGTACGAGAAGATGCAGAGCGGCGATCCCAACGAAATCTTCGAGTCGGCCGAGCAACTGGGGAAGATGATGGAGAAACTTTCCGAAACGACGCTCCACCCGAAGCGGATTCTGCCGACCTACAAGATGCTGGTCGAGTCGTCGAAGCCGCCGCTCCCCGAGGCCGCGAAGGCCCTCGCCCTGGCCGTCGCCGACGACCCCAAGCGCTGGGACACCCTGCTGGGTCGATCGTTCTGGACACTCAAGTCGGACGGCCCGTTCATCTACGACGAGGCGGAAGTCACGGCGACGGCCCGCGACCGCCTCGGCTCGATGGGTGACCCTCCGGTACGGCTCCGGCTGGAGCTGATCCGGTTCCGGTTCGAAGGGATCGACACAGGTTGGCGGGTGGTCTCTGCAAGTCGGGTCCAGCCGGGCGAGGAACGGCCGGTGGCGTCTCCGCCGATGAAGTCGTACGGTGAGTCGCGTCCTTCGCCGGGCGAAACGCCGCCCGCGCCGGCACCTTCGGGCGCCTCGAAGAACGCGGGCCCGGTTTTCTGAGTGGCGTTCGCGGGGTCGCCTCGCTAACTTGGAAGAGTCTGATCCCGGGCGATTAGCTCAGTTGGTTAGAGCGCCTGCTTTACACGCAGGATGTCGGGGGTTCGAGTCCCTCATCGCCCACTGACGACCCAGCGGCCGACGCCTCCCTCTCGTCGGCGATGGGCTATCGGATGACCTTCCGGCTGAAGGCGACAATGAAGAGGCCCCAGAGCAGCGTCCCCAGCAACGACTCGGCGATCAGCGGGACGTTCATCCAGCCCCGGGCGGCGTCCCGGATGTCGCCGAAACCCGAGGTGAACGCCGAGACGCTGGTGAGCGCGGCAATCATCAGGCGGTTCGCCGGTGCGGTCGCCGGCCCGTCGAACGGCGGCTTCTCGACGTTGAGCAGGTCGATCCCCGCGGCGTAGACGGCCGCGAAGCCGAGGATGATTAGCAAGGCCGCCCCCACGGCGCGCGACGGGCTGGTCCCGTAGCCGCAGCCCCGGTCCAGCAAGAGCCAGTCGGCAAGCTGCGAGAGCTTGCTCAAGGGACGGCTCCAGCTTCGGGGCCGAGAGAGCCGCTGGTTGACCTTGAAGCGATAGAAGGCCCAGTCCTCGTCCTCGAAGCGGTGCAGCCCCTCGAAGACCCGCTTCAGCAGGCCGTATTCCTGCATCGCCTGCGCGCGGTCACCGGCACATTCGCTGGCGAGCCGGCCCTCGATCTGCCCGGGGCGCACGAGGATCCGATCGGCCAGCGCGTTGGTGAAGGCAAATCGCATCCCCGGCCCCTGCTCGATCCCTTCGAGATAGGCAAAGTCGTGCAGCTTGGCCTTCGAGAGGTCCAGCATCGCCTCGAACCGCGAGGTGTCGGCCTGCCATTTCTTCGAAACGTGGACGCCCCGAAACAGGGCATCCCCGTGGAAGGTACACTTCTGGACGATGAACCCCTGCTCGGCGTGAAAGCTCCGGAAGTCGGCAACGTCGTGAAACGCGCAGGCCCGGAACTCGGCCCAGCCGCCGAACTCCGCCTCCCAGAACCGGATCCGCCCGCGGAACGTCGCTCCCTCGACCAGAAATCGACCGCGCGCCCGGACGTTGGCGCAGCAGAACGAGCCGGCCACGATCAGACCGCGCAGCTCGGCCCTGATGAGCGTCGAGGCCGAGAGGTTCAGCCCCTTCGCGAACTCCGACCGCTTGACGAACCTCGGTCGGTCGAGCGTGCAGTGCTCGAACGAGACCTCGTCGGCGAAGCGGGCGCGGTCGATCACCGGCCGGACCAGCGTGACGTTCCGGAACCGGACCGGCATCGGAAAATCGCCCTTGAGGATCAGCCCGACGACCTTCGCGTGTTCGATCGCCTCACCGCGAGCGAGGCGTGCGAGCACCTCGGCGGGATCGAGGCCGGGGCCGGCGGGTGTGAGGGCGAGGTCGGTCGCATTCTCCTCGTGTGCCATCGTTTCTACGGGGGCTTCGTTGAGATCCATGGTAATCGGCTCGCTCGCGTGATCGGGGAGACTTCATCTGTGCTTCGCGTCCCGCGCCGGATTCTTGGATGGGATCGCGGGGATCTCGGCGACGGTGTTCGGGAAGATCACGCGGGCCTCGTCGACAAGGGCCTGGTAGGCGCCCCGGTATCGCGAGGCGAAATGGATCAGGACGAGCTCCTCGACGCCGGCCTCTCGGGCGAACTCGGCGGCCTGGGTCGCGGTCATGTGGCGATACTTCTCGGCCTGGGCTCGCTGAGCGTCGGCGTAGAAGGCGTCGCAGTAGAGCCGGCGCGCGCCCCGGGCAAGCTCGAGCAGGCCCGGCCGGGACGACTCGCTCCAGGCCGTGTCGGTGACGTACGCGATCCGAGCGTCAGGTGACTCGGCCGGGCCCTCGACCAGCGCGTACGAGAGGCAGGGTACGGTGTGATCGGCGAGGGCCGCCTCGACGCACAGCCCGTCGGAGCGATAGACGACCGGCCCAGACCGGGGCGATTCGATCGGTCTCGGCCTGGGAAACCGCCGGGCGCATTCCAGACGGGCCCGGCGCAGGCGGTCGGGGGCGATCTCGACGACCTCCAGGACGATCTTCTGGAACGGGAAGAACGGGAACTCGTAGCTCTTGATCCTCTGGTAGACCTTGCGGATTGTCCCCTCCGGCCCGTGGACGTGGAGCGCCTTGTCGCGGTCGATGTTGGCTCGGAGGATCCGGTCGAAGCCGATGAAGTGGTCGATGTGATGGTGAGTCAGGAAGACCGCTTCGAGATCGGCGAGGCGATCGTCGGCGAGCGCCGCATTCTCGCCGCAGTCGAACAAGAGGGCGTTGTCGCGCCCCGGGTCGTCGACGAAGAGCGCCGGATCCCCGGTCGAGCCGTTGACCAGGCGCAATTCCCGTAAGGCCCTCGGACCGGGCATGTTCCACCGCCGTGGCGAGGACTCGCGGCGAGGCCGTCGGCTCCCCTCGCCGCCGGGCGCCCCATCGCCCCTCCATCAGACAGCAGGTCCCGGCACGGGTCAACCCGGGGAGGCGCCGTCGGTCCGGATCGAGGCGCCTCGTCGATGTGAGATCGAGCCGTCGCAGGCTGGGTTCAGCTTCCCTGGCCATGCCCCGGCAGGAAGAAGAAGCCGACGCCCAGGATGGCGTAGACGGCAACCATCATCACACCCTCGATCCAGTGCGATTCGCCGTCCGATGTCATGGTCTGCGCCACCAGCACCGCGACGGCCACCGAGATCACCTCGAACTCGGTGAAGAGCAGGTCCATCGGCCGGCCCATCAGGTGGCTCGCGAAGATGAGTACCGGCGCCACCAGCAGCGCCACCTGGGTGCTGGCACCCAGGGTCACGGCGAGCGTCAGATCCATTTTCCCTCGTCGGGCGAAGAGGATCGCGTTGATCATCTCGGAGATGTTCCCGACGCTCGCCAGCAGAAAAATCCCGGCGAATGTCGCGGTCAGGCCAAGGCGATGAGCGGTCGGTTCAAGCGCACCGGTCAGTGATTCACTCTCGATCGCCAGCCCAATCGCCGCGATCGCCAGCGTGCCGAGGGACCGGCCCAGGCCCCAGGCTTCCTTGCCGGTCTCGATGGGCCCCTCCGCCTGCTTCGGCGCGAAGAGTTGCTTGTGTGTCACCAGCGTGAACGCCAGGTTCGCCAGGTACGCCAGGAACAGTATTCCCGCGATCCCGTCGCTGATCTCGAGCACCTCCTGCTTTGTCGTGAAGTGGAAGAGCGCCGGCACGATCATCCCGATCGCTGCCAGCAGCAGCAGCTTCGAGCTGAGCCCCGCGAACGCCACGCTGTAGCGGAGCGTTTCAAACTTTGCTCCGCCGACGATGATCGAGAGACCTAGCACGAGCAGGACGTTGCTCAGAAGCGTGCCCGTGAGCGACGCCTTGACCATCGGCTCCAGCCCCCGTCGCAGAGCGGAGATCGCGATGATCATCTCGGGGACATTTCCCATCGTCCCGTTGAGCAGTCCGCCGATCGTTGGGCCGACGCGCAGCGAGAGATTCTCGGTCGCGTCTCCGATGAGGATCGTGAGTGGGATGACGGCCAGAGTCGAAGCGAAAAACACAAGGATCGGGCTCGCTCCGAAGTGGTCGAGCCCAAGCGAGATCGGAATAAAGACAAGCAGGAAGTGGACCATCGTTTCCCCGGGCGAACAGGGTCGAGCGATCGCGGGGAGCCAACCCCGTCTCGGGGTGCGGCGGTCGGCCCAGCGGGTCGTGATTCTACCGGCCGGCCGGACCGGGACTACCGCTCCATCGGAGTCCCGGCCGCGACCGGCCGCCTTGTGATTTCCGTATCGCAATCCGCGAGCCGATCGGCCGGTCAATTGCGACGGCCGGACGCATTGGCGAAAGGATGACCATCGGGGCCGTCACCCTCGAGATCGCCGCCAGCCTCCGCGCCGGTCATCAGTCGCCAGTGTCCCTCGCCGCGGATTTCCAGCGCCCGGTCGTGGAACGACCCCAGGCGGTGGGCATCGCCGATGCTCAGGTAACCAATCGAGGATCTCTTCAGAAGCCGGTAGACGACCTCGATCTGCTCCTGTTTCAGCACCGAACCCACCCGGTCGAGGAAAACGAACCTCGGCCGAGCCAGCAGAACCCGGGTGAAGAGGATCAGACGCTGCTCGGCCGGGGAGAGGACGGTCGGGGCGTGGATCTCAGCGTCGAGGCCGCCGACCCTCGCGACAGCTCCCGTCAGCCCCACCTCGCGTAATGTGGCCTGGATCTCCTCGTCCGACACGGCCCGACCGTCCAGGATCCCCGCGCCAAGCTGGGCCCGGAGTGTGGAACGAAGTGTCAGCGCCTGGGTCGGCACGAACGAAATTCCCTCGGAGTTCGGGCGAACGATTCTCCCCTTCCCCTGGTCCCAGAAACCGGCGGTCGCCAGGAAGAGGGCCTCCTCGGCCGCGGTGTCGGGACCGGTGATCAGCAGGCTCCCACTGGTTGGGACCTCCAGGGTGAGGCTCTCGATCAGCGGCCGGCGTTCGTGCCGAGACCAGAGCGAAAGGCCCTCGAAGGCGACCCGGGCTTCCTCGTGGTCGATTCGGATCGACGTGGTCATCGGCGTCCGCGATTGCTCGAGCGCCTGCGCGATCGTGTCGAGTCGGTCGGTCACCGCCGCAAACGACGAGAGCGTCTCGAACTGAGTGATGATCAACGAAAAACCAGAGAGGAATGTCGCGAACGCCATCGAGGCCTGCGTCACCACGCCGAATTCAACGTGTCCTTGCATGTACAACGGCGCCACGATGACCAGTGGGATGAGCTGGGTCATGTAGTTGTAGCCGTTGGTGAACAGGCCCAGGTTTCGGGTCACGGCGATGATTCGCTTGTTGTTCGCCACGACCGCGGCAAGCCTGGCACGGAGACATTCCCTCGCGGTCCGGGCGGCGCCCATCGTCGCGATCGCCTCGGCGGTCTCGCGGGTCTGGATCAGGTGGTAGCGCAGGTCCGCTTCCTTCTGGAGCTGGAGGTTGTCCAGCACCACGAGCGGGCGGCCCAGGAAGATCGTCATCGCCGAGCCGACCGCGGCGTACAGGATCGCCACCAGCACGAGGACGGGCGTGATCGACCACAGGACGCCCAGGAACGCCAGCGACGTGATGGCGGCGTTCAGCGTCATCAGGAAGAACGACAGCGTCGTCTGCGTGTACGACTTGACGTCCTCGGTGATCCGCTCGTCGGGGTTGTCCACCTCGTCGCGCGCCTTGAGCCGGTAGAACCGGTCGCGCGACATGTACAGGTCGATCAGCAGTCGAGTGAGCCAGCCGCGCCAGAGCAGCCGCAGCCGCTCCTCGCTGAAGCGGTAAAATGCCGCCATGATCGTCGAGACCGCGAAGACACCGACGTACATGCCGGCG
>DAIDKV010000022.1 GCA_027449865.1 Planctomycetales bacterium
ACAACGGCCCGACAGGTGGCTAGGAAATGCCAGGCGTCTTGCGTAACCTCTTGTCTTGATGTGTCTGTCTGAAGACTTCATCAGGCCCCAGAGGTCGGAGTGATGCCTTACCGATGGCCGGCGGATACCGATTTCGTGCCCTGGGAGCTCGATGTTCTCGATCGCCGTTGTGGGGCCTGTGGCCGCCGGATGCACATCTGCGATCACCGCTTTCGCCACCTGCACACCCTCGAAGGGCCGGTGGAACTGATCTGCAAGCTCAATCATTGTCCGGATCCCCATTGTCCCGGGCATACCAGGACCAAGAGCCCCGAGGTCGAAGCGACCATCGCCCCGCCCCATTGGGCTATCGGCTGGGACGTCTTCTGCTGGATCGGCCATCGCCGGTTCTCTCGGCACTGGGCCATCCCCCAGATCCGAGCCGAACTCCTCGACGCCCATCGGATCAAGCTGTCAGATGACGCCATTGGCCAGTACATCCATCGCTACCAGGCGATGCTCGCGGCGCGGCAGCAAGACCCCGAGGCCCTGCTCCGGCTGTACCAGGCGGTCGATGAGATCATCCTCTCGATCGACGGCCTTCAGCCCGAGAAGGGGCATGAGACCCTTTATGTGGTCCGGGAGCTGACCTGCAAGCGGGTCTGGTTCGCCGAGGCGTTGATCTCCGCGACGGCCGACGAGGTGCGGCGCCTCATCGCGCAGGCCAAGGGGTGGACCGAAGCCCTGGGCAAACCGGTGGCGCTGTGGTTGTCGGACCGGCAGGACGCGTTCGTGACCGGCATCGCGGCCGAATTCCCCGGCGTGCCGCACCGCTACTGCCAGAACCATTTCCTCCGCGATGTGGCCAGGCCCGTGCTCGAGGCCGACAGCCACACCAAGGTCCAGATGCGCAAGAAGGTACGTGGCCTGCGGAAGATCGAGCAGGCCGTGCTGAAACGACGGGGCGTCGCGGGCCCCGAGCCGGCTGCCGGAGCGGATGCCGCGGCCACGACGGCGGTGATCATCGAGCCGGTGGAGTCGGCGGCGTCGCCGGCCGATCCCGCGGGCGCCGTGGTGCTCGACTACTGCCCGTCGGTACGTGGCATCCTCAACGACGACCAGGGTGGGCCGCTCCAACCGCCTGGCCTGCGGATGGCCCGGGCCCTGGACGAGGTTCGCGAATCGATCCAGCACAACCTGGACGAGAAAAAAGGGGGTTCGCGGAACAGCAACTCGGTCGCCTGGCCGGTTGCATCGACCGGGGCCTCAACGAAGTAGAGGCCGAACAGGAGACGATTCGAGGCTACGTCGAGGACATCGAGGCGGTGGCCGCGACGCTCGATCCTGGAGGGGGGAGCAGTGCGGACCGTCGCCGGGAGTTCGAGGAGCTGATCGATCGGTTTGAGCGCGGCGAGGACGCGATCCGTCCGAAGATGGCCCGGGTGATGATCAGCTTCCTCGCGGGGTTGTTTGTGGGCGAGGGGACGTTCGAGGAGATCCAGGACGATCTCGATCTGGAGCGATGGTTCCGCGTGCCCAAGAGTCACGAGCGGCGGATTCACGGTCACCGCCACGCAGGTGTGCGGATCGTTCAAGAAGGACCGACGCTGGTGCACGCGTTGGATGCCCACATCGCGCACCCGGGACCGTTCACCGCGACCGACCTGCTGCCGTATCGGACGGCCCGAGAGCCGCCGAGCCAGAGAGAGGCGATGGACCGCCGGAAGATTATGAGGAAGGCGCGATCCTCGAAGAAACGGCCGCTACTTCTGGCCGACCTGGAGAGGCGTTATCGAGAAGCGCCCGTGCTTTAGCCCTGTCGCGGGTCGTTGCTTATTGAGGGTATTGGCTCAAATCCCCGAGAATTCTGGTGCGTAAGCCCTGAGCAATCCCTGCTTTGAAATCTGGCTCCTGATGCACTTCGAGGATGTCCCATTCAACCGGAATCCCGAAGGCAGGAGCTTGCCGAGAACGCCGGCGGGCTCCTGAAAACCCTGGTTGGTCGCCAGCTCAGGCCGGGGACGGATTACATCGACCACTTCCTCCCGAATACCGACGAGGCGATCGCCCGCGCCAGGGCCCTTGATACGCGCCCCGAGGATCGATGGCCTTTCGGCCTCGGAACGCGCGTTTATCGGCTCGTGGGGCAACTTCGGCCGCGATCGATCTGAAGGCGACCGGCGCTCAGGGCACCGACCGCCCGAGCTTCAGCAGCAGCCGCTCGGCTCGGTAGACGATCTCGACGTCCTTGTTCGAGAGCGCATCCTCCAGCACAGGGACGGCGGCGGGGCCCATCTCGAAGAGGCGTTCCTCCGCCTGGTCGCGGGCGCGCGACGATTTCTCTCCGAGGAGCTTCACCAGCCCCCGGGCGCGGTCCTGGAGCCTCGGGTCGATCCCGTGGACCACGATCGTCGCCGTTCGGGCGAGTTTCTTCGGCGGGGGGAAGACGTCGAGCGTGACGGCCTCGTCGAGCGCAGGACGCGAGAGATGGACCAGGACGACCAGCTCCTTCGGCTCGAAGAGCCGCGGACCATACTGGTCGAGGAGGAAGTTCGCCAGATCCTCACGCAGACCCTGGCCGACCAGCCGGCGGACCATCGTCACGCGGGTCATGTCGCGGTAGCTTGGGTCGGAGGGCGGCCTCGTGGTCGACATGACCAATTTCACCGGTGGACCTTCGATCACGCGATCCTTCCGGTCGGCCTCGGCGAGGCGGGCGGCGGTGGTGATGAAGAGGCGGCCGTCCTCGGTGACACGGTAGCTCAGCCCCGCGCCGCCGAGAACCTCCGCCATCGCGTCCCTTGCCGCGATGCTCGGCGCCCGGAGAGTTGTCGGCTGGTTCATGTCGATCTCGGCCCGCGCGATCGCCTTATCGTCCAGCTCGTACCGGACGCGGGCCTGGCCCGCGATCATCGCGATGGCCTCCTTGCGAGGGACGCCGTCGGCATTCACCTGGATCGATCGGTTCATTACCTGGTCGACCCGGGCTCGCATGGTCGCGTCGCCCTCGGCCGGAATTGGCGGCAGTTCGTCCTCTTCCGCCTTCTTCTTATCCTTCGCGGTGGCGTCGGCCTCGTCGAAGACGGCCTGCGCTTTCTGATCGGGTGACTTCTTCGTGTCGGCCTTCTTGATGGCCGCCTCTTTCTTTTCCTGCTCGGTCTTGCCGGCGTCCTTCGCGTCGGGCTCGTCGGTCGGTTCGGGGGCGGCGGTCGGCAGGGCATCGAGCCAGCCGACCCGGTAGCCCGAATCCGCCGGCGCGATCACGGCGACGTCCAGCAGCTTCCGGTTCGTCAGATTTTGAAGCGTGTACTCGTCGGGACCACCCCGGATCTTCACCGGTACCGGGATTCCCAGCTCGGCGTCGTAAGCGATGAATCGATCCGAATGCGATTCGTGCTTCAGGTAAAGGGCTTTCTCCTTCTCGCGGAGCCGGTGCATCCAGTGGTTCTCCGTCAGATAGTTCAATGGGAGGTCCAACGGCGGAGCCGTCGAGAGACTCGACTTGAACCACTGCAACCGGCCGGATCGCTCGGTACTCCGCGGCCAGTGCGCCAGGAACGTCCCCTTCTTGAGCCGGAGGTCGACGTCGACGTCCTTCGCGGGCTCGCCGAAAAACTGGACCACCGAAATGGGGGCGATCGGAAATCGGAACGTCCGGTCCTTGTCGTCGATGTTCGGCCGGCTGGTGCCCACCGAGCCGGGCATCGCACTTCTGTAGATTCGGGTGGTGTTGATGGTTGCCTGTGCGGGATTGCCGACCCAGACCGACCATTCATAAACCTCGACCGGCGTTTCGGGACGGTCCCCATCGCGCTCGATATCGTCGGGACGTGTGGCCCCGATCGCGATCGAGAGCAGGGTTGTCAGGCCGATGGAGAGGGCGGTGATCCTTTGGGCGAGGGGGCGTCGCATCTTGGGCGTCCTGATCGGGTCGCGGGGCTTCTCTCGGCGGGCGATACCCGCCCTACTTCCCCTTCGGCGCGGGGCGGTAGAGGCGGGCGTTGGCCCAGATGACGCGGTCGCCAGTGTCCTGATCCTTGCCGAAATCGATCACCAGGCGGAGTTGTTCCACCCCGGCGACCGGGAGCGTGAGCTTCACCGGCGGGTCGGTGGCCTTCAGGTCGGGATTGGCGAAGAGTTCCCTGCCGTCGGCCAGGACCCGACAGTCAACCCGCCCCTGCCCTCGGGCCGATTCGTCGAAGCCAACCGTCGCCTCGAAGGTGGCATACTTGCCGTTCAGGTCGTAGGTCAGCGACGATTTTGAGTGGACGGCAACGCCGCGGGCGTACGTCCGGCCATCCATCTTCAGCGGATGGCCGAGCAGGTTGACGTCGCGACGCCAGGTGAGCTTGCGGCCGAAATAGGGTGACTCCTCGACCCGGCTCGGCGCGAGATCAGAGAGGTACGTCATCCGGCCGCCGCGGAACTGAACGTCGCTGACGTCGGCCGCCGGCAACTTCATCTCCTGTCCCCAGGGCGATTGGACCTTCCAGGTCACCGTGTCGAGGTCCTTCCATTGGCCCGAGACGGCGAGGCCATCGGGAAGCTGGAACCGCGCCCGAAGCTGGTCGGCGGGGTCGGATTCGTTTCGAGCGGCGAGGATCAGTCCCTCGACCAGGGCCATCGGCAGGGTCCGGCTCTTGCCCTGATACCGGAAATGCATTCGGTCTCCGCTGGCACCCTCGACGACGCCTGGAATCGCGATCACCTCGCCGCCTCGCGTCCGGGCGAGTAAGAGATCGTCCGTGCCCCGGGTCCTGAGCCGGCGCGCGAACGACTCGGGCGATTCCCTGCGGTCGATCGGCGCGAAGTGGGCGCCAACGATCCGCGTGAGCGGGATTGTGAGTCTGTCGTTCCAGGTGGTCGTGAGGGTCATCGCGTCGTCGGCGATCGTCTCGAAGGTTCCGGCGATCACCTCGTCGCCGATCATCGAGACGCGGACGCCCAGCGGCGGGATCGAGGGTGCTTTTGGGTCGATCGCCAGGTCGGGTTTCGTGTGGATCTTCGCCTTCGCCGTTGCGTTGGCGTTCTGGTTGTCCTCGTAAACGAGGGTGATCGTGAAGTCCTTGTCGAAGCCGTCGCCGGCGGGCGGTTCGAGGAAGAGGTCGGCGGATGTGTCGGTCCCCGATCGGCGGACGATGATCGGCCAGTCCTCTGAGTCCGTGGTATCGAGCCGCCAACTTGCCGGGCCTCTGTCTGTCTGGCCGGTGATCGTGATTTGCCTGATCGGCGAGGGTCGAAGGTTGTGCAGCGCCAGGTGGATATCTCGGATGCCGTTCGGCTTCGGATTCAGCCTGGGAATCTTCTTCGGGGCGGTCGTCCCGGGGAGCGGCGCGTTGACGTCGTCCTCCGGCTCGTCCTTCTTCCTGTCGACCTTTGGGGGCCCCGACGGTTGGGCCTCGGGCTTCCGGGCGTCGAGAGTTTTGGGATCGTTTGGATCCGGGGCGAAGACATCATCGGGGAGGCCGGGCGGCTTCTTTTCGGGCTTGAAGTTGAGGCCGGGCATGGTGAAGTCGAGGTTGGGCTGATCGACGAAGCGGGCGACCATCGCCGGCGCGCGTTCGTAGTGGATGGTATCGATCTCGTCGAGGGGGATACGGGCCTTCGGCTCGGGCGGTTTCGCGGGCTGGGCCTTCGCGCCGGGGGCCTTCGCGTTGGCGGGCTGGGCGGCTGGCGTGGCGGGCCTTGCCGCGGGGGCCGACGCCGGTGCGGGTGCGGGCGCCGCCGGGGCCGCGGCCACGACCATCACCATGCCGCCCGCCGGGGCGACCATCACCGCGCCGGCCGGGAGTGAGGCGGTCGGGGCGACGGGCGCGGTCGTCGCGGGTTGCGGGGTCGGGTTTGGGGCGTTCGGCTGGCCGCCCGGCGGCGTTTTTGGCTGGCCGCCGATGATGAGGAGGTCCTTCTCGATCGCGGTTGGCTCGGCGTAGACGACGCGGTCGAAAACCGTTCGGACGATCGGACCCAGGCCGTTGATTCGCTGGGCCCGGATCGTCAGGCTTTTCAGGATCACATCGACCGGCTCGACGCCGTTGCGATTGGTGACAAACAGCTTCACCGAGGCCACGTCCATCGCCTGAGGGAAGGCCATCTGGCCGAGGTAACGCGACTTTCCCGATCGGGCGTCGAGAACCTGATATCGGATCGTGTTCCCCTCGCGGTGGAACTCCAGGCGGAACGTCGAACCCGAGGCAGGGAACGTGTGCCTTGGCGGCTTCGGCGGCTTGGCCGGAGGCCCGGCGCCCATCCCCATCATCTGCATTTGCATTTGCATTTGCATCTGCATTTGCATTTGCATCTGGTTGGGGTCGTTCGGCTCCTTCTCGATCGGGCGGTAGACGTCGGCGCCGTTGGGCTCGATCAGGCGGATGAGGGTCAGGTCGGGCTGGTCGATGTTCTGGAAGGCGATCGCCATCCCGACCGCCGCACCGTCTTCCTGGGCGGGCTTCGGCAGCTTGCGGATGGCGAAGTCGGCGAGGAGGGTGAAGTCGCCGCCGAAGCGGACCTGCTGGGGCGTCTTCCATCCGGTCTCGGGGAGTCTTGGATCGAGAACGACGTGCAGGCCGCCATCTTCGCGCTTGAGTTTCGCCTTCTCGCCGAAGGTCTCGGCGTCGAACGTCGACTGGTCGAGGGCCTTCGCGTCGAGCGCTCGCACGTATTCGGAGTCGCCGACGAGTCCCACCAGCCCGATCAAGATGGCCGCCAGACCGTGCATCCGCTCTCCTCCCGATCGCGAGACTCGATCTTCCGGAATCCCTGAGAAAATGGGGACAGGCACCTCGAAGACCTGGAGCCATTCCCCGTTTTCTCAGGGGACGCTACGGCCGGTCCTCGAAGACTTCCTGTGTTCGCGTCTCGCGTGCCTTTTCGGTCGCCTTGAGGATCTGGTTTTGCATTCGGATCACCTCGGCGACCTGGTTGACGACGTCGACGAAGCTCTCCCACTGCGACATCTGGTCGAGGATTTCTTTCATCCTGCCGACGACCTGGCCGTGGAGCTTCCGCGCGGTTTCCTCGCTGGCGTTGGCGCGGTTCCCCGCGCCTGAAAGCGCCTGCAAGGCTCCCCGGAGCTCGATCATCGGACCCGCGTTCAGGGCCTTGATCGGGTCGATGATCCCCTGCTGGAGCAGCCGGTGTGACTTCGGAGAGCCGACCTGGTTGAGCTTCATTTCCTGGAGTGCATCCCCGATCCGGTTACCGATCTGGTCGAGGTGGCGTGCGGTTGCCTGGACAACCTGGGTGATCCTCGCGTGGTCTTCGGGTGTCGGCTTGCCGTCGAGAATGGGGCCCTGCTTCTCGATCGATTCGAGAGCGGCGATGAACTTCGTCCGCTCGGAACGCTGGCGGAGGAGGATCTCGTAGAAAAGCTCCTCGGGAGCGACAACCTGCAATTGCAACGGTGTCGATCGACCCGTTTGTGGGCCTCGGGCGCATTTGTCGTCGGCCTCGGCGAGGAACCGCAAGAGGGTTCCAGGTGTCGCGGGATCGGTCATCAGCGAGAACTCGTGTCGCGCCTGGTGGTCGAGCGGCGGGCGCCCGCTCTCGGAGGGGAGCGGGATCTTCACGGTCTCCTGTTTGGATTTCGTCGGAGTCGCCCTGTCTTTTTCGCTGGCGACGGTGGTGCGGTCGAACTGGAGCCGGAGCGCGGCGAGGCCGATGTCGTCGGTCGCGGCGATCGAGAGCGGGATCGTGGCGACGGGCGTGACGTGGACGCCCACTCCCACCGCGCGCAGGGTCACGCGGGGATCTCGGTCGCGCATCAGGCCGATGGAGAGGAAGGCCGGCTTCGATTCGAGTCCGGTTCCCTTCGAGGTCAGGCCGACTTCCAGCGTGGTCGCTTCGCGGAGAGTCCACTGCGTCGCGAACGTTTTTTCATCGATCCTTCGGAGCGGCGGGGCATTTCCCGACTGGATCTTGAGCCTGGCCTCGGCGAGCGGCTCGGTCCCGATCAGGGTCATCTCGACCTGCGTATCGGGCAGGAAGACGAGGTGCTGGCGGGGGTCGTCGATCGATCGGAAGCCCTGGTCGCTCCCGCCCGGTTCGCGGACGCGGATCTTCGTGGCGGCCAGCGCGGGGCGGTCGACGCGGTCGAGGACGAGCGGTTCGAGCCAGTCGTCGCCGCCGGTCAGCTCGAAGGTCGAGGTCGAGGCCGAGGGCGGGAACTCGAAGCGGAAGTGGCCGGGCTCGGTCTCGACCATCACCGACTCGTGGGTCTCGCCCATCTCCGTCTTCTCTCGGATGGTGACGGATTGGGGATTCACCGGATGCTCGGGTTTGTGACGGAGGGACAGTCGCTCGCCTCGGCCGCCGACGAACCAGCGCCCCCCCTGCTCTGTCAACATCGGGAGATCGGAGCGGACCTCCAGAACGGCTCGTTCTTCCCGAGGCGCGACGATCCGGCCCCGCTCGTCGAGGCCCACCACGCTCAGATAGGTTTGCTGCGGCCATCGCTCGTTCGAGCCGCGGAGCCAGCGCGCCAGGCTCAGCCGGGCGGCGTCGGGCGCGATCGCCGCGAAGGCCGCGGGGACGATCAGCGCCAGCACCAGCGCCGAGGCGTGCGCGGCGGTTCGCTGGTGGTTCCAGAGGCGTCGCCAGTCGGAGGCCGCCAGCGCCTCGCAGGCCATCCGGACGGCCAGCCGAACCATCGCCGGAGAGACGGTCGAGCCGGGCTGATCGAGCAGCATGGGGAGCTGCAAAACATCGGCGATAAGCTGGCCGGTCCCCGGGCGGAACCGGTCGAGGGTCATCGCCAGGGCCAGCTCGTCGAGCCGGGCCGATCGCCAGCGTCGATACGCCCGGACGCCCAGGAACGCGACGAGGCCGGTCGCCGCGATTGCGAGCAGGACGGCCCGAGCCGGGCGGTCGAGCCGGAGCCACCAGTCGAGCAGGACCAGGACGCCAGCCGTCGCGACGACGGCCGAGGCGGCGTCGACGGCGAGTTCGAGCGCGAGCTGCCAGGTCAGCCGCCTCCGGATCCGCGCCAGTTCGGCACGCAGGGCCCGCTGCTCTTCCCGGAGCGACTCGATCGTCGGCAGTTCCATCGCGGTGGACACGATTGTGGGCCTCGCGGATGCCTCGTCTCCGAACGAACGCGGGGATGATTCTAACCTCCGACGAACGTCGACGCGACCCCGTACATCCGTCGGAAGACAATTTCCGGACGATACGACTCTGTTGACCGGGTGACTGCGATTGGAAAGACTTGTTTCATGGGACGTAGCGGGTCACTGCCGTTCGGAGACCCTCGTTTGGGTGTCCCTGTCATGTCCAATCACCAAACCCTCCGCTGCCCGAACTTTCCGTCGGCCTCGACGCAAGGCCACGCAGGATGACGGCCCGCCTTACTTTTCCCTGACGTCGTCTCCTCATCGGGCGAAGTAAAAAAAAGGTCAACCGGCGACCCCAGTTGCAGGACGGCGGGTTTAAGTCCCTAGGAGACCGGGTCCGAAGTGGCTCGGATGTGTGAGTGCGCGAAGTGGTGGTCGGCGGAGCGTGGTTGCTTCGTCGAGCATGGTTCCGTTCGCGTTACCCTCTCTCTTACCGTCGCGGTTGGCCCGTTCCCGAAAGGATCGGCCATTCGTCAATGGATTTTGCGATCGAGTCCGTGGTGACGGTTGGGGTCGTCCCTGATTCCCTGGAGTAGAAACCACCATGATTTCCCTGGCGATGTCGCCTCGATCCTTTTGCTCTCCGACCTTGGCCACTCCAACGGCCGGCGAGAACCAGAAAGATCGGGCTGGCGATCTGCTCGAACGGCCCGTGTTCCTGGTGGGGGCTGAGTGCTCGGGAACCACACTGCTGCGGTTGATGCTCGATCATCACCCGCAGATCGCCTTTTTCTTCGAGTTTCAGTATTCTGTCGCGAAGCTGTCCGACGGAGCCGGCTGGCCCGATCTGCGTGAGTACCGCGACTATCTCGACGGGGATCGGATCTTTCGGGCGGGGCAGTTGATCGTCGACCCCACTCTGGATTACCCCCACCTGATCGACAGCTTCCTTCGCCAGAAACGAGATCGCGACCACAAGAAGGTGGTCGGCGCGGTCGTCCATTACGACTATGACCGTCTGCTCCGGATCTGGCCCGATGCCCGGTTCGTCCACATCATCCGTGATGGTCGCGACGTCGCGCAGTCCGCGATCCTTCACGGTTGGGGGGGCAACCTCTACACGGCCGCGAGCAAGTGGCTCAATGCCGAGGAACTCTGGTCGCGATTCTCGACCGAGATTCCGCGCGATCGCTATCATGAGGTTCGATATGAGGACCTGGTCCGCTTACCTGAGGAAGTCCTCGACGGGATCTGCAAGTTCATCGGCGTTCCTTATGATCGAGCCATGTTTGATTACATACACGACTCGACCTTTTCCGCGCCCTCGCCAGCGAGGCTCGACAAGTGGCGGACGGCCCTCTCGTCGTACGAGTTGCAGTTGGCCGAGGCCCGCATGGGGGATATGCTTGTGGCCCGCGGTTATCCGCTCAGCGGCTTGCCCCGACTGAAGATCACCCCCCAGCTCAGGCGAAAGCTCTGGCTCCAGGACCGGGTGGCGCGTAGCTCGTTCCGCCGGCGGAGATACGGGCTTCCTCTCTGGATGGCCAAGTTGATCACCAGCCGGTTGCCGCTCCGCTCGATCGACCGCGTCCTGCAACGCCGGATCGACAGGATCGACGAACGATTTCTCAAATGAGGCCAGACGCGTCCGTCACCTCTCATGTCGACGGTCTCCGGTCCCGCGAAGTCGCGGGCCAATAGACGAGGAGAACCTCGAGTTCTTCCGAAACCTCGACCCCGGCCGGCGCGGGAGCTTGTGAATCCCTCGGGATTCCACTTGCCCCGCCGCCAGCCAGCATGATTGATTCTGTATCCTGAATACAGGATTTGGGCGGGGAGACATGCGGCTCTCGTTGCCGAACGATGACTCGCTGCGGACCTTGCCGTACCTGTCGAGGTGGATCAGGCGAGCGGCGGTGTCGGATGTCTCGGTTTTTCATGGGATCTCGGGTCGCTCGACCCCGTGACCCTGCAAAGCCTGCTTTCGGAACTTCTCGAACTCTCGATTCTTCAGAACGGATCCGGGGCATCGCATTGCGGGCAACCCGGAAGGTTCGTCGTGCGCGCCTTGGGGAGGTTCGCGCCTCCGGGCGCTGGTTTCTCCTCTCTCGCATGACCATCGGAGCAAGCTCTGAAGATAAAGATGCAGAAGCATATGGGGATGGTGTTCGCGGGGTCGATCGGCCTGGCTGTACTGGAGGCGGCTGTTGCCGGAGTTCGGCCGACCCAGGCGCAAGAGCCGACCGCGAAGGATCCGGCCCTGGAGCGGGCGCGCGAGCAGGTCAAGATGCTCGATGATCTGTACAAGAACGCGGTCGTCTCGATCACGAAGAACTACGTCACCGAGCCTCGTGGAAAAGGCCGCCGCGCTGGCGTTCTCGCTGGTGAAGAATCATCCCTTCTTCGAAGGCAACAAGCGGACCGGTTACGGCGCGATGTTGATGTTCCTCAGCCGGAACGGCTACACGATCGATGCCCCGATCGACGAGCACGAGGCCATTATCGTCCGGCTGGCCGCGGGCGAGATCGGTCGCGAGGAGTTCCTGGCCTGGCTCGAATCTGTTATTATCCGAAAGGAGACGCCGAGGTTGAGGTGGGGCCGGCGACCGGGCGATCCGGATTGAAAGCGCCGCGGAACGATCAATCGCGATCCTGACTTAGACTGTCCATCATTGTGCCTCGAACCTCGGCGGGATCCGTGCGTCCTGGAGGCGAGCGTCATGGGCGTCCACCCGTTTCGTGTTTCGAATGAGCGAATCGCGGGGATACCTTTCTTCGTCTTCTTCGTCCTCGCCGCGGTCAATACGATCGTCGTTCTCCTCGGCGCGGCTCCGTGGTATCGGCCCTGGATTCACTCGCCGCTGTTCTTACTCATCGCCCTCGTCCTCGGGCTCGCGATTTGGGTGCTCTTCCTCGTCGAGATTGTCGTCTGGCAACTCCTGCGGCGCCTGTTCGGTTCGGCTGGGGAGCCCGAGATGCTTTCGGAGGGGCTATCCGCTGTCGCGATCAGCGAGCCGGCCGCGCTTCTGATTGAGTGGATCCCACACGATCGCAGGTGCTCGCTCGCCGCGTTTGATGTCTACGTCGACGATCGATTCCTCTGCGGCCTCACCCTCGAACCGAGGACTCCTTCGCCTGTGCTCATCCCGGCGGGGCGTCATCGCGTCTTCCTCCGGATGGGATGGTCAAGGTCCGACGTGGTTGAGATCGACCTTCCCGAAACGGGGTGGGCCGAACTGGTCTGCGGGCACAGGCTTGTGGGCCAGGGACGGTTCTTTCGGTTTTTCCGGGCCAAGTGCCTGTACGTCGTGGTCCCCGCTGCGATTGTGTCCCAGTACGTTCCCGTGGTGGGGAAGTTCATCGCGCAGCATTTCGGGGTCGAGATTCTTGCGGTCGTCTTCCTGTGCTCGCTCGAAGTGTTCCTGGCCATATCCCGCACTCTCTCTTGCCGCCCTGGTGCCCTGGTTTACCTGCTGGAACGACCGGTCGTGCCGGATTCGAGCTGATCGGGCTTCTGGCCGGGATTGCCCCAATCTCCGCAGGGAAACGTCAAGGGCCTCCGCCCTGGGAGTGGCGCATGAAGGTCGATTATCAGATCCTGCTGTCGAGCCACGACCCGTCGCCGATGTTCGAACGCTGGCGGGGCGGAGAGGCGACCGTCTCGGGCTACACGATCTCGCACGGAGTGTTTGAGATCTGGGTCCACCGTCCGGGCGTCGAACAAGGACTCCGCATTCTCTGCGGGGATGTCCAGTCCTTCCGCGGGCCGATGAAGTGGAAGGATGTCCGTCTCGAATACGAACGGATCGACAACGGGACGTCGATTCTTCGGGATCGGGGGGCCGACGTCGAGGTCGTGGCCGGATTGGTTGGAGCCAGCAAGGGTCCCACGCCCTGGGAACCATCGTTCCGCGGCGAGGATGAATCTCACGCCCCAGGGAAGCCCTACACGGAAGCTGACCTCCGCGTTCTCGACCCGATCAAGGCGATCCGGGCGCGGCCCGAGATGTTCTTTCCGAATGGGTTGGTCTCAGGCGAGACACTCGCTGCGCGAGTCGTGACCGACGCGATGATCGCGGGGGATTCGCCGGTCTCCGCCTGTCGCAAGGACGGCTGGTGGATTATCGCCGGCGACGACTGGTTCCCGGCCGCCTTCCGCGAGGAGCCGGCCGCCTTCTTCGCGCGAGTCGTCCCGTTCCCGGAAGCGGGCCCGAACGCGATGCACGCCGAGGTCTTGCTGAACGCCTTTGCCCGCGATGTTTTCACAATGCTTGGCCCTCGAATGACCACCATCCGAGGGAGAGCACCTGAGCCGCAGGTTCTGGCGGAACGGGTCGCTCCCCTCGCGAACCGCAGTCGGATCGTCGGGTTTCGGATCGGGCCGGACTTGCCCGCCGAAACCAGGCCCAACCCGACGGAGCCCCGGCCATGACCGATCCGATTGTCGCGTCCCAGGAACGCATCCGAAGCTGGGCGATCGACGAGCCCCGGGCTCTCGTCGAGGCCGCCGCGGCCCTCTGTCGCGAGACGCTCGATGCCGGCGGGCTCCCGCACGGCAGCCCGGCCTGGCAAACTCTCCGCGACGCCTTCAATCCCGACTCAATCGACGCGGCCCCCGACGTCCGCGAGGCCGTTTGTCGATGGGATGATCTCGTCCGCTCGGAAGAACTCGAAGACACCCCGTCGCTCGACGACCGATCCGACATCATCAAGCTCGGGATCGTCACCTGGGTCGTGAAGTTCCTGGCGAAGCGGCTGGGGCTCCTGGCAGGTTCCGACCCCATCCCCGACTTTGCGGAATGGAAGGATCGCCTCGGCCAGGCCATCGAGAAATACGTCGGGTTCCTCCGCAGAAAATGACCGCGGCCGACGCGGGAACTCGTGACTCCATCGGGATTCCACTTGCCCCGCCGTCGGTCGCCTGCTAAATTCTGTATCGAAGATACAGATTTGGCTCGGGGGGAAGTGCAGGTCGCGTTGCCGAGCGTTGAGGCACGTCGGACTTCTCTCGAACTCCTGATTTTTAAGGGCTGATCCGGGGCGTCGCACCGCGCGCGACCCGGCGGGATCGTCGTGCGCGCGTCGGGGAGGTCTTCGACCCGGGGCGCCGTTTTCTCCTCTCTCGCATGACCATCGGAGGAAGCTCGAACATGAACAGGCAGCATGGGCGGATGGTGTTCGTGGGGGCGATTGGCCTGGCGTTTCTGGCGGCGGCTGTGGCCGGAGTTCGGCCGACCGAGGCGCAGGAGCCGACCGCGAAGGATCCGGCCCTGGAGCGGACGCGCGAGCAGGTCAAGATGCTCGATGATCTGTACAAGAATGCGGTTGTCTCCATTACGAAGAACTATGTCAACAAGCAGGACGACCGCCCCGCGGCCCTGATCGCGAAGGACGTTTTCGCGGCGATGGAGAAGAAGGGGTGGCACTCGGTTCGGCTGATTGACGCGACGGGCGATCCGATGAACGAGGAGAACGCGGCGAAGTCGGATTTTGAAAAGGAGGCATTTCGCCGTATCCGCGCTGGCGAGATGTACTTTGAGCGGGTGATCGGCGAGGGGAAGGACCGGCGTCTCGAGGTCGCCACGGCGGTTCCGGTCGTGATGAAGCAGTGTGGTGCCTGCCATGGCGGACGCAAGGTTGGCGACGTCCTGGGCTACCTCCGATATGACGTTCCTGTCCGCTGAGCCGGAATCAGGTTCGGAGCCACCACGAAAATCACGAAGGGCACGAAAGGGGATTCCTCTCATAAGGTTTCCTGTTTCGTGCTCTTCGTGTTTTTCGTGGTGGCTCCGGTATTCTCGCACGGAGGTTCGCGTGGATCTGGCAAGTTGGATCGTTTCGTCCGTCATTCTGGGGTAGAATACGGGATGTCGCGTCCCTGGTGGGGCGTGAACGACCCGCGAGGCCCGACGATGTCGATCGCATCCGCGAGATCCTCGAAGACCGCCCGGCTTCTGCTCGGGCCCCGATCGGCGGGGCTGCTGCTTACCCCGGCCGAGTTCGACCGCGCGCAGTACGAAGAAGGCTGGCGCTACGAGCTGATTCATGGAGTTCTCGTCGTGTCGCCGACGCCCTCCCGTCAGGAACGCGATCCCAATGAGATGCTCGGATACTGGCTGCGTCAGTATCAGGCTGGCCATCCCCGGGGGCGGGTGCTCGACTCGACATTACCCGAGGAAGAAATCGAGACCCGGGGCGGCGAGGACCGTCGACGCCTCGATCGGGCGATCTGGGCCGGCCTTGGGCGACTCCCCGAACGGGGCGAAATCCCGACGATCGCCGTCGAGTTCGTCTCGGAGGGGAAGGTGAACCAGGAGCGCGATTACGTCGCCAAGCGGGCCGAGTACCGCGAGGCCGGTATCCGCGCCTACTGGGTGATCGACCGGTTCCAGCGCACGCTGACCTCCTACGGTTTCTCCAGCGAGCCGGACGACGTGCAGGTCTTCGCCGAGGGGCAAACCTTCGAATCTCCTCTGCTGCCGGGCTTCGTGCTCGACCTGAAGGAACTGTTTTCGTATGCCGATCGATGGTCGGAGAAGAAGCGACGGGGCGACTGAAGCATGACGAGCGAGAGCGAGACCGGACGGGCGCCGATCGTCGGCGTGGTGATGGGGAGCCAGTCGGACTGGGAGACGATGCGGCACGCCGTGGAGGTGCTGGGCGCGCTGGGCGTGCCGTGCGAGTCGCGCATCGTCTCGGCGCACCGGACACCCGATCGCCTCGTAAAATATGCACGCGAGGCCGAGGGGCGCGGTCTGCACGTCCTGATCGCCGGGGCCGGAGGCGCGGCCCATCTACCGGGGATGCTGGCGTCGATGACGATCCTGCCGGTCCTGGGGGTTCCGGTCGAGAGCAAGGTTTTGCGCGGGGTCGACTCGCTGCTCTCGATCGTGCAGATGCCGAAGGGGATTCCGGTCGGGACGCTTGCCATCGGAGCCGCGGGCGCCGCGAATGCGGGGCTGCTGGCCGCGGCGATCCTGGCGCGGCACGATCCCGCGATCCGAGAGGCCCTGTCGCGGTTCCGCCAGGCCCAGACCGACGCCGTGGGAGAGACGCCCGGATGAGCCACCGACCCGATCCCGATCGCCCCGAAGCCCCGCCGCTGTTCCCCCCGGCCTCGCTCGGCGTCATCGGCGGCGGCCAGCTCGGCCGGATGTTCCTCCAGGCGGCGCAGCGGATGGGATACCGCGCCGGCGTCCTGGCCGAGCACGAAGACGCGCCAGGGGCGCAGGTGGCGCACTGGTCGGTCGTCGGCCGAGACACCGACGTCGCGACCCTGCGAGCCTTCCGCGACCGGGCCGAGGCGGTGACGGTCGAGTTCGAGAACGTCTCAGCGCCGGCGCTTCGGTGGCTCTCTCGGTTCCGGCCGGTCCGGCCTGGCTGGAAGACGGTCTGGACGTCGCAAAATCGGTTGCGCGAGAAGGCGTTTTTAACCCGCCACGGGATTCCGCACGCCCCCTGGTGCCCGGTGCGGACGCCCGACGAGTTGCAAGCCGCTGTCCGGGGTCTCGGCCTGCCGATGATTCTCAAGACGGCCGCCTCGGGCTACGACGGCAAGGGTCAGATCCGGGTCGAATCGGCCGATCGCGCGGCCGGCGCCTGGGAGGATCTCGGCCGCGCGGCCTGTGTCGCGGAGGGGTGGGTGGACTTCGTCGCCGAGGCGTCGGTCGTGGTCGCCCGAGGTCGCGACGGCCGCGCCGCCTGCTACCCGCTGGCGCTCAACCGCCACGATCGTCACATCCTCGACATCACGGTGATGCCGGCGCCGGTCGGGCCGGTGGTGGCGATGGAGGCCCGCGAGATGGCGCTGGGCGTCGCGCAGGCGATGGAGACGATCGGCGTGCTCTGCGTCGAGTTCTTCCTGGGTCGCGACGGCCGCCTGCTGGTCAACGAGATCGCGCCACGCCCGCACAACTCAGGGCATCTCACAATCGAGGCCGCGCCGGCGAGCCAGTTCGAGCAGCAGGTTCGCGCCGTCTGCGGGCTCCCGCTCGGTGGGACGGACCTGGCCCGTCCCGCGGCGATGGTCAACCTGCTGGGCGACCTCTGGATTGCGGCCGGTGGCGAGCCGAGATGGGACCTCGCCCTCGCCCACGACCCGGGCGTCTCGCTTCACCTCTACGGCAAAAAAGACCCCGCGGCCGGTCGCAAGATGGGACATCTCACCGTCCTCGACCCCGACCCCGATTCGGCCCTTCTTCGGGCACAGGCGGCGCGGGCTCTTGTTATTGGTAATTGGTAATTGGTAATTGGTAATTGGTAATTGGTAATTGGTAATTGGTAATTGGTAATTGGTAATTGGTCGGTTTTGCTTGTCGATATTGGCCTCGATCGCTCTATTTCACCGGTTGGCCATGCGCTCGCGGTGGCACCCCAGGCCAGGAACCAATTACCAATTACCAATTACCAATTACAAAGAACAAATTACAAAGAACCAATAACAAAGAACCAATGACCAACTTTGCCCATCCTGGATGGTTCTTGCTGCTGGTGCTGGTCCCGGTGCCGATCCTGCTGGAGCGGTATCGGCCGAGGATGGCGTGGCCGGGCTTTTCGGGGTTCGGCCCGAGGGGTCGTCCTGGGTGGACGTGGTTTCGGTGGTTACCGCCGCTCCTGCGTGCGCTGGCGATTGCGGCGGTCGCGGCGGGGCTGGCCCGGCCTCGGACGGTCGGCGGCGAGACGCGGATCGCCGGTAAGGGCGTTGCGATCGTGGTGGCGCTCGATCGCAGTTCGAGCATGAAGACCGTGGATTTCCCGGCCGAAGGCGGCCTGCGGACGATCTCTCGACTCGCGGCGGCCCGGTCGACGTTCACGCGGTTCGTCGTCGGGCGGCCCGACGATTTGATCGGCCTGGTCGCCTTCGCCAACTTCCCGGATTTGCTCTGCCCGCCGACGCCGGACCATGAGTTTCTCGTCGAGGCGACCGACTCGATCCGGACCGCCCGCGCCGGCGACGACGGGACGAACATCGGCGATGCCATCGCCCTGGCGCTGGGGGCGGCGGTCGAGTCGCCGCCGAGGCGCAAGGTGCTGGTGCTGCTCACCGACGGTCGGAATCAGCCGTCGCGCGCGCGCTTTCCCAACCCCGAGGATGCGGCGGTGCTCGCGCGCGACCTGGGTGTGATCGTCCATACGGTTGGGATCGGGCGACTCGGCGAGGGGGTTGTTCACGGCCTCGACCCGCGCACCGGGCAGGCGACCATCTCCGAGGTCGTCGGCCCGAACCTGGAATTGCTCGAATCGATCGCGAGGACCACCGGCGGGATCTCGCGGCTGGCCGACGATGCCGACGCGCTCGACAACGTCTTCCGCGAGATCGACCGTCTGGAGAAGAGTGACGTGCGAGGGCGGATCCTCACGCGATATGATGAGCATTACGCGGTCTGGGTTGCGATCGCCCTGGGCCTGATCCTCGCCGACCGCCTGCTGGCGCAGGGGCGGCTCCGCCGGCTCCCCTGACTCTCGGAGGCCGCGATGTGGGATGACCTGCTCCGCATCGACTGGGACCGGCTACATCACGCCTACGGCCGGGCGCGGGACGTCCCGAGGATTCTCCGCGAGATCGTCTCACACGATGAAGAAGTGCGTGAGAAGGGATGGGCCGATTTCTACAGTTTCCTTTATCACCAGGGCTCGGTCTACGATGCGACCGTGGCGGCCATTCCGTTCCTGATCGAGGCCGCGGGCCGGGACGAAGTTCCGGGGCGGGGCGAGATCCTCGGTGTCCTCCAGGAGTTGTGGCATATGGCACCAATCCACAACGCCGACCCGATGCTCGACGACCCGCCGGGGGGCTTGGATGAGCCGACGCCATGGCTTGCCGATCAGGAAATCTCCGGCGAGGCGGTCGACGAAACCGACGAGTTCGACCTCTCACGCTATCGACGGATGGACCTCTGCGCCTGGCAGGTCGGCCGGGCGATTCGGGCCGGTCGACCGGTCTATGAGCGGTTGATGGACGACCCGGATCGGGCCGTCGCCACCGACGCCGCCGAGCTGCTGTGCCTCTGGCCGGAGACGAGCGATAAAGGCAAAGAGTTCCTCTTGCGGATGATCGAGCACGAGACCGACCCGGTCGAGCAGTCGAGGCGGATTCTCCGGCTTGGTAGTCAGGGCGAGGCGGACGACGCGGAGATTTATGCTCAATGGATCGATCCCGCCTTTCCGGGAGTCGTTCGGGCCGCGGCGGCGCTCGCCTGGGCGTGGTTGGTGGATCCCGATCCGCTCCCCAGACCGGCCGCCCGGACACTTCAGGAAACCTCGGCTCACGACTCCGACGCCTTCGCCAAACTCCCCTGGGATGGTTTCTGGGTCAGCGGTCCGTGGGTCCTTCCGTCGAACGCCGCTGCCCTGGTCCTCCGCCTCGCCTCGAATCGGGACAATAAACTGCGATGGCGGTCCGTGGAGGGCCTCGACCAGAGGCGAGGCCGCGAGGTGGTCCGGCACCTGCCGGATGGTCGCGTCGTCCCCGTACTGATCGAACGGCTGGCCGACGAGGACTCACGCGTTCGGGAGGCGGCGGCGACGGCCCTCTCGCAGCGCGGTGGATTGGTCTACACGATCGATCCGGGCGTCGTCCCGGCCTTGCTCCGGACCCTCGGCGACGCTGATCCGTCCACCTGCGGCCATTCGGCACGGCTCCTCGCTGCGTTCTCGGAGCGATTGACGCCGGTTCAGCGAGCCGGGGCGATCGCCGGAATCGACCAGGCGATCGGGCGATTTCTCGGGAAAAAGCGGGCCGTGGTTTCCTTCACGTACTCGGCAAGGGAGGCGACAGTCTACCTGAAGGAACAGCGGGAACGGATTGTGAATCCGAGGGCGTGGGGCGTCCGCGAGTTGTTCGCCGCGATCGGAACCCGGCACCGGCACGAAGGGACGCTTCCGGTGCTCGAATGCGACCGTCGGCTCGCCGAAGCCTACGCAGAAGATCCCGCAGGCGTGATCAACGTCGCGATCGAGGTGGTGCGTGAGAGGCTCGACTGCGACGCGGCCCTCGGCGCCGCCGACTGGCTCGCAACACTCGGCCCCGCGGCGGCACCCGCACTGACGGCCCTGGAGTCCGACGCGTTTTTCCAGGAGTCGGCGTGGTCGTCGATCGCGTTCATCCGATGGTCGATGGAGGTCCAGCCCGAGCCTGTCGAGGTGGTCCCCGCGGATCCGGTCGGGGCGCTCAGCGATCCCGACCCGATCCTGCGCGCCCGCGCCGCCGCCCGGATCGGATCGATGCCGCTCGATGGACTGGAGATTGCCGCCGCGGTGCCTGAGCTGATCCGGATGCTGGACGACGAGGCCAGCGCCGAGGTGGGACAATCCGGCGTGTTCGAGATCGACGGTCATGTCGACCACTGGCTGCTGGACGGCGCGGCCGGCGGTGAGGTGGCGCGCCATCGATGGTTCGAGCAGGGCTCGCGAATCCACCACTGGCAACGGAGGCGGTGGTCCCCGCGAGTCGAGGCGATCCGGGCGCTGACTCGTCTTGGTCGGGTGCCGGAGGGGCATCGGATGCTCCGGGCCTTGATCGCAGAATCGCGACACCTGGAGATCGTCAGCGCCCGGCACGCGAAGCGGCCGCACCACTTCGTTATCGAGACCTGGCGCGCGGCGGTTGTCGCGGTGGGCGGGATCTCTGACGGCGGACCGGCGATCCGGGCGGCAAGGCTGTGGGCGGAGGCCGTCTGCAAGATCGAGCTCGACCGGGTGATCCGCCGCCTCGAAGCCCGACTCGGAGGCGGCCCATGATCTTCGTCCATCCCGATCGGCTCTGGCTGCTGGCCGGCTGGGGATTATTGATCGTCTGGGCCCTGCGTGCGCGATGGCGGCGCCGGCGTGCCTGGGAAGCCCTCGCCCAGCGCGGGCGGCCTCCGCGCGAGGGGGCGGTCTGGTGGCTGATCGCGGCCGGGTTGCTGATCGTCGCCGTTGCCCAGCCGAAATGGGGGCGATTCGGTCCTGCGCCGGCGCCGGGGCACGACGTCATCCTGCTGGTCGACGTCAGCCGGAGCATGGCCGCCGAGGACGCCGTTCCCGATCGGCTCCATGTCGCGGTCGATTATGCCGCGAAATTGGTCGAGGCGCTCGCCGATAGTCCTTATAACCGCGCGGCGGTGGTCGCGTTCGCCGGGCGCGGGGCGCTTCGATGCCCGCTGACCGAGAACCTCGGCGCCGTGATCGATTCCCTGAAGCGGCTGGAGCCAGGATGTGTCCAGCCGGGCGGAACCGACCTGGGCGCCGGGCTCTCGAAGGCGCTGGAGGCGATCGGCGAGGAGGAACACGCCGGCGGGCAGAGTATCGTCGTACTGACCGACGGCGAGGACCTCGCCGGCCGATGGCGCGGTCCGCTCGATCGGCTGGTCCGCCGCGAGGTCGTCGTTCACGGCGTGACGATCGGCGATGCCGAACGCGGGCATCCGGTCCCGTCCGGTCGTCGCGACGGCAAGTCGATTACCCACGAGGGGAAGGCTGTCGAGTCGCGCCGGGTCGATCTGGCGCTCCGGGTGGTGGCCGAGCAGACGAAGGGGCTCGTCATCCCGCTGGGGCTTGCAACTGGCGATCCGGGCCCGCTCTACCGGCGGCAGATCGAGCCGAACGCCCGACGACGGAGCCTCTCGCCCCGAGCCGCGGAGATGGAGGACCGGTTCCCGTTGATCCTTTTTGCCGCGATGTCGTGTCTGATCGCCGCCTGCTGGCCGCCAGGGCGGGGATGGTCGTGGTCGTGGCCGTTCGGGTGGCCGCGGAGGTGGTGGCGTCGGGCCTCGGTGGCGTCGGGTCGGGCCGGATTGATCCTCGTCGGCTTCGCGATGACCTTCGGCGCCGGGACGCCGCCGCCCGATTCGCCGCGAACCTGGATCGAGCGCGGCCGGACGGCGTACCAGGCCGATCGGCTCGACGAGGCGCTCGCCGCGTTTGAGTCGGCCATCCGATCGGCGCCCGGGGCGGCGATCCCACGCTACGACGCTGCCGCGACGCTCTTCCGGCTCGGCCGATTCGCGGAGGCCCAGGTCGGCTACATCGAGGCTCGCTCGTCGGCCGACGCCGCCCTGAAAACCAAGATCGATTACGCGATGGGAAACACAGCGATGGCGGTCGGCGACGTCGCCAGCGCGATCGCCTCGTATGACCGCTGCCTCGCCTCAACGGCGAGCGGCGCCGACCTCGACGCCGTCCGCGAGGACGCCGCGATCAACCGGGCGTTCGCCGTCCGCCAGGCGAAGAACCCGACCGTCCCGCCCTCCGAGGGATCGGATGATCCGTCGAGGAAGGACGGCCGGCGCCGGCCCGGCCGATCGCCCGACGGCCGCGATCCGCAGCCTGGCGACGACGACCAGGCGACCGCCGAGGGGCCCGGTCAGGATCAGCCCTCCTCCGGCGACGGCCGCGACCGCCGCCGCCGACGATTCCGGACCGGCGGCGCGGGCAGCAGCCGAAACACGCCGCCGGGCGAATCCAGCCAGTCGCCCGAGGACCGACTCGACGATGCCCTCGACGACATCCGAGACGCCCGCGACTCGCACCGACTCCCCGACGAACCACCCCCCGCGACCCCACCGCCGGATGGCCGCGATTGGTGAGAGGCTGTCGGCCCGAAGCGATTCTTGCTCCTACTGGCTTCCTGGAAAGGCGTTCCGCTTACGAGCAACGGATTCTAATGCGGTGGTCATCAATGATCCAGATGCACCCCGCCAGGGGCTCGACGTCGATCAACGGAATGGCCCGATTCATCAGCCGCAACAGGGAGGAGATGCTCTGAAGGGCCGGTCTCAGAACGATGATCCCAGGATAGTCTGACGGCGGATAGGTCCGGATATCCGCGAAATCAAGGTCGCACGTCACGAGGGCTTGTCCCTCTGCCTGGCAGACCAGGGCGATCTGCGAATCGTTCTGTCCGGCCATCTGCTGATCCAGGACGCTCATGGCATCGTGCTGGTGCTGGCGAAGGAGGTCGGCCAGTTCGACCGGGATGTTCTCGTCCGTTTTGAACAGCATCAGACCGCCCCGGGCAGGTCCACGAATCTCTCGCGAGCCAGCTCCGCTGCATATCTCAGGGCGGCCTGGATATCATCGGCCTTCAGGGTCGGATAGCTTCGAAGGATCGCGTCGACTCCCTCGCCTGCGGCCACGTTGTCGAGGACGACGGAGACACTGATCCGCGTTCCCTTGATGCAGGGTTGACCGTGGCAGACGTGTGGGTCGACGCTGATGCGTTCGCGCCAGTCCATTCGAGGCTCCTCTCGGGTAAGGATATCGGCCAGGATAGCACGGCCGCTGGTGCGACAGGGAGTTCAACGACTCATGGAGATGTCGGCGATGGAATCTCAGCGACAGAGAGATCCGGAGATCGGCCCACCGCCTGACGCCGATTTCAAGGACCATCCCGCCGTGGCGCCGGTCTCGGTCTGGCGCGTCGAGGGTGATCGCGGCATCCTCCGCCCCGACGAGCTGGCGGTGGAGGAACCGCTGGAGATCCGCCTCGCCTTCGATCAGGACGGCCGTCGTGTCCGCCGAGGGGTCTCCGTGACGATGCGCACCCCCGGCCACGATCGGGAGCTGGCGGTCGGGTTCCTTTTCACCGAGGGGATCATCCGGGCGCCCGAGGAGGTCGCGAGCGTCGAGGACTGGGGGCCGGGAAACGTCGTCCGCGTCGAGCTGGCGCCAGGGATTGCAGTCGATCTGGATCGGCTGGAACGGCATTTTTACACGGCGTCGAGTTGCGGCGTCTGCGGCAAGTCGTCGCTCGAAGCGGTCCGCGTCGATCCCGGGCTGGGACCGATCGCCGGACGGCCGAGGGTCGAGGCCGCGACCATCCGGGCGCTGCCCAATCGCCTGCGTGCCTCGCAGGGTGGCTTCGATCGGACCGGCGGATTGCACGCCTCAGCGCTCTTCGACGTCGCCGGCCGGCTGCTCGACTTGCGCGAGGATGTCGGCCGGCATAATGCGCTCGACAAGCTCATCGGCGCAGCCCTTCTGGCTGGGAAGGTTCCGCTTCACGACGCCGTCGTTCTGGTGAGCGGACGGACGAGCTTCGAACTCGTGCAGAAGGCGGCTGTCGCTGGAATTCCAGTACTGGCCGCTGTCGGGGCGCCGTCGAGCCTGGCCGTCGAGCTGGCCCGCGAGGTCGGGATGACGCTCGCCGGGTTCGTTCGCGACGATCGATTCAACGTCTATGCGGGACTTGATCGGATTGCCGGCCTCGAGGCGCCGGCTTGAGCCGCTGGGTCCATCGGTTAGAATGGCATGCAACGAAGTCGTCGAGTCGTGCCGTGTTCTACTCTCCAGCCGGCGGTCGCGAATCATGAAAACCAGCGCTCGTGCCAGGAAGTATGCTCGTCTGAAGCAGCCCATGGTCCGCGATGGGGGCGAGCTGCGCCCGGCCGATTGGGACGAGGCGCTCGACGCGGCCGCCCGGGGGCTGCGTCAGGTGGTTGACCACCACGGGCCCCGCGCGTTCGGGCTTTTCAGTTGCTCCAAGAGCACCAACGAGCTGAATTACACCGCGCAGAAGTTCGCCCGGGTCGTGATCGGTAGCCACAATATCGATAGCTGTAACCGTACCTGACACGCGCCGAGCGTCGCCGGTCTGGCGACTGTGTTTGGCGCTGGCGGCGGGACCAACTCCTACCGCGAGATTGAGGAAACCGACGTTATCCTGCTCTGGGGGTCGAACGCCCGAGAAACCCACCCGATTTTCTTTCACCATCTGCTCAAGGGAATTCATCACGGCGCTCGCCTGTTCGCGATCGACCCGAGGCGTACCAGTTCCGCGCGCTGGGCCGAGTCGTGGCTGGGGCTGGAGGTCGGCTCGGATATCGCGCTGGCGAACGCTGTCGGCCGCGAGATCATTGCGGCGGGGCTGGTAAATCGCGAGTTCGTCGAGAACGCGACGACCGGTTTCGAGGAATACGCGCGGGCCGTTGAGCCCTGTACACTCGAATATGGCGAGCGAGAGACAGGCGTTCCGGCCGAGGCGATCCGGGGGATGGCGCACGCCTTCGCCCGCGCCGAGCGCGCGATGATCTGCTGGACGCTTGGGATCACCGAGCATCACAACGCCGTGGATAACGTTCTGGCGCTGATCAATCTCTCGCTGCTCACGGGGCACGTCGGACGGTATGGGTCGGGTCTGAACCCGCTCCGCGGTCAGAACAACGTGCAGGGCGGCGGCGACATGGGAGCCCTGCCCGACCGGTTCCCTGGGTTCCAGCACGTCGAGGTGCCCGAATTCCGCCGGAAGTTCGAGGAACGGTGGGGCGTGACCCTCCCACCCACGCGCGGCTGGAACATTACCGAGATGTTCGAGGCGATGGGCGAGGGGGAGCTTCGGGCGCTTTACGTCCTGGGCGAGAACCCGCTGCAATCCGAGGCCGACCAGAATCTCGCCCGGCGCCGGCTCGAAAGCCTCGATTTCCTGGTCGCGCAGGACATCTTCCTGACAGCGACCGCCGCGATGGCCGACGTGGTCTTCCCGGCGGCGGCCGGATGGTGCGAGTCGGACGGAACAGTCACCAACAGCGAGCGGCGGGTGCAGCGAGTCCGCAAGGCCCTCGAACCGCCCGCCGGCGCCCGAGACGACGTCCGGATTCTCTTCGACCTCGCCCGGCGGATGGGCCACGACTGGGGCGAGCCACGGTCGGAGGCCATCTGGGACGAGGTCCGTTCACTCGCTCCCCCTTTTGCCGGGATGAGCTACGCCCGGATCGAGGCCCTTCGCGGGCTGCAATGGCCCTGCTACGATGACGACCATCCGGGCGAGCTTTTCCTCCACGCCCGGCTCTGGGAGCGGCCAATTGTCGGGCCCCGCGTGGCGTTTCACCCGGTTGAGAACGATCCACCCGTCGAACGGCTGTCCGACGAATATCCGCTTCGTCTCACCACCGGGCGGCGTCTCGATGATTACAATACCGGCGTGCAAACATCCGGATATGCCTCGCCGTTGCGACGCGGTGAGAGTCTGGACATCTCGCCCGAGGATGCCCGCAGACTGGGTGTCCACGACGGCGAGGTCGTCCGTGTCTCATCCCCGCGAGGGCGGATCGAGGTCCCCATCCGGATCGACGACGGACTCAAGCCCGGCCTGACGTTCCTCACTCCCCACTTCCCCGACGAGGTCGCCACCAACCTGCTGACCATCGACGCCACCGATCCCCGCTCCGGCACCGCCGAGTTCAAGGCCGCCGCCATCCGGGTCGATCGGCTGGGTGGAACAGGTTTAACATAGAGACAAAAAACACAGAGGGGGGATCAGAAGATGCAATTTGATGGGCTTTTTGTTGTTATGGGGCGGCTTTCCGATCGCTGTGTCTCTGTGTCTCCGTGGTGAATGAGAAATCGATGGACCTTCACTTCCAGGGACCTGAAGCCAGCGCTGAGGAGCGGGCCGCCGTCGACGGCGTTCTGCGGGATCAACCTGCGCACCGCGATCTGCTGTTGCCGGCGTTGCACGCCGCACAGGACCGGTTCGGATGGGTCACGCCCGGTGCGCTGGATTACATTTGTCGGCGGCTCTCGGTCCCGCCAGCCGAGGCGCATGGGGTGGTCACGTTCTATCACCTGCTCTCACTCGAACCGATGCCGGCCGCGATGACTCACGTCTGCGACGACATCGCCTGCCGGGTTCAGGGCGCTGAAAGGCTCTGCGACGAACTGGCCCGCCGGCTCGGACCCGAGGGCGAGGGCGGATGGAAGCGCAGCCCCTGCCTCGGTCTTTGCGAGCGGGCTCCCGCGGCCGTGGTGATCCGGGCCGGAGCGGCGCCCTCGGCGTTTGCCGTCGCGCCGGCCTCGGCCGAGGCGATCGCGACGGAACCCGAGGAAGACTTCACGGCCTTCCGGCGATCGGTCCCGCGTGAGGGCGGACGTCTGCTCCATCGGATCGGGCGGGTCGATCCTTCAAGTTTGTCCGGGTACCTCGAATCGGGCGGATATGCTGGGCTCCGGCGGGCCATCGAGATCGGGCCGGCGGCCGTGATCGGCGAGGTCTCGGCGTCGAAACTGATGGGACGCGGTGGCGCAGCCTTCCCCACCGGCCGCAAGTGGGAGGCCGTCGCGAGAGCATCGGCTCGGCCGCATTACGTGATTTGCAATGCCGATGAATCAGAGCCTGGCACCTTCAAGGACCGCGTCCTGATGGAGGGCGACCCGTTCGCGGTGGTCGAGGGGATGACGATTGCCGGCCTCGCGACCGGGAGCGAGCGAGGATTTCTCTACATCCGCGGCGAGTATCCGCTGGCCCTCCGTCGGATGGCCGCGGCGATCGAGTCGGCGCGGGCCGGGGGCTGGCTCGGGCGTGATCTTCAGGGTTCGGGCCTCTCATTCGATATCGAGATCCGCCGGGGGGCCGGCGCCTATATCTGTGGCGAGGAGACAGCTCTTTTTAACTCGATCGAAGGGAAGCGCGGCGAGCCCCGCAACAAGCCGCCGTTCCCGTCGGAGGCTGGGGTGTTCGGCAAGCCGACCCTGGTCAACAACGTCGAGACCCTGGTCAACATCCCGCTGATTCTCCGGCTCGGCGGCGAGGCTTACGCGAAGATTGGGACGTCCGCCTCGACCGGCCCGAAGCTCTTCTGCGTCTCGGGGCACGTCGAGCGGCCGGGCGTCTATGAGGTCGACTTCGGCGCCACGCTCGGCGAACTGATCGCGATGGCCGGGGGTGTGACGGGCGGCCGGCGGCTCCGGGCCGTCCTGCTCGGAGGCGCGGCGGGGGTCTTCGTCGGGCCCGATCAACTCGCGATGCCGCTTACCTTCGAGGGAACACGCGCCGCCGCGGCGACTCTCGGCTCGGGCGTGATTCTGGCCTTCGACGACTCGACCGATCTGGGCGACATTCTGCTCCGGATCGCGGCCTTCTTTCGCGACGAGTCGTGCGGCCAGTGCGTCCCCTGCCGGGTCGGAACCGTCCGCCAGGCGGAACTGCTCCACCGGCTTCGATCGGGATGTCTGATCGGCGACCTGGCGACTGAGTTGGCCCTCCTGCGCGAGATTGGTCAGGTGATGCGCGACGCCTCAATCTGCGGACTGGGGCAGACGGCCTCCTCCGCGGTGGAGTCGGCCCTGACGGCGCTCGAACTCCTCGCTGGTCCGGAGCCCCGATCATGATCGACGATTCCCTCTGGTTCCGACCTCCGCCACGACCGAGCCAGACCCCGGTGGCACCGCCTCGGCCGTTGATCGGCATGGTGTCGCTCACGATCGACGGTCAATCGGTCGAGGTCGCAGCTTCGTCGACCATACTTGAAGCCTGTCGCTCGATCGGCGTCGAGATCCCGACGCTCTGCTACCTCGAGAACCTCACGCCGGTGAACGTCTGCCGGATCTGCGTGGTCGAGGTGACGGGGGCTCGGGTGCTGGTTCCGGCCTGTTCGCGGCGGGTCGAGCCGGGGATGGAGATCCAGACCGATTCGCCGCGCGTGGCGCTGGCCAGGCGAATGGTGATGGAGTTCCTCGCCTCGTCGGTGGATCTCTCCACGGCGCCCCAGGCGCTGGAGTACGCGAGGCGATACGGAGCCCGGCCCGAACGCCACGGCGCCGCGATCGAGACGGTCGAGCAGCCGGTCAAGATCGACAACGATCTTTATGTGCGTGATTACGCCAAGTGTATCCTTTGCTACAAATGTGTCGAGGCGTGTGGGACCGACGCTCAAAATACCTTCGCGATCGCGGTGGCCGGGCGCGGCTTCGACGCCCGCATCTCGACCGAGGCCGACGTCCCCCTGCCCGACTCGGCCTGCGTGTATTGCGGGAACTGCATCGGCGTCTGCCCGACCGGCGCTCTGATGTTCCGCAGTGAGTTCGAAATGCGGGAATCCGGAACCTGGGATGAGTCGCGGCAATCGAAGACCGACACGATCTGTTCGTATTGCGGCGTCGGCTGCACACTGACGCTCCACGTGCAGGAGAACCGGATCGTCAAGGTGACGTCGCCGATGGATGTCGAGGTCACGCACGGCAACCTTTGCATCAAGGGGCGGTTCGGATTTGAGTTCGTCCACGACGACCCGAAGGAGGAATCAAGCCCCGTCGGTTGAGTCGGACCCCTCACTTCCGCGACAGTCCACCCATCGAGAGGCCTTTCCATGAGAACCCGTCGTCTCGCGATGCTTGCGTTACTGGCCGGGGGGATCTGCGGGAATTTGGCGAACGTCCGGGAGAGTGCGGCGGCCCCGCCGACGCCGCCGGTGCCGGGCAAGTCGCGCCCGAACGAGGCCCGCGTGTCCCGGCGGTTCGAGGCGGAAGGGATCCGGACGGTCGTCCTGCGTGCCGAGGCGGCGGGGCAGGCGAGGGTGCGCGTCGTTCCGGGCCTCTCTGCGATCGCGGTGTCGGCCCGCCCGGTCGGCGATGCGCGGGGCTATCACCCGGCCGATCCCGGCTGGAGGGAGACGCCCGCCTCGGAATGGGGGCTCGACTTCTCGGCCGCCCGGTATGGCCCGACGCTCGTGGTCTCGTCGAGGTCCGAGGTCCGATATATTCACCACTACTATCATCTGGAGGAGATCGCCATCGAGGTGCCCCCGGGCGTCGCGGTGATCCGGCAGTATCGGGAGCTCTCGGGAAGAGGTGAGCCGGACCTCTCTCCGCCCGGCGAGCGAGGGACAGAACGTCCTGGGACGGGCGGCGCGGCCACTCCCTCATCCCGGGAGGGATCCCCGAGATGAGGGGCGGCCTGCGGATCTGGCACATCATGGTGGTCGTGGCGGCCGTGGCGGTGCTGCTCGCCGGGGCCCGTTACGACCTTTCGGCCACGCCGGTTTCGCCGATCCTGGTGGTCGCGTATCTATGCGGCTTCCTGGGGATGCTGGGGGCGCAGCACCGCGGGCGACGGTGGCGGACCGGGCTCCTGCTCGGGCTCTTCCTCGGCCCGATCGGTGTCATCGGGGCGTGGTTGCGGCCGATTTCGGAAAAATGTACCCGGAGTTTCACGCAGAGACGCAGAGGTTCGCAGAGACGCAGAGAAGACCGGGAGATCAGGAATCCAAAAGGAAAATCTATCGTATGCCTAAAAAGATTTGATTGTTTTAAAGATATTTTTTTATAAATTTGAGAATATTGTGCGCCGCTCGCAATTTCGTTTGTGTATATGATACATCCATTGTTCACGCAATCTACTACAAAATCATTCTTCTATGTGAAGTCTGTGCCCTCTGTGACTCTGTGGTGAATCTGTTCTGATGGATACGGCTCGGCGACGGTGGTGAATCCGTTCTGATGGATACGGCTCGGCCGCGCTGTGGCTCTGCGTGAAACGCTTCATCCTTGCGGATGCTAGGCGTTCAGTGTCGCGGTCGACGATGGCGGACCGGGCCCCGCGCCGATTCGCGGGCTAGTCCATACGAGGCCAGGATTCTACAATGGATCTTCACCCGGGCGGCTGACGGTGGCGCGATGATCGCCGGCTGGAGCCGGTTCCTACAAGTAGATAGGGCGGCGCGATGGCGTCTCCCCTGGCGGAGGTTCCTGGCCTCCGCTCCGCGCGCACGAATCCGTCACGCATCCCGCTTGCAACGAAGAAGGAAGAGAGTCATGGCAAAGCACCGCCCCAACGGTCCGAAGGGGAATTCCTCGGGCCGTCCGAAGTCGGGCCAGCGCACGCTGTCCGGCGCCCGGCCGGGCGGATCCGGGCCGCGCCCGAAGCACGGCGGCGGCCCGCACGGTCCGAAGAAACACGGCCATGGCCCGAAGCACGGCGGCCCGAAGCGCCATGATCGACCCGCCGCCGCCGTCGGTGGCGGCCCGAAGAGGCACGATCGACCCGCCGCCGCCGGAGGCGCCGGTCCGAAGCGTCACGATCGGCCGGCCGGCGAGCCTCGCCCCCGCGCCCGGGCCGAGGGGAGCAAGCCCGATCGGCTCCAGAAAGTCCTCGCCCAGGCCGGCTTCGGCTCGCGCAGGGGCTGCGAGGAGCTGATCGTCCAGGGACGCGTCACCATCAATGGCCAGGTCGCCCGAGAGCTGGGGACCCGGGTCGAGCCGGGCGCCAGGGTCGCCGTTGACGGCGAGCCGATCCGCCTCGAAACACTCGTGTATCTCGCCGTGAACAAGCCCGAGGGCTACGTCTCGACCAATTCCGATCCCTCCGGTCGACCCCGCGTCGTCGACCTGGTCGCCGAGATCCCGCAGCGGGTCTACACCGTCGGCCGGCTCGACGAGGACAGCACGGGGCTGATGCTGCTCACCAACGACGGCAACCTGGCGAACCGCCTGGCCCATCCGAAGTACGGGGTTGAAAAACTCTATCAGGCGCTCGTCGCCGGGTCGCCCGAGCCCGAGACGCTCTCGAAGCTCACCGAGGGCGTCTGGCTCTCCGACGGCAAGGTCCGCGCGAAGCGGGTTCGGATCGCCGGACGCCGCGGTCAGGCGACCATGCTGGAACTGGTCCTCGCCGAGGGGAAGAAACGCGAGATCCGCCGGATGCTCGCCAAGCTCGGGCACAAGGTGATGTCGCTGAACCGGATCGCCATCGGGCCGATCGCGCTCAAGGGACTGGCGCCCGGCGAGTCGCGACCGCTGACGAAGCACGAGGTCGAGCTGCTCCGCAAGGTGGCCGCGGGCGAGTCGCTATCCGTTCCCGGCTTCCCCGAGTCGGAGCATCCCCGTCCGCCCCGCGGGCCAAGGAAAGTCGGACAGGCCGGAGCCGAAGCCGGGGCCGGCCCGAAGGGCGACCGGCGCCGCCATCGCGACGAAGCCGAAGGCCCCCCTCACGGCCGACGCCCGGGCGGTCGACCCACCGGACCGGCCGGCGCGGGCGGTCGTCCGCAACGTCCACGCCCGAGGCCCGATCAGGAGGAGGCGCCGCCGCTGGTTCAGGGACCGAGGCACGGCACGCCACCACGCCCGACCGGCCCACGCCGACCGGCCCAGGCGGAAGGCGGACCGCCGCCACGTCCGACAGGTCCGAGGCGTCACGCGCAGGATGGCGGACCTCCGCCACGTCCGGCTGGGCCCAGGCGACCGGCCGAGGCGCAAGGCGGACCTCCGCCACGTCCGGCTGGGCCCAGGCGACCGGCCGAGGCGGAAGGTGGACCGCCGCCGCGTCCCGAGGGCCCGCGCGGAGCCCGGCCGCCGGCCGGTCCAGCCGCGACCCACGGCCCGCAGTCGCGCCGGCCACCGGCCCGGCCCGGCGCGCCAGCCTCGAAACCGCCGAAGGGAGATCAGCAGGAGGGGCCCCGTCGTCGGATCATCGGCCTGGAAGGCCCCGCGGCCGAGGCACTCGGGGGACGGAAGCGTCCTCCCTCGCGCAAGCCGAAGCCGCCGCGTTCCGCACTCGGGCAACGGCCCGGCCGGCTCCGCGCCCCACGTCCGAAGGACGGGCAGGACGGCGAGTCATGAGCGGGACCGACTTCCAGGGACCGTTCCATCGATGCGCAACGATTGTCGAAAACGTGCCCGTCGCCCGAGAGACCTATCGCATCCGGCTGGCCGATCCGGCCATCGCCGGGTCGATCCGGCCGGGGCAGTTCGTCATGATCCGACCCGGTGGCGACGGGTCGGATGACCCCCTGCTCGGCCGACCGCTGGCGCTCTACGACGTCGTCCGCGACGCATCGGGCGCTCCGGTCGCCTTCGACGTGGTCTATCTTGTCATCGGCCGGGGAACCTCGGCGCTCTCGCGACGTCGGGCGGGTGAATCGCTCTCGATCTGGGGACCGCTCGGCAATGGGTTCGGTCGCGCACCCGAGGGACCGGCCGTCTTCGTCGCCGGTGGGATCGGCCAGACCCCGTTCCTCGCCCTCGGCCGCGACTGGCTCCAACCCGGCGGACCGTGCCCCTCCGCCACCCTGCTCTACGGGGTTCGTTCCGCTGATCTGCTGGCGGGCGTCGACGACTTCCACGCCGCCGGAGTCCACGTCGAGATCGCCACCGACGACGGCTCCGCCGGACATCACGGATTTGTCACCGACCTGCTCGCCCGTCGCCTCGACCGCGGCGAGCGGCCGGCGAAGGTCGTCGGATGCGGCCCGCCCGCCATGCTCGCCGCCCTCGCCCGACTCACCGAGCGCCATGGGCTCGACTGCGATGTCTCGCTCGAGAACCACATGGCCTGCGGCTTCGGCGCCTGCTTCAGTTGCGTCGCCCCGATTCGGCAGCCCGATGGCTCGGCCGACCTCCGGCGCGTTTGCGTTGAGGGGCCCGTCTTTCCGGCGAGAGGGGTTGTTTGGAGCTGATTCGAGTTTCCACTTTCCAGATAAGATTCAGGATTTCAGGTGTCGGACCTTCACCCTTTCCTCTTTCTGTGAGCCGGCTGAGGCGGGTTGTGGTTTCGATTTCGATTCGATCCGATCAGAACGGGTGCGACGGGGCGGTTAGCGGCTGGCGCGGCCCTGGGTTTTGATCCGGTCGCGGAGCCGGGCCGCCTGCTCGTAGTCCTCACGAGCGATAGCCTCGTCGAGCTGCTCACGTAGCGTTTTCTCGACGTGGTAGTTGCTCCGAATCTCCTGCTCGAAATGGCGGAGCTGATCCGCCAGCGCGGGGTTGGGCGAGCCGTCGATCCCCCGATCTTCCCACCACGCCAACTGGTGGGCGTCAATCCGGTCGATCCCTTCGCGAAGGGCGTCGATGGCTTCCTCATAACGGCGACGCTCAAGAGCGAGAATCGTGACCGCCTGCGCCCGGTGAAACAGGACCGGACCCCGGAGTTGCTCGTGCGAGGCAATAAATGCCTCTTCATGTCCGTGTTGATGGATGAAGTCGATCAGGTCGAGGGTATGGTCGGCGTCCTGGATCGCCCGGTCGTATCGGCGGAGGGTCAACCAGGCAACGCGGCGATGGTTGAACTGGATGAATTCCCGATCGGCCTCGTTCGATTGCGCCGGCGACATCGTCCACGAGGCGGGCCTCGTTTTGGCGCCGGACGAGCCGCGGACGGCCGCGCAATGGCGGAGGTAGTCGAGATAGGTGTTGAAACCGTGAGGCCGGAGGCCATCGGGGCGTCCGGTGACCTCAAGCTGCAAGAGACCCAGCTCGATCCGGACCTGAAGGACCGTCCGCCCGTCACGGGCCCGGACCTCCCTGGCAAGCACTTCACCGGGCTCAGGGTCGAAAGGCCAGCCCTGGATCACGTCATCCAAGTCGCGTCGCATCACTGGACCCCGCCCAGCCGGATCTTGACGAAGGGGAGAAGGGCCGAGGGCCCACGCCCGACACCTCTCTCGTCTTCAAGTATAGACCGGGATTGCGGTCCGTGACCATTGGCCTGGAGAAGATCGCGGCGAGAGCGGCCTTGTCCGCTTCGCGTGGATCAGGAATGGCGGGGATGGACCGTCCGGGCGAGAGCGGCGAGAGCGGCCTCGGCATCGGGCCCCTGCGCTTCCAGTTCGAGTTGCTCGCCGTGCTCGGCGATCATGGTGAGCAGCTCGCGCATGCTCTTGCCGTTGTAGCGGCGGCCGTCGTGAATCACCCAGACGTCCGACCGGAACTGCCCCGCCGTGCAGATGAACTGTGCGGCCGTCCTCATCCCGAGGCCGCAGGCTTCCTGGATTTTCACCTGGCAGCGCGCAATCGGGGTGTTCAGGGGCATGATGCCGTCCTCCATTTCCGAGCGGTTTCGATTCCTGACCCACGCGTGCGGAAGGACCGTGGGAAGGTCAGAAACCTGTTTAATCTCATGTCATTTTGTGATGAAAGCGGCCTTCCGAGGCGGGATCGACCAACGGATTCCGGCGCGAGACGGCGATTGGCCCCGGGGCCGTGCCCGCGGTCACCGCCGGCCGGCCCGCGCGCCCTGGGGTGGGGATCGGGCGCGAGGGAGCACGGCGATGACCGCGGACACGGCATCGGAGAATCATGGGCCCGAAGTTCGAGGGGCCGCCCACGTCGCCAGGAGGCGGCTTTCGGGAGCCGGTCGCGCCGGTGCTATTGAGACCGGCCCGATGGCATCGGGCCGAAGGGCCGGCGATGGAGGCCGGCACGGAAAGCTTTCGAATGGATCAAGATGGAGCCCCTTCTCGAGATGCCGATCCACAAGCGGCCCGTTCCGGGGGCACGCCGGGATGATCCGATTCATCTCGCTCCCCAAACCGCCTGTTCCGGGGCCGTCTGGGGAGGAACATCATGATTATCCGAATTTACCACGAGATGTCTAGACCCCGCCGTCCCTTGCTCCTTGTTTCCCTCGTATCCGATCAGAGGGAGGCTACGAAGGACTGGAACGCCGGGTAGTCGGCGTAGATCGTCACGCCGTGGTTGCCGTCGTACAGGAAGGACTGGCCGCCGGGGAAATCGGTCTGGAACGAGGCCAGGCTGACGTCGGATCGGACGTTGGCGTCCTGGCGGCCGAAGGCGGCGAAGAAGTGGGCCGAGGAGTGGGTCGGCCCGCTCAGCAGATCGACCACCGCCGGGGTAACATGGACGTGGGAGGTCACGTACTGATAATAATGGTCGTGACCGTGGCTGGCGAACCAGGCGCGGAGGTCGGGCGGCCCGTAGTAGTCGAGGACCGAGCGAACGTCGAGCCCGGGCTGGCCGGCCAGGTGGAGCGCCAGCGCTCCGCCGGCGCTGAAGCCAATCAGGCCGATCGGCTGGCCCCGGCTCACCTCGCGGACGTAATTGACCACCGCCTCGAAGGCTCGGGGCGAGTCCATCGGCGGCGTGCTGACCTGGATCGGCTGGTCGCCGAGCTGGAGGAGGCGGTCGGCGGCCGTCTGGGTGGGGATGTCGGGTGTCGCCGCCGCCAGCGCATTGCCGGGGAAGATAAACACCATCGTGGGGCAGGCACGCGACTCGCACGCCTGGACCGCGGGTCGGAAGCGTTTCATGTGGTCCTTGCTCGATCGGCGTATCAGTGAGCGTGGAGTGGGCGCGGCATCGGCCCCTTCTAATCTATGGCGCCGCCTGGCCGTGAACAACGGCCTGGTTGTGGCCGCGCTGTTCGGGTGCCGGTTGGCAATGGCCGCCGAGGACGAGACGATTCGGGTCGAGGCCCGGGCGAACAGCGGAGTGCATCGCGTCGGACAGGGTTTCGAGGTCATCCTCGCGGTGACCGGCGCGGACCAGCGGCCGGAGCTGGAGACCCCGGCGATCCAGGGGGCCGATGCCTGGATTTCGAGGAACAATGAGCTGCGGCCGATCCGTGTCACGGGGATCGGCGGTGTGATGAGAGGCTCGAACGTCTTTGTCGGCCGGCTTCGAGTCGTCCCGAGGCGGGCCGGAACGCTGCGCATTCCGTCGATCCGCGCGAGAGTGGGGCCGGTGACGGGTCGGTGCCAACCGATCGAGGTTGAGGTTCGGCCGCTGCCGTCGGAGGGGCGGCCGTCGGAGTTCCTCGGCGGGGTTGGGTCGTTCACGCTGAAGGCCGAGACCGATTCGCGTTCGGTTCGTGTCGGGCAGGAGCTTCGATTCCGGATACGGGTTGAGGGTCCGGCGGCGTGGGGGATGACCGGCCGACCCGACCTGAAACGGTTCGACCGGCCGGAGCTGGGCCTCCGCGTCACGCCCGGGCCCGTCGAGCTGGTCCGCGAGCCGCCCGCGCGGACGTTCTCGTACACTCTCCGGCCGACCCGCGCCGGCGAGCTGGTCCTTCCGACGGTCGCGGTCGCCGCTTACGATCCCACCTCCGGGCATTACCTGACCCGCGTCACCCCGGCGGTGCCGGTTCGGGTGGTGGATGTCCCTTCGTTCGATCCCACGACCATACCCGACCTCTCCCGATCGGTGGAGGCCGAGGGACGGACCCCATCGCGTTACGCCGCAGTCGCGGTCGGCCTGATTCTGCTGCTGGCCGCGGCGATCGGGATACTCTGGGTGCGTCGGCGGGCCCGAATCGCCGGCGGACTGGCAGGCCCGGCCGAGGCGCGCCGGCTGGCGAGGCGCCTGGCGCGCAAGCTTGCGAGGCCGGAAGCTCGGGATGGCCCGGCGGTCGCGATGGAGATTGTCGAGGGACTGGTCGAGTACCTGAGAGTGGCCGAGGGCCGACCCCCCGGCGCGATCACGCCGGAGGAGGCGCGCGCGGGCGTGGAACGCGCAAGAAGCTTGCCCGCGCTGGGCGACGAGGCCGCCCGGATCGTCAGGCGATGCGAGGGGATGCTCTATCGCGACGAGCCCGATCCGCACAAGGATTCGAACCGGCTCCGCGAGGAAGGACGGTCGTTCTTCGTTCGCCTCGGACGTCGAGGGTTGGGGCCGCTCGCCTGAGACCTGATCCAGGCGAGCCCCCACATCTTTCGCCGTTACCGAGCGCTCAGGGCCACGGAACGTCTTGCGTCGGTATTGTTGTAAAGTTCGCGAGCCGAGGGTAATGTCGAATCCCGACGAACCTCGAAGCCATCGACCCGGATCGGGGTGATCAGCTTGTTGGTGAGGTTTTCGATGGAGGTCAGCGGGTCGCCCTGATCGGGGCAGACGAACAGGTAGGCGATCCCGTCCTTGCCCATTCGGCCGGTCCGGCCGATCCGGTGAACGTAGTTTTCGGGGTCGTCGGGGATGTCGTAATTGATGACGTGGCTGAGGCCCTCGACATCGATGCCGCGGCCGACCACGTCGGTGGCGACGAGGATGCTGACTTCTCCGGAGCGGAAGCCGCGCATCACGCGGTCGCGAGTGGACTGCGGGAGGTCGCCGTGGATCGCGGCCACGCCTGGGATCGTCCGTCGGAGTCGATCGGCCAGGCGGTCGGCGCCTCGCTTGGTCCGGGTGAAGACGATGCACTGCCGGGGACGGTCGCGCTTCAGCAGGTGGATCAGGAGGTCCATCTTGCGGTCGGGCTGGACCGTGACGCAGAACTGTTTGATCGTCTCAACCGAGGGTTCGTCGCGGGAGAGATTCACCTCGACGGGCTGGTACATGTAGCGATGGGCCAGCTTTCGGACGTCGGCACTGATGGTGGCCGAGAGCAGGAGGGTCTGGCGCGGCTCGGGGAGCTTGCGAAGGATGCGCTCGATGTCGGGTCGGAAACCGATGTCGAGCATCCGGTCGGCCTCGTCGAGGACGACATGAACGATCTCGCCGAGGTAGAGGGTGCGTCGCTCGATGTGGTCGATGACGCGTCCGGGAGTGCCGACGACGATGTCAACACCGCGCTGGAGCGCGCGGATCTGACGTTCGATCGGCTCGCCGCCGAAGGTGCCACAAACAACGACATCGCGGCCGACGGCGAGTTTTTGAACCTCGACGACGATCTGCTGGGTCAATTCGCGGGTCGGGGCCAGGATGATGGCCTGAGGCCCGCGGCCGCGAGGTTCGAGCATCTCGAGGATCGGGATGCCGAAGGCGGCGGTCTTGCCCGTGCCCGTCTTGGCCTGGCCGATGACGTCAAGTCCGTCGAGGGCCTTTGGAATGAATTCGGCCTGGATGGGGGAGGGCTGGAAATATCGAGCTTGCTTCAGAGCCCGCAGCATCGTGGGGCTCAGGTCCATCGATCGGAAGCCCGTCGGGACTTCCTCTTCCATGCGTCGGATCAATCAATCCTCCGAAGTGCAAACGAGTAGGGATCGTCCTGGCCGAACGCAGGGACTCGCCCGCGGGATGCGGACCGGGCCGACAGGGTATGGGCCGGGCGAAGGAGGGGGTGATCCGAGCCCCCGACCCTCCCGCTTTGCAGGAGAGTTCAGGATCGATCGCGGCTGGGGCCATGATTACCCCGTGGGAGAACCGCCGTGTCGGGCGATTCGATCCACCTGGCCGGGATCGGGGAAGGGAGGCGGGACTCCAGGAACCCCGTCCTGGTGCGAGTCTCGTGCCGCCGGATGATCTTCACTCGTTTCGGCGGCAGCGGCTTGACTGGGATCACTATATCCGTTCCATCCGTCCGCGTCAAAGGGAAAGCCCTCAAAATCCTCTCCGTAATCGGCGCGGGGATGCGGTTTCGCTACGGCCTTGCCCGTGGACGGCCGGCGCGCTACCTTCGATGGAGACGGGACCTCCGGAATTCGCGACGTTCGCGATCGGGATTTCCCGTGGACAACCCCGCGCCTTAGACCCCAATCAGGACCGAGGAGCCCGGGCCGTGGCCGATCAAGCGAACCCCAACGACCTGCAGCAGAAGTACCGACAATTCCTAGACTTGCTGCCGTTGACCGTCACGCTCGCCGGCCTGCCGACGAGCGAGGGGCGGCTCTTCAGCGAGGAGCAGATCGAGGCCCGAGGCATGACGATCCGCGCTGCTTATCGAGTGGCCCGGAATGTCGCCCGGGAGTGCCTGGGCGGATCGTAAGACCGTTGCCGGTCGCCCACGCCCGGTCTGGGGGAAACCCGGGGCCGGCGCTGTTTGCCGTCCGGGAAGAAACCGATAAGACAATCGCAAGACGTTCCGGCGGTGCCGATGACCTGGCACTCGCCGGACCGCCTTGCCAGTCGAACCCGGCAACTCCCTTGAGAAAGGCCCTCCGCGCGATGATGCTGACGCAGCCATCCAGCCCTCGGCCCCGACGCCTCCGAGCCGCCCTCATCGGCATTGGCCTGGATAACGTCGACGACCTGAACCGCTTGACTCGCGGCGACCAGAGCCTGATCTTCGGCGGTTCCGCCGAGACCCACGCCGAGCTCTGGGAGACCGCCTTGCGGATGGAGCTCGAACTCGACCAACAGGGGGTACTCCTTGGCGATCTCGATCCCGCGCAACTCGCCGAGCTCGCCGCCGTGATCGACTCGCCCGAACTCCGCGAGATCGCTCAGCGCCTCCAGGAGGGACTCGAGCGCGACGGACGCGCCTTCGAAGACCTCACCCCCGAGGAGCTGACCGAGCTGTCGGCTCCGTCCGGCGTCGAGCCGGTACACTGAACCGACCATCCGGAGCCGAGACGAGCTGATCCAGCTTGATCCGAGTCGAGTCGAGCCGAGCCGAGCCAGATCGCCGGCCGGCCGAGGCGAACAGCGCCCTTGTTCCGAATGGCGACACGGGGGCCCTCGATCGAGGGCCCACCCGCACCCGTGCCGCCGGTCGGTTCAACGGAGCGCATGCCGCCCGGCCTGCCGGCGTCTTTCGTTGACAAGCGACAGGGCTCGGGGCTCTTCCTTCAGCAGCTTCACCAGTTGCGTGGCCGAGCAGCCGAGCCGCTCGGAGGCTGGTCTCGGGTCGTCCTCCAGCGCGGAGAGGACATCGAGCGCCTCGGCGAGGATCGCCGGGAAGTCCTCGTGGTCGGGGCTGACCACGACCCGCCCGCCCCGGCATCGCGACCGCCAGAGCACGCTGGGGACGATCGACGATCCGTCCTCTCGCTCAATCGGCCGGCGGATCGAGAGAGCCAGTTGAATCCGGAGCCGCGACAGCGCCTCGCGCCGGTTTTCTCCCTGGGTCCTGCGCTCCGAGGCCTCGGCGCGAAGGCCGGTGGGCCGGTGCGTCAGCACGACGGCCGTCTCGACCTTGTTCCGGTTCTGACCGCCAGGCCCCGAGCGCCGGGTCGCGCGAAACTCGCACTCGGCGGCCAGCGCGTCGGGATCCATTGCGGCGGGGTGGATCGGGTCCGAATCGGGCATCGTGAGACCTTCGCCGGAATCATCCGGCCTCGGGGCCGGATCAGGGAGCGTGGCAAACCGGCGGCGTGCCGGAAGCGAGGTTGCTTTCGAACCATCGGATCAGATCGGGGAGGGTGACCTCGAGCGCATACCGGCGCTGGACCAGGGCGGCGGCCTCGCGCCCGAGGTGGCGAGCGGCCTCGGGATCGCGGAGCACGCCGACCGCTCGATCGGCGAGAGCGTCGGCATCGAAAAAGTCGGAGAGCAGGCCGTTTTGCCCGTGCTGGATCATCTCGCGAACGGGCGGCGTGTCGGAGGCGAGAATCGTGCAGCCGCAGGCCATCGCGTCGACCAGCGACCACGAGAGAACGAACGGAACGGTCAGGTAAATGTGCAGGTCGCTGAGGCTCAGAAGCTCGACCAGGGCCTGTGTGGGCACCAGGCCGGTGAACAGGAACCGGGAGAGTTCGTAATCGTCCTGTGCGAGGACGTGCTCTCGGAACGTTCGGTGCTGGATGTGTTTCTCGTCACCGCCGTAGCAGATCCGGTCGCTGCCGACCACGACGAAGACGACATCGGGGAACCGCTGGTAGATCCGCTTTGCCGCTTTCATGAAAATGTCGAATCCGCGCATCGATTCAAATCCGCGGCTGACGTAGGTGACGATCCGCGTCGAGGGCCCGATCTCTCGCCCGGCGATCCGGCGCGGGAGGCCATCCAGCCGGCGGAAGATGTCGGTCTCGATCCCGTCGAAGATGACGGCGATCTTGTGTCGGAGTTCGACCGGGAAGAGCGAGCGCTGGTAGATGGTCGGGCTGTATCCGGATCGGCAATGGGTCAGGTCGAGGAGGATCATGGCGTTCCGGGCCCGGGCGCGGAGGAAGTCGATCTCGGCCGGGGGGAACTCCGGGCGGAAGTCCATGTCGGACTGGTGGGAGTGGTAGAAATATTCGAAGTAGTTGACGACCGGCACGCCAGGATAGAGCTCGGGGAGGAAGAGCGTCGAGCCGAACCCGCTGTGGCCGACGATGAGGTCGGGTCGAAGTCCGGGCTGGGCCTTGCACGCCTCGAAGACGCCGTGGGCGTGGGCGATCGCGTTCTCGAACGTCCGGCTGCAATAGTGGGTCTCGGCCCTCGCGCCGCCGACCGGTGCGTATCGAATTTTGCGGAAGCCGTTCGACTCGCCCGGCTCGGTCTGAGAGACGAACGAGCAGGACCAGCCGGGCCGGCGCGCCAGGTGCCGCGCGACATGGCCGAACTGGGCGGGGAAATTCTGGTGGACGAACAGGAGATGCATGGGCCGGGTCCGCCGCGGGGAACGATCGACGCCTGCGCCGGCGCCGCATCGAAAGTATAAACCCCCCGGGGCGGCCTCGTCACTCTCTCGAAACGGTCCTCGGGGTCCGGTCGCCGGTCAGCCAGGCGGCGTAGACGAGGCCCGCCAGTCCCGCCGCGGCGACCGCGAGCAGCCCGCGATGGGTATCGGCCCAGAATTGCAGGCTGTGCCCGTGGGCCTCGGAGCGAAAGGGCCCGCGTGCGCCGAAATCGGAGTCGGTGTCGACGGGCCCCCACAGGTTACTGGGACGATGGGGGTCATCGGGTTGATCGGTCATCTGGCCCTCGTAGGCGGTTTTCGCGGCGAGCCAGTCGCCGAGTCCGGGCGCGACCTTCTGGGCAAGGATCGCCTTTATGGTCGAGGGCGCGACCCACAGTTCACGGCGGCGATGGTGGGCCGACCAGACGACCGCCTCTGCGGCGACCTCGGGCTGATAGACGGGCGGGACCGGTCGGGCGCGTCGGGGCATCTTGCTCTTGCCCCAGAGGAACTGCGGCGTGTTCAGGCCAGGCATCTGAACCATCGTGATATGCACGCGGCTGCGGTCGTGGATCAACTCAGAACGGAGCGAGTCGGTGAAGCCGCGCACCGCGGCCTTGGCAGCACAGTAGGCCGATTGAAGCGGGATGCTCCGGTAGGCGAGTGCCGAGCCAACCTGAACGATGGTCCCGCGGTCGCGTGGGCGCATCCGACGCAGGGCGGAAAGCGTTCCGTGGACGAAGCCCAGATAGGTGACCTCGGTGACGCGGCGGTACTCCTGGGCGTTCATCAGGTGGACGGGCGCGAAGACGGTCGCCATCGCGACGTTCGCCCAGACGTCGATCGGCCCGAGCTGGCGTTCCACGGCCTCGGCGGCGGCCTCGACCTGGTCGGGATCGGTGACGTCGGTCGGCACGATGAGCCCCTGCCCGCCGGCCGCCTCGACGTCGCGAAGCGCCGCCTCCAGACCGGCCCGGCCGCGGGCGAGTAGCCCGACCCGCGCCCCACGCCGGGCGAACGCGATCGCCGACGCACGCCCGACTCCTCCCGAGGCCCCGGTGATCACGACGACTTCGGGCGTCCCCGATCGACTCATGGCACGCTCGGCTCCCGTGGTCCATGGTGTGGATTCGGAGTTTCACGCAGAGACGCAAAGGGCCGCAGAGACGCAGAGAAAACAAAGACCAGGAAAATGAAGTCGTGTCATTGGATTGGAGTTTTTGCCATGTCCATGATCTCTCGGACTTCTCTGCGACTCTGCGCACCTCTGCGTCTCTGCGTGAAACTCCGAATCCCCTCGCCGCGTCTCTGCAGGACTCCGCCGCAAAAGGCATGCCTGGCCGGATTCTGGTGGCCTTGCCGGTCCCGATCGGGAAAAGATGGAACAGCCACCGCGTCGGCGCCCATATTTCTCCCGGAGGATCGAGGGGCCGATTTTTGAGGAGGGTCGTCGTCATGAAGAGGGCGCCGGAGGAACTGGGTCGGCTGTTTCGCGAGGGGACTCTTGCCAGCCTCACGGACGGCCAGCTTCTGGAGCGTTACGCCGAGCAGGGCGATGGCGAGGCGTTCGCCGCGATCGTGGCCCGGCACGGGGCGATGGTCCTCTCGGTCTGCCGGTCGTCGCTCGGCCCGCTCGACGCCTCCGACGCCGAGGACGTCTTCCAGGCGACGTTCCTTGTTCTGGCCCGTCGGGCGGGTTCGATCGCGGTGCAGGGCTCGCTGGCCGGGTGGTTGTACCGGGTGGCGCGTCGGACGGCCCGGCAGGCGCGGATCGAGGCGACGCGTCGTCGGAATCGCGAACGCGCCGTGGCCGGTCGCGAGGAGATCCCGCCGCACGACCCCTCCCGCTCCGAACTGGCCGGGATCGTCCATCAGGAGCTGGCGCGGCTTCCTGAGCATTATCGGATGGCGGTCCTGCTCTGCGACCTGCACGGCCTGACCCGCGATCAGGCGGCCGAGGCGATCGGATGCCCGTCGGGGACGGTCGCCGGCCGGCTTGCCCGGGGACGCGAGCGGCTCCGCGACCGTCTGATCCGGCGCGGGGTCGATCCGGCGGTGGCCTGGCCCGCGGCGACGCTCTCGGTCGTCGACCGGGCGGGATGGATTCGTCGGGCGACGGTTGCGATTCTCTCGGCCGACCGGGGCCCGGCGGTCGCCCGGACGGCCGCGATCGCCTGGGGTCGCGTGGTGGCGTCGGTGGCTTTCTTGATCGCGATCGGGGCGGCGGGCGCGGCGGGGCTCCGGTCGGCCGACGATCCGCCGCCGGTTCCTCATGCGGTCGCTCCGAGTCCGCCCGCGCCGATCGATCCGGAAGACCCGGCCACCGCGGGCGTCTTCGCGGGGAAGGTCGTGGACACCGAGGGCCGGCCAATCCCCGGCGCCCGGATCCACATCGCGCCTCGAATTCTGCGCCCTCGCGAGGCCGATCCGACCGAGCCGGGTCCGGTTCGTGCGATCACCGGGGCGGATGGCCGGTTCCGGTTCACGGCAAAGGACATGACCTTCACGGCGATCGACGGACTTCCCGCGCGTCGGCCGGGCTTCCTGATTGCGACCGCCGAGGGCTATGGGCCGGACTGGCTCCGGACCTGGGGCCGGGACGGCTTGTCGTCCTCGCCCCCCGGCCCGGCCAAACCCTCCGAGATGATGCTGACCCTGCCGCGCGACGACGTACCGATCCGGGGCCGGCTGCTCCGCCCCGACGGCCGTCCTCTCGCTGGTGCCACCGTCCGAGTGACCGCCCTTTATGTGCCGTGGAAGCGGGATCTCGACGCCCATCTCGAGACATGGAGACCGAGACCCGCGGGTATCCTCGTGGCGCCCGAGAATTATGAGAAGACGCTCGAATCGCCCGGCGTCCTTTCTGAAGCGAGTACGCAGGCCGTCTCGGACGACGACGGTCGGTTCCGCCTGGATGGCCTCGGACGCGAGCGTCTCGTCTCTCTGGCGATCCGAGCGCCTGGGCTCGCCAGAATGCCTCTCATCGTGATGACCCGGGCGGCGCCCGACTTCCGCACTCGGCCATTCGGACGCCCCTACGAAGCCGTCGTCCGAGGCGCCCGCTTCACGCTCGCGATGAAGGCGGAGCGGACCATCACCGGGGTCGTGCGCGACAAAGCGACCGGCGAGCCGATCGCGCAAGCCTGGGTCGGCCCCTGGGCGGACGCGATCTCCGCGCTGGAGACCGGCCGATCTCTGACTTTCACCGACGCGAGCGGGCGATTTATCCTCGATGGCCTCTCGGCGAATCTCACCGAGGCGGAATGCACCCAGGAGACGGGGCCTCGTTCCAGTCCCTCGGATCGATTCGTCGTGGCCGTGCCGAGCCCGGGCCAGCCCTATTTCCCGACGAAGGGAAAGGTGAGCGATGCGGGCGAGGTCGCCGTGGAATGTCCGCGGGGGATCCCGTTTCGGCTGACGGTCTGCGACCCATCGGGCCGCCCGGTCGAGGCTGAGGTCTGCTATACGCCGGTTTTGCCGAGCGTGTCGTTCCGGGAAGCGACCGACCGGTTCCAGGTGCAGACCGCCTTCCCCCTCTCGCGGGCGGCGAGGCAGGCCGACGGCTCGTATCGGGGCGTTGTTCTCCCGGGTCCGGGCGCTGTCCTGGTCCAGACGCTCCGTGAGGCCCGCTATCGACCGGCTCACGTCGACCCGAAGGGGTTCTTCGCCCCGGGCAAGACCGACTGGACCTTCCTGGAGAAGATCACCGACTACGGCAGCGACGAGACGCTCAGCGTCGCGCCGTCTTTCGGCAACATTACGCTCGTGCAGCGGGATTACGCGGCGATCGTCCTGATCGACCCGGCGGAGGGCAACGGGCCGATGGAGCTCTCGGCGACCGTCTTCCCGGATCGTCCTCGCCGCGTCACGCTGGTCGACGACGAGGGTCGGCCCGTCGTCGGGGCGAAGATGAGCGAGGGGCCGTATCCCCGTTGGCGCAGTGAGCCCGCCCTTCGCTCATCGACTTTCGCGATCGACGGGCTCCACCTTGATTGGCCCCGGTGGTTCACCTTCTTGCAGGAGGATCGGAAGCTGATCGGCCTGCTTGCGATCCAGGGCGACGATGGGGCCCCCTGCACCGTCCGGATGCGGCCCTGGGGCACCGTCACGGGCCGGGTCGTGGACCATCGCGGCGAGCCGATTTCGCGTGGCGTCGGATTATTCGCCCCGCTCGGCCGGGGGATCACCGCCTCGGCCTCGTCCGACTTCGCGGGCCGCTTCCGCCTGGAGCGGCTGGTGCCCGGTCGAGCTTACGAGGTCCACATCGACCAGGGCTTCGGGGGGGTGTTCATCAGCCGGACCCTCTTCCAGGTGAAGGTCGCCCCCGGGAAGGTCCGCGACCTTGGCGACATCCAGCTCCCGGAGTCGAAACCCGGGACGGTCCGCTGAACTTGGGACGCCCGATCAATCGCTCCCCTTGGCGATCGCGGCGAACTCGTCGTGCATTTTCTGCCAGCGATCGGAGAGCTCGCGGACCCGCTCCGGCTCGCGCGCCGAGAGGTCGTTCGTCTCGGTCCGGTCGGTCGAGAGGTTGAATAGTTCCCACGGTTTCCCCTTCGCCGCGACGAGTTTCCAGTCGCCCAGCCGGATCGCTCGGTTCCCCTCGTGCTCCCACCAGAGCGATTCGTGCGTCACCGAGCCATCCCGCGTGAACGTCGGGAGCAGGCTCTTGCCCGGCATCGGCGGGACCCCGGCCTTCGACTCCTCGGGTTGGGCGCCGGCGAGCGCCAGGAGCGTCGGAACCAGGTCGATCACGTGCCCGGGGTCGTGCCGCAACTCACCCCGCGAGGCGATTCCCTTCGGCCAGTGGGCGATCAGCGGCGTGGAGATCCCGCCCTCGTGAACCCACGTCTTGTGCCGTCGGAACGGCGTGTTCGAGACGGTTGACCACCCCGGCCCCAGGCAGAGATGCGTCTTCGCCGAGCCCGCCGGCGCCTTCGGGTCGTGGCCGTCGCTACGGACCATGATCTCGGCGCTGGCACCGTTGTCCGAGAGGAAGAGGATCAGCGTGTTGTCCCAGGCGCCCATTGATCGGATTCGGTCGAGCACCCGGCCGAGTTCGCGGTCCATCCGGTCGACCATCGCCGCGTGGATCTCCATCTTCGACGCCTGGAAGGCCCGCTGCTCGGCGGTCAGGCTCGACCAGGGGAGCGGTCGGTTGACCTCGCCGGGTCCAAGCGTTTTCAGAGCCTCGGGGAAGTGGTACGGCGGGCCGACCTCGCGCTCGACGTCCGAAAGACGGCCGTTGACCAGGCCCATTTTCCGGATCTGATTCCAGCGCTCGGCGCGGACGGCTTCCCAGCCCTTATCGTACCGCCCCTTGTAGCGTGCGATGTCCTCGGCCGGGGCCTGCAATGGAAAATGCGGGGCATTGAAGGCGACATAGAGGAAGAACGGATCGTCGCCGTGGTGGGCGGCGTGGTCGTCGAGGTAGCCGATGGCGTGGTCGGCGATCGCCGCGGTGGTGTAGTAGCCGCTCCCAGGCCGGACCGGCGGTAGCTTCTGGTCGTCCTCGAAGAGCACCTTCGGGCTAAAGTATCGGCCGAGGTCCTCGATGTAATACGAGTGATCGAAGCCGTTGGAGAGCGGTTTTCCGTCGACGTGCCACTTCCCCGAATGATACGAGCGATAGCCGAGCGGTCGGAGCCGCTCCGGGAGCAGCTTCGCCCAGCCCGGTCGTCGGCCTCGCGCGCCGCTGGGGACGCCCTTCACGATGTCCCGGCGGACCTCCTGCGCGTAATAGCCGGTCAGGATTGCGGCGCGGCTCGGCCAGCATCGAGCCGTGTTGTAGAATGACGTGAACCGAACTCCGCCCGCCGCCAGGGCGTCGAGCCTCGGCGTCTGGATCTCGCTGCCGTAGCAGCCGAGGTCCGAGAAGCCCAGGTCATCCGCCAGAACGATCACCACGTTCGGCCTCGCCGGTGCCGCGGCGGCGACGACCGGGGCCAGCAGGGACAGGACCATCGCGATCAGGAGGGAGCGGGCTCGATCGGGCCTCATGCGGTGGGCTCCTTGGGTCGGGGGACGCGGTGGAGTGGAGGGCGCCGGATTTGCCCGGTTGCCTCGTCGAGAACGATCGTATCGCGATCCATCGAGAGGTGCGACATGCCGGAACCCGACGACATCGAGATCGGCCGCGAGCCAACCCCCGAGGAGATCCGGGCGACCGAGGGACCCGTCCTCCTCGAATTCGGCGCAAGCTGGTGCCCGTACTGCCAGGCCATGGCCCCGGAGATCGCCCGATTGCTCCACGAGTACACTCAGGTCCGCCACATTCGGATTGAGGACGGGCCTGGGCGCAGGCTCGGCCGAGCCTATCGTGTGAAGCTCTGGCCGAACCTGGTGTTCCTTCGCAATGGCGAGGTTGTGCGCCAGCTCGCACGGCCGTCGGCCTCGGAGGTCCGTGAGGGCTTCGAGGCGATCGCGACCTGAGCGAGCCGGTTTGTGTTCATCAATGCCGGAGGTGATAGACGCCCAGTTGCTCCATCGCGTCGAGAATCCAGGGATGGCTCCAGGGGTTGCGCATCGCGTAGCCGACCGAGAGTGCGGAGATGGCCAGCGCGAACATCGCCAGGCGACGGAGCCGGATTCGGGCGCGGCCGTCCTCGATACCGCGGGGAAGAAGCAGGAGCCAGAGCGGGATGAGCCACATCACCCAGCGCAGGCCCTGGGCCGATCCGCCATAGTTTCTTGCCTTGGGTGTCCAGGCGTAGAAGGCGATGACCACGATCGAGATCAGCGAGGTCATCCAGGCCATGGCCTCCATCGGGCGGTCGATGCCGCGGAGCCAGGGAATCGCCGAGAGCAGGGCGAGCACGGCGAAGAGGATCGGGATCGAGATCAGTAGCCAGGCGTACTCAAATTTGTCGCCACCAGGGGACCAGGCGTCGGGATCGTGGAGGTAATAGGCGCCCAGGCCGACGATTGTGACCAGCGTCAAAACGATGCAGAGCGTGAGCAGTCGACGCCCACCGAGCAGCCTTGCGGCGCCCCAGGTCGAGAACAGGAAGAGCGGCGTGAGCGAGAAGATCCCATGGTGGCCGAAAAGCATGTGGAACAGGTAGACGCGTACATGCTCGGGCTCCTTGTTGAAATAGTCGAGCTCCAGCGGCGTCTCCCAGAAGCTTCCGGCGTAGAGGTAAGTCGGGGTGCCGAACGACTCGTAGGGCAGGTACATCGTGCCGAACTCGGCATACTGCGCCCCGACCATTGCCGCCACCGGCAGGATGGAGGCCGGGACAAAGTACAGGAATGTGCTGAGCGGATATCTCGTCAGCAAGACCAGCGACATCAGGGCCGCTAGCGAGAGCGCCGGCAGTTCGGTCGCCGCCGCGAGACCGGCGAAGAAGCCGGCCGCCGCGAACCGGGCCGGCGACAACCGCCGCTCGTCCCAGATCCATAAAAAGTGATACGCGGCGAAGAAGGTTGCGAAAGCCCCGAGTGTGTGGTTGTTGAGTGTCTGGGTGTAGGGTAAGAGGTAGGTTCCGAACGTCGCCGCGATCATGCAGAAGAACCAGGTCCAGTCGTTCACGGCGTATCGGTCGAGCATCCGTGCGAAGAAGGCCAGAAAAATCGCGAACGGAATCACATTAAACAGAAGCAGGATCGGTTTGAAGTAGAATCCGTAGACCGGCCACTTCATCGGTTCGGCCGGCCGTTCGAGGACGCCGATAAACTGGCCCGGATGCGCCGGGTCGGGCTTCTGGACGTTCCGTTCGTACCTCAGCGTTTCGAAGACCTTATCCAGCGGGATCTTGCTGATCCGGCGCGCCGGGTAGATCAGCCCGGCGATCACGGTGGAGATCAAGGCCGGCTTGCTGGAGTGAAAATGCCGTTCGGATTCCGGAATCCGCTCGCCCGAGAGATCGTTCGGGACGCTGGGCGGCCAGAGGATCTTGTCCTGGGTTTGCAACTGCCAGGGGCACTCGTCGATCACATACGTTCCCTTTTCGACCAGGCTCCAGACGGTACACCACCGCGAGATGTCGTTGGCCGTCATGAAGGCGGGCTGGCGGAGGGTGTGTCCGGCTGCCAGGAACGTCGCCGAGATGATGAGGACGATGGCCGTGTACCGGCGCACTTCACTGCGCATTCCGGCCGGCTCGCCGACAACCAGAGGCGTTGGGCCTTGATCGGCGTCGATGTCGGTGTAGAGATCGGAGTCGGAGTCGGAGTCGGAGTCGGAGTCGGCATCGGCATTGAGATCGGGCTCGCCTTTCGAGGCGAGGTTCAGGTGGAGATCGAGTTTGGACGAGAGGTCGTTGAACGCCTCGTCGTCGATCGGTGGCATCCAGCTCTCGATGTCGTCGATCGGCGGGGTCGATGGGTCGCTAGGGACTGGCTTTGGCGACGAGGGATGGTCATCGCGGGTTTCCGTCAGGTCGTCCTCGTGGCTCATGGCTGCACCTCGCGGGGGCCGGTCGGCTCGCCGACGCCGAGCGTGGGCCGGTCCTCGGCCCGGGTCGCGATCCGATCCACGACGCTGTAAGTGTCTTCGGGACGAATATTGTAAGCCGTCACCAGCTCGGCGAGGATGCCGAGGCTCAAGAGCTGGATGCCGACGCTGAGAAAGGCGCCGGAGTAGAACATCAGCGGGCGCTGGCCGATCGGTTCGTGGTTCGGGTCGAGCCAGACGATCGCCAGGTAGAGTAGTCCCATGCCGCCGATCGCCGTCAGCGTGAGCCCGAACCCGCCCAGCACGTGGAGCGGGCGCTGACTGAACCGGGTGAGGAACCGGACGGTGAGCAGGTCGAGGAAGCCCTTGACCATCCGCATCACGCCGTACTTCGACTGCCCGAACTGCCGGGCCCGGTGCTGGACCACGACCTCGCCGACGCGAAATCCCCGGGCATGAGCCAGAACCGGGATGAACCGGTGCAGTTCGCCATAGATTCCGACCTCGTCGAGGACCTCGCGGCGGTAGAGCTTGAAGCCGCAGTTGTGGTCGTGGAGCCGGCATCCGGTCATCGAGCTGACCATCGCGTTGAAGATCCGGCTGGGGTAGACCTTGTGCCAGGGATCGTGCCGGACCTTCTTCCAGCCGCTGACGACGTCGCGACCGGTCTCCATCTCCTGAAGGAAGCGGGGGATCTCGGCGGGATCGTCCTGAAGGTCGCCGTCCATTGTGAAGACAAACGCGCCGCGCGCCGCCTGGAAGCCGGCCATGAGCGCGGCGGCCTTGCCGAAATTCCGGCGGAACCGGATCGCGCCGACCCTCGGATCCGATCGGGCGAGTTCCTGGATCACCCGCCAGGATCCGTCTCGGCTGCCGTCGTCGATGAAGAGGAACTCGGCCGGTCCGATCGCGGGATCATCGCAGACGGCCGCCAGCTCGCCGAGCAGTGCGGGGAGGCTCTCTTCCTCGTTGTGGACCGGTATGACAACGCTGATCCGGATCATGGATTCGGTCTGACCTCGGCGGGCAGGGAAGGATTTGTCCCGGTGTGCGCATCTGGGGTCACCCGCCCGGGACGGAGGATCGGGACCAGCACGGCCGCGGCGAGGACCTCGGCCGCGACCCAGACCAGCCGCAGCACCAGGGCCGCGACCACCGCGCGATCGGCCCCCAGTGTGGGGGCGAGGGCCGACATCAGGACGCCCTCGCGGACGCCGAGGCCGCCCGGCATCACCGCGACGACAAAGCCCGCGACGGTCGCCAGCGCCACCGAGGCGATCACCACCGGGGCCGCCACCATCAGGGCCGAGGACACTCCGTGGCGCTCCATGGCACAAATCACCGCGAGCTGGCTGGCTCCAAGAAGAGCCCATCCAATCGATGTTGCAAGCACTCCTGTGCCGAGAAGGCCGCTGGAGAGGCCGGGCATGGCGTCGGGCCCGACGCCGGGGATGGGCAGACTGATGAACCGGGCCAGGCGGCCGAAGATTGGGGGTGCCACCACCGCGAGGAACGCCAGGCCCAGCGCCAGGCCGGCGAGTGAGGCCAGGCGGTACATCGGCAGGTCGACCGGTCCCCAGCCCGGAATGTCGAGCGTGACCTGTCCCGATCCGGTGACGGCACCGAATCCGGCCGCGGCGACCAGTCCGCCGGAGGCCATCATCACGAGGGTTTCGTAGAACGTCGCGATGGCGGCGGTCGCGCCTCGGGCTCCGAAGGGCATCGAGAGCCCGGCACGTATCACCACGACCATGGCCTTCCCCGGTACGTACTTTCCCAGGTGGCTAACGAGGTACGCCCGGAGCGCCGGGATCATTCCAATGGGAGTTGGGCCGGCCCGGAGGATCCACCCGTAGAAGAATCCGCAGGCCGAGAGTCCGGCCAGGTAAAGCGCCCCCGAGATCGCCAGCCAGCTCGGGTCGAAGTGCAGGTCGACGCCGCGTGCGGCGAGGTCGTTCCAGGTTCGATAGACGTGCCGCCCGACCGCCCAGAGGACCAGCGCCGCGACCGCCGCCTTGACGATCGCGATCGTCGGGCGTTTCCATCGCGGACCGGTCATGCAGCGGATCTCCGGGGCGGCCAAAGAGATTGGGCATTCGGGACCGGCCTTCACGGGACGGCCCGATTCTAAGCTTCATCCTTCATTCGGGATGCGACCCAAGGTAACGCCCCCGCCGGGGCCGGGCAAGACAGTAGCCTCGGCCGGTTATTCTGGTTTGACGTATGTCGTTGACCACGCTCGCCCGCGCGACTACCCTGGAACGCGGAGGACCCATCCGATGCCGACGCCATCCGCGACCAGCCGGAATTTCCCGACGCTCCGCCACGTCGTCACGCCGTTCCGGTGGCTGTTCGGGAGCCGTCGGCGGTTGATGACGATGGCGGCCGTCGTCTTCTCGATGATCGCGGCGCCGGTCTTCTGGTGGTTCATTCAGTTGGCCGGACTGCCCGACATCGGCGACCCGTTCGATCTGGCCGAGTCTCGCGCCCGGTCGATTCCCGACGAACAAAATGCGTTTGTGCTCTACGAGCAGGCCTGGGCGAAGCTGGGATGGAAGGACGAGACCCGGACCGGCATGCCGAGGCAGGATCCATGGGCCGTTGAGAATGTCCGGTGGTCGAAGGTCTCGCCGGACGCCCGCAAGTGGGCCGAGGCGAACCGAGAGGCGATGGAGCTTTTCCGTCGCGGTTCGGAGCGGCCCAAGGCCCTGCCGACGGCGTCGCTGGCCGACGATGGTCCCCATTACCAGGCCTTCCGCGCGTTCCTCTGGCTGGCGGTGCTGGAGACGTCTCGGCGTGAGGATCAGGGCGACATGGCCGGCGCCTGGGGCTGGTATCGGGCGGCCCTGCGGGCCTCCTATCACTTCGGCCGGCGGGGACACCCGTTCCATCGGATTCTCGCCAACCAGATGCAGACCGGACTTCGTACCCGGATCGATCAGTGGGCGAACGACCCACGGACGAAGCGGGAGATGTTGCGGCGGGCGCTTGATGACGTCGTCGCCTGCGGCCCGTTCGCGACGTCTGGGCCCGAGGGGCTTCAGCAAGACTACGTCCGCCTGATGAAAGAACTCGACGGCCCGAGGAACCCGGGCAATTACCTCGCCCTGGAGGGGCTCCAGCAAAGGCTGTGGCGGGCGGGGGTGATCCTTCCCCCGGACCAATGGCGTTCCCTGGGCGCCGCCTGGCGCTTCTGGCGTGCCGAGCCGGAGCGGAGCCGTCGGGTGCTCCGGCTCGCGTTCGCGAACTGGATGGCGTACTACGCCCTGCCGCCGGATAGCCGGCCCGACCCGGATCCGACCTTGCCCGGCCCGGTCCGCTTCTACGATTTCGGCCCCGATGCTCCTGCAAACGCCCGCGCCCTCTCCCCAGGCGAGCTGCACCGATGGTTTGATTCGACGAGTGACGCCCGCGCCCTGCTCATGAACTTCAGCCCGCCCGTTCTTTACTCGCAGGAGGCGCGCGCCTATCGGGAGCTGGTCATCCTGCTCGCCTGCGAGCTCTACCGGCGCGACCGCGGCAAGATCCCGATCCAGGACGAGGAACTCGTCGGTACTTATTTGAAAAAGCTCCCGGATGACGGTCTCGGCGGGCCGGGCGTGGTGCGGGGCCGCGGCGTGACTCCGCCCGGTCCGATGCGGATCCGAATGCGACCACCCCGCCGGGTTCCGCAGGTCAGAAAGGCCGCCCCATGACGACCGCATCGACGCTCGCCCGCAGCTTCCCGACGGTGAAGTACCTGGTCGCGCCATTCCGAATGGGTCTTCGCGACCCGCCGACGACGTCGAACGGCCGCCCTGGTCGTGCTGGCGATGGCCGCCCTGCCCTACGCGTGGTGGCAGACCCAAGTGCTCGGCCTGCCCGACATCGGCGACCATTTCCTGCCGGGCCCCTCGCGATCGCTCGAGGTTTCCGACGACCGCAACGCGATGGTCCTCTACCGGCTCGCCCAGGAGCGTTACCGGTCGTCGGGGCAGCACATCCAGGGCCCGCTCGATAGGTACGCGCCCTGGTCGCAGACTCCGGAGGCGCTCCGTCGCGAGGTCGAGATCAACGGCGAGTCGCTTGACCTCTACCGACAGGCCGCCGACCGACCCGAATGCGGGCCCGTCCCGGACGGGATGCCGCTGCGGAGCAGCATGCTCCACTGGCTGGCGCTGCTGGAGGCGTCTCGGCGGGGGAGCAGGGCGACATGGCCGGCGCCTGGGTCTGGTATCGAGCCCTGCTGCGAACGATCCACCACCAGATCGCGTTCGCCTCGTACAACGGCTGGCTCCACGCGCAGGAACGTCACGCCCGGATTCGTGCCCTCCTGGAAAAATGGGCGTCCGACCCGCGCACAACGCCGGAACTCCTTCGCCAGGCTTTCGACGACGCGAAGGCATTCAGCGCGATCCCGCCGCCGTCGGATAACTATAAGATCGCAGCGGAATGCCGGCCATCGGAGGCCGTCGAAGGACGCGTGAACCCTGCGAAATGGTCGGCGGTGTTCGGCCTACTGGACCCGTATTTTACCCCCGAGCAGCAGCAATCGATCTACAACGCCTGGCGAGTCTGGCACCGTGAGCCGGAGCGTAGCCGTCGGATCATCCGGCTGGCGATCGCGAACTGGCTGGCCTACGAGCGGACCCCGCCGGCCCGGCGCCCGATGGCCGATCTGAGGGTCACCGGCCCTCACGATTTCTACGCGTTCGACGAGAACGCGCCGCCCGAGGCCCGCGTTCTCTCGCCGGTGCAGCTTGACCGATGGCTGGCGACCAGCCCCGAGGCCCGGCAATTCCTCGATTCCTGGCGAGCGAAATGGCAGCGAGGTCAGACGAACCTGCTCGGGCCCCAGCACTTCGAAGTCCTGCACGACCGCGAGCGCGAGAACAACCTCGCGGTGCTGGACGTGCTGGAGAGGACGGTGCTCAATAGTAGCCCCAAGAACTCTCCCCGTAAGGCGCCGGTCCGCCCGTAACATCCGCTCGTGCTCGTCGAACACGACACGGAGCGATGCCCGGTTCCGATCGAACTACGACACGGTGGACGGTATACCAGGTCGGGCGGCCGCGCCAACCCGCACAGCCTCCTCGGCCACCACAAATATACTCGCCAGGCCTGCCAGCCCTTCCGTTACGACCTACCGCTCGACCTCCGTCCCGCGGCCCCGCCCCTTGGCGACGCGGGAGGGGCCTCTTCTCGTGCGTCGTCCCACAGCTACGCGACCCTTTCATGCTCCGGCAAGAGGATCGCGTCTGAGCCGGGCCTATCCCCCGCAATACCCCAACCACAGGCGAGGAGACCGGGCACCTGGACAGTGGATGAGGAATCCGCCTGTTCTATCGTCGAGTGTTCGGATCGTTTTGCTGCGACCGGTCGCCGTTTCCAAACTCGTGGTGGAGGATGCCCAGCCGGCGTCGGGAGGCCATCCAGGCGTGGGAATTCAGGAGCCGGAGAGTACCATCCTTGGCCAGTTCCATGCCGGTGGCAACCTGGGTTTCCAGCTCGATCTCCTCGACGGGTCGGTCCGATGGCGTTGGAATTTTCCAGAGGTGAGCAGCATCCTGCTGGCCGCCGGAGAGGGCTTTGCGGCCGTCGGGGCTGTAGGCGACGAACCAGACCTGCCGCTGGTGGGCGAAGGGTGGGCCAATCGGCCGGCCGGTGGTCTTGTCCCAGAGCTGGGCCATGCGGTCGTAGCTGCCAGTGAGGACCGAGCAGCCATCGGGGCTGAACGCCAGGGCGCGAACGCGGCCGTCGTGGCGGAGCGGCGGCGCGGCCGGATGGCCCGTCTTCCGATCCCAGAGCCGGGCGAGGCGATCCCAGCCGCCGGTGATCACGGTGACGCCGTCGGGGCTGAAGGCGACGAGCGAGACCGGCCCGTCGTGGCGGAGCGGGGTGAGCAGGGGCAGGCCGGTGGCGGTGTCCCAGAGTCGCGCCGTCCGATCGCTGCTGCCCGTCAGAGCGGTCTTGCCGTCGCCGCTGATTGCCACCGCCAGGACCGACCCCTCATGCCGGAGGGGGGTGAACAGGGGCCGGCCGGTGGCGGCGTCCCACAATCGCGCCGTCCTGTCGCTGCTGCCTGTCAGGGCGAACCGGCCGTCAGGGCTGAAGGCCACCGCGAGGACCGCCCCGTCGTGCCTCAGAGGCAGGCCGACCGGCTCGGCGGTGGCGGCCCGCCAGAGCCGCGCCGTCCCGTCGTCGCTGCCGGTCAGGGCGGCCGTCCCATCGGGGCTGAAGGCAACCTGGCGGACGGCCCCCTGATGCCGAAGCGGGCTCGCGATCGGCCGCCCGCTGGGGATACGCCAGAGCCGCGCCGTCCCGTCATCGCTGCCAGTCAGGGCCGTGGCGCCGTCCGGGCTAATCGCCAGCGCCCGGACGACATCGTCGTGCCGCAACGGTGGCCCGATGGGGCGGGCGGTCGCGGCATCCCAGACCCTCGCTGTGTGGTCCATGCTGGCGGAGAGGACACGCCTCCCGTCGGCGCTGAAGAGGACCTTGCAGATGAATCCGTCGTGCCGAATCGCGAGTCCCTCGAGGCTCGCAACCTCCCAGACCTGCACGGCGGGGTCGTTGCCGGCGGTCAGAATGGTCCGACCGTCGCGGCTGAAGGCCACCGAGGAGACCGAATTCTGGTGCCGCAGGGCCGCCCCTAAGGGCTCCCCAGAGTCGGCCTCCCAGAGCCGCGCTGTCCCGTCGAGGCAGCCGGTGAGGACCCTGGTTCCGTCGGGGCTGAAGGCCACGGCCTCGACGCAGTGCTGATGGATCATGGGCTTGCCCCGCGGTCGTCCCGAAGCCCGGTCCCAGAGCCGGGCAACCCCGTCGTAGCACCCAGTGAGCAGGGTGCGGCCGTCGGGGCTGAACGCGACTGAGGAAACGTAGTCATCGTGGGCGAGGGGTATCCCGATTGGCTCGCCGTGGCGCACATCCCAGAGCCGCGCTGTCCGGTCGAAACTGCCGGTCAGCAAGGTGCGGCCGTCGGGGCTGAACGCGATGGCCCGCACGACGTGATCGTGTCGAAGTGGGCCGCCGATCGGCCGACCGGTGGCGACGTCCCAGATACGGGCCTCGCGGAGAATCCCGGTGGCAATTTGGGTTCCGTCGGGGCTGAAGGCCGTGCCGAAGATCGCGTCATCGTGCCGGATCGAGGCCCCGATTCGGCGGCCGGTGGCGACATCCCAAAGTCGCGTCGTCTGGTCGCTCCCGATCGTCAGCAGGGCCCGGCCGTCGGGCCGGAAGGTCAGAGAGAGAATGGCCGCGGGATGCTCGATGGCTGGGCCGACCTCGCCTCCGGTGGCCACATCCCAGAATCGGATGTGGCCGCCTTCCTCCGCGGTCGCGACAATCTCCCCCGAGGGGCTCATGGCCGCGGCCAGGAGGGGCCGTTTTTGCTGGAGGCGCAGCCGCAACGGGTGCAACCGGGGCCGCCAGCCCGCCAGGTTGAGCCGGAAGGCATGCTCGAGAGGGCGATTCCCCGCCTGCGCGGTGATCTTCAGGCCATGGACCAGCCAGAGCATGCCCGGCCCGACGTCCCCCTGCTCACAGAGCCCCTGGCCGTAATCGTAGGCCAACTCGGCGGTCAGCCGGTCGATCTGCCGCTGGCGGGCCTCGCTTCTGCGGACGTGGGCTCGCAACTCGTTCGCCACCCGGTAGTGGTAGAGCGCGAAGCTCACCGAGACGCCCAGGGCGATCACCATTGCCAGGGCGGCCGTCACCATCGCCAGGGCCAGCGACGGCCGTCTCCGGCTCCATCTCCAGACCCGTTCGGCGGGGGTGGCAGGGCGGGCCCGGACTGGCTCGTCATTGAGGAAACGGTTGAGGTCTTCGGCCAGCTCTCGCGCCGAGGCATATCGCCGACCTTCCTCCTTCTCCAGGCACTTCAGCACGATCGTTTCCAGGTCACGCGAGATGCCCGGCCGGCGCCGCGATGGGCGGATCGGCTCCTCAGTGGTCGCCCTCCGGAGGGTCTCCAGGGGCGTTGCGGCGCAGAACGGGGGCGAGCCGACGAGCAGCTCGTAGAGGATCGCCCCCAGGGCGTAGACATCCGTCGCGGGCCCGACCCGCCGAACGTTGCCGTCGGCCTGCTCGGGCGACATGTAACCCGGCGAGCCCAGAACGGTGCCGCTGCAGGTTTGCACGTCGCGACGGGCAAGGATCTTCGCCAGCCCGAAGTCGGCGATCTTGGGCATGCCGTCCGGCGTCAAGAGGATGTTGGCAGGTTTCAGGTCGCGGTGGACGACCCCGCGCTCGTGTGCGTAGTGCATGGCGAGGGCGATCGCCTCGATGAGCTGACCGGCCTCCCGCGGCGACATCGGCGCATCGACGATCCGACGGGAGAGGTCGCCTCCCTCGACCAGCTCAAACGACAGGTAGGGGCAGCCGGCCAGCTCGCCGATCTCGTAAATCTCCACGATGTTCGGGTGGTGCAGCCCGGCGGCAGCCCTGGCCTCGACCTTGAAGCGAGATAGCTCCTCGGGGCCAGTGTGCCCGCCGCGACGGGCCAGCTTCAGCGCCACCGTGCGCTGCAAGCCGAGGTGTAGCGCCCGATAGACGATCCCCATGCCGCCGGCGCCCAGTTCCTCCAGTATCCGATATCCGGGCACCGTCGGCAGGCCCGCCGGTGCCGGGGTTTCATCGTTCCACCCGCTCGCGAGGGCCCCATCGGAATCCCGGTGTTCCTCGCCGCCGGCCGGGCCCGGCCTCTCTTCGCTTCGACTCTCGTGGTCCTTGCGGAAATCGTCCCGTTCGAGGGCGTGATGAAAGTTGACCTGGAGCGCCAGTGCGTCGGCGAGCGACGGAAACCGCGACGCGAATTCCTCGAGCGAGGGGGATTCGCCGCAGTCCTCGCGGAGTAGGAACTCGCTATAGACCAGATCCAGGATGAGTTCGGCATCGTCGGCGAGCTCCGGGCAGGCACGGAGGTACGACTCGACCGGGGCCCTGTCGCCGGCCGCCCACCGCTCGGCCTGGTCAACCCTCAAGACGGTGACGACCTGCGAGAGCGTCAGTTCAGCCATCGGGGTCGCCACAGAGGTGGAGGGACCGGGCGATCCGCCGGATCGCCCGCGCCAGTTGCATCCGACGGGCCGGCACCGATCCCCCGACCCGGTTTGCGATCTCGGACCACTCCCAGCCATCGGCGCGAAGGTCGGCGAGTCGCCGCTCCTCGTCCCGCAACCGTGAGCGGACGGCATCGATCAGGTCGCGGTCGGAGACGACCTTGCCGGGGTCCGGCACCCGCCCCTCAATGTCGAACCGCTCGATCGGCTCCGCCTCGTTCAGCCGGTTGTCGCGGCGACGGGCACGCTGCCGACGCACCTGGAAGGCCAGCTTGTTCCGCGTCATGCCAACCAGCAGCCGGACGAGTTGGTCGGGGGTCTCGATCTCGAATTCGCCTGAGGACGCCCGTGCGAAGAAGCTGGCCAGCACCGACTGCGAGATGTCCATCGAGTCGAAGACGCGGAGCATGGCGCGGTCGCTCAGCCGCATCCGCACCTCGCGACGGATCAGGCCCTCGAAGCGCCGGACCAGCTCACGGGCTGCGTCCTGGTCCCCGTCGCGGATCCGCTGAACGAAGGAGCCGAACTCATCACGCATCACGTTGACCCAATCGAGAGCACTCCAGGGCAGACGATGAGGCGATCGGCATTTATATCCACGAGAGCGGACCTGATCAAGCACCCAGCCATCGATTCCGGGGGGATTCGCCGTATCAATGTGAGCGGGTAGGAGAAGATCGTACCGGTTGGAGACCTTGCATCACGCGAACTCCCCCGCATGGAAGTATCACATGCACACCCAGGCCGCCGCTCGTCTCCTCACCTCTCCTGGCCGCCATCCCCGACCTTCGCAGCCGGTACGGCCGACGACATTCCCTGCCGGCTCTCCTCGCCGCGGTCTGCCTGGCCCTCCTGTCCGGGGCCAGGAGTGCGCGACGATCGCCCAATCGGCGGTCAATCAGGATCTCCCGCTGATGCATCGCCTCGGCCCTTGGCCGGCCCGTCTCCATCAGGGCTACGCCACAGAATGCCTTCGCCCTGAATGACAAATCAGTTCGGGGCTGCTTGGACGGCAAGGAGAAGATTGTGCAACTGCTCTCGCTGGTGGTCTCCGAATCGGGCCTGACGCTCGTCCAGGCGGCCGTCCCCAACGGCGATGGCGAAGAACAATGAGCACAAGGCGGCCCTCCGGCTGCTGGATGGGCTGGTCTTGCCAGGGCGACTGATTGCGAATGATGCGATGTTCTGTCAGCGCGACTTCTGCCAGAGAGGGGCTCGTTGTCGGGGGCGATTCCCTTGTGTTCGTCGAGGAGAACCAGCCAACGCTCCTGCGCGACATCGAGGCGGCCTTCGCCCCAGAGGCGACGGGCGCCTTTTCCCCTTCGGCATCGGAGGATCCGGGATGAGGCCCTGGATACGGCATCGACAATCGACAAGGGGTACGGCCGACTTGCGCGGCGGGCACTGAGGGAGATCACGGCCCTGAACGACGACCTGGATTGGCCGGGCGTAGCCCAGGTCAGGCGTATTGAGAGCGAGGTGGCGCGGGACGGGAAGACCTCGGGCGAGTCGCGCTGCATCATCACTAGCGTCCCGAGATCCCGACCGGTTGCTGACCAGGGCACTCGGGCATTGGTCGATCGAGAACCGATTGTAGGACGTGCAGGACGTGACGCTGGGCGAGGATGCGAGCCGAATCCGCGAGGGATCCGACCCCCGCAGGTGATGGCGTCGCTGCACAAAGCGGCAATCGGCTCCTGGCGAGCGGCGGGGGCCACGAATATCGCGGAGTTGCTTGAACGGAACGCATCACGAGTCGCCAACCTCTTCGCCAGGCTGGGCATCTGGAAACAGTGAAAGACCTACCGCCGTGAGCATGCAGAGGGCTAAATTCGGGACGTAAAATATTTCAGCATGTTGCAAGACAAGAGTTTGCATCGAACGCGTAGATTCCGTGGGGTTGGGCAATAAAGAGAAATACACTTCATCCTAAGAATGGTTCGTCGCTGATCTGTCCGCAACCGGTTGTCCCGTCATTGGATGGGTTGCATTTTCGTTCCACGGAATCTGCATCACTCCATACCCAAGCGAAAGCCACTGCCATCACTCCGGCCCGCGCCCAGGGCAGGTCGGCGAAGTCACGAAGAAATCCGGGGGAAATTGTGTTCGGCAGAAGTCGCGATCGCAATCGTAGTGATGGGGGAGCCACTCGAGGAACCCCCACTCGACGAACAGCGAGTCCTTGCTAGGTGACATCGACGTTGACGGTCCGATCGAGAAGGCGCCTACCCACGGGGAGGCCGGCGACTCGGTCCGCGCGCCGCGATAGGAGCGATCCCATGAGACCAAAGGAACGATTTTCCGCGGATGCTGTCCCCGGGATGCCTCCCCGTCGGCGGGCCGTGCCGGCGATCGCGGTGGTGATGGCAATGGCTCTCATCGCTGGCTGTGGCGAATCGACGGAGCCGACCATCGTGAACGTCCCGGCCGAGAAGGTCCCGCCGAAGGTGGAGAACCCCGTGCCGGCGGCCAGAAAGTTCGGCCCGAAGTATGGAGTGTCGCCGCAGATCGACCCCGGCGCCCAGAAGGGCTGAATGGACACTCGCCCTGGCTGGGTGTGGATTCTCCTGCTCCTCGATTTCGACTCGATCGTCCCGGTCCCGGCTCGCGTCCGTCCCGCATGGGTGGGCGTCCCGGAGATCCCGGGCGACGTCCGCCCTTCCCTCTGCCTCCTTCTCTCCCGAAAGGATCGTGCCATGAGGAAGCGTCCTGCGCGGCGACCCGGCCGCGGCTTCACGCTGATCGAATTGCTCGTCGTCATCGCCATCATCGCCGTCCTGATCGCCCTGCTTCTCCCCGCCGTTCAGGCGGCCCGCGAGGCGGCCCGACGGGCCCAGTGCACCAACAACCTCAAGCAGCTCGGCCTCGGATTTCAGAATTACATCTCCACAAATGATTGTGTTCCGCCGTCGATGCCGGTTGCCACGTACAGCGGCGGTACGGTGTCGTACCAGGGGGTCTGGGAGTCGTGGAGTCCCCATTCGATGATGCTGCCCTTCCTCGAGCAGCAGCCACTCTATAACTCCCTGAATTTCTCACTGGCGCCTGACGGCTCGGTCTCCAGCGCCGGCTTCTATGGCGGCGAGGCGCAGTGGACAGGCGTTACGACGCGCGTCAAGGCCTTCCTGTGCCCTTCCTCCGTCCCACCCTCCGTGCAGGATTACTTCGGCAAGGGCGGCGTCAACAACAACCAGTATGCTGGGAATAATTACTTCGCTTGCGCGGGCTCGGGCCTCGATCCGGATGCCGCGAACGACCCGGCCGACAATAATGGCCTGATGTTCTGGATCGGCACCGCCGTGAAACCCGTCACCCTGGCTGGGATCACGGACGGAACCAGCAACACGATCGCCTTCGGCGAATGGAAGATGGGCGATTTCAATACGGCGAAAGCCTCGCCCCAGGACATCATGCACTACCAGCAATTGCCGCCGGGGTCCAACTGGGGCTCGCCGCTACTGAACATGCCCTTCGGCGCCCAGGGCTTTCGGCAATGGCTGCAGGGCTGCGCTGCCATGTATCTGACGAGCGCCGACGGCAAGTCGGAGATGAATACCCTAAACCACAGCCAGATCGGCCGCGACTGGCACCAGGGCGAGATGAGTACAACCCTGGGCAATGCCCTGCTCCCCCCGAATTCCCCGTATCCCAATTGCAGCGGGGCCAGTTACGTCGGGGCTGGCCTCGATGGCGACGCGCCGGGGATGTTCACGTTCAGCAGCTATCACCCCGGCGGGGCCAACGCCGCCTTCGCGGACGGGTCGGTCCACTTCCTGAAGAACAGCACGTCCATGCTGGTCATCTGGCAACTCGGCTCGCGGGCCCAGGGCGAGGTGATCTCGGCGGACTCGTACTGATCGGAACCAGGCGGGTTTGGCGAGAGGGCCGGGTGGGCCCCGCGCCAAACCCGCTCGACAAGATCGCTCCCAGGATGCCAATGTCCATCGATTCGGAATGTCAGGGCGTCCCCGCGGCCCTTCCCTCGACGCCCCGGAGGCGACGCCTCACGACGATCGCGCTGGCGGTCGCCACGTTCGCGGCCCTGATGACGGCCGCCGTCCTGGGATGGACGGCCCTGGCCGGTCGGGGCCGGTTATCCCGTCGGGAGGCGCTCGCCCGGGCGACGGAGTATCTCCGGAGGGGCCAGCCATCGATGGCGCTCCGTGCCGTTCGGCCGATCCTGGACGCCGACCCCAACGCGGGGGAGGCTCTGGGACTGGCCGGGATGGCCCTGGCCATACTCGATCACCGCTCGGAGGCCCGGGACGCCCTGGAGCGGGCGCTGAAACGCCAGCCGAAGCAGCCGATGGCTCTGAAGGTCCTGGCGGCGATCCACCTGAGCACCGGCGATTATGAGCGGGGACTGGCGCGGCTCCGGGCGGCGGCCGAACTCGATCCCGGCGACCCGCGCCCCTGGCTCGCGATGGGGCGAGCCTACCAGGATCTTGGGCGGGACCCGGAGTCGGCCGACTGCTACCAGGCCGCCTACCATCGCGACCGCCACTGCCGGGAGGCACGCCTCGGACTGGTCGCCGCCGCCCTCCGAATGCATCGGACCGATCGGGCCGCCCCCCACCTCATCGAGATGCTCCGGGACGCACCGGAGGACCCCGAGGCACTTGGACTCGCCGCGTGCCACGCAAACGAACTGGGCCATCCCGAGCAGGCCGCCGCCTTCGCGGCACGCGCCCTGGGCCGTGATCCCGATAACTTCGACGCCCTCCTCGCCCGGGCGACTTCCGCCTCACTCAAGGGCGATCCCCGGGGGGCCCTGCGGGATCTGGAGCGGGCGGTGGAAGTCAAGCCGATCAGCATTGCTGCTCTCCGACTGCTTGCTCAGGTCCAGTCCCGCCTGGGCCAGGCAGGCGCTGCCCGCCAGGTCCTGGCTCGCGCCCGAGCGATCGAGGAGAGCTTTGTCTTCTTCGATCGGCTCACGGCCGAGATCGCCCGGCGGCCGAACGACCCCGAACCTCGCTGGCGGATGGGGCAAGTGGCCGCAGCCGCGAACATGCCTGAGATCGCAGTCAATTCCTTCCAGGCCGCTCTCCTGCTAGATCCCGGCTGCCTGCCCGCCCGGACCGGACTCGCCGCACTCCGAAAGAACAACCCCGATCATCCACCGCAATAAGCCCGGCGAGGACGTGGCAGGGATCGACAGGGTCTTGACGCCCCCGTTGCCTCGCGACCTCCTCAGTGCTACACCGAGGGCCAATCACGATAAGTAATGGGCCACTGGAGAGCGCGTTAAAACACCGTGAGCCAGGCGCAGGGGCGCCGTCCACAGAGACGCCGATCGGACGGAAACCGTAGGACGAGCCTCGTCCGCCGAAGGGGCCTGTTTACCCACGCGAGAAGACACCACGCGCCGGACCCGCGTATTTGAACGGGTGCCCGAACGATGTGGTATGATCGATAAAGCCACGACGCTACCTTGAGGAATCCGACGATGCGACGATCGAAAACGCTCGCTCCCGGGGTGGACCCGGTCGAGCCGCGGGTCCTGCTGTCGTCCGTCCCGATGGTCCCGGTGCCGCCCGGGCTTCATGGGGTGGTCCGCGAGGTCCATCAGATCGTTGGAGAGCTGGCGAGAACGGGTCAGGTCCTCCGCGCCGAGATCCAGTTGACGCGCCTCTCCGCGCAAATTCCAGGTGGACCCGAGATCCTGGCGCCACACTGGCGGGCCGACCTGGGGATGTATCGGCCGTACATGAGAGGATCGGTCGGGGCGGTCCGTACGCGGATACTGGGTGACCTGTATGGATTTGTCCGCGTCGGGCTCCCGCCGGGCGGGGTTTTGCCGCCGCTGCCCTATCCCTCTCCAACTGGTCCGACCGGGCCCCTCCCTGGTCCGACCGCGCCGCTGGTCAGCCGGGATAGCGCCACGGTGGTCAACGACACCGGTTACACGCTCAGCATCACCGTTCGGCTGAACGCGCCAAATGGGCCGTACATCACGCGGACGCTGCCGTCGACGTACGGTTCCTCGGCGTTGTTCGACTTCGGCTCCTCAACCGGCGGTTTCCTGACCATCTCCATCATCCGGGCCGACAACATCCAGCCGCCCAATCAGTTCACCACCGGCCTCGACATGCCGATGAATGGTTACTACGGGACGACCTTCACCGTCTCGCTGATGGGGACCCAGTACTTCAACGTCACTCCGCCCTGAGCCATCCGTTGGCCGGCTCGGCCTGCTGGGTCGAATCCTCGCCGTCGTCCTCGAAGATCGGTTCGTGAGCGGCGGCCTCGGGGTCGCGCCGGTGCCGGAGCAGATGCTCCTGGATCGAGGCCATCCCGACGCGACCGGGCGGGATCTGATCGGCGAAATGATCGGCGAGCTGGTTCAGATCCGTCGGGTCGAGTCGACATCCCCGGTAGAACCAGAGGAAGAGCCGGCGCGCCTGCTCGGGCGTCGCGTGGCCGAGCTCGATCCGGCGATCGACCCGGCCGGGACGGATCAGCGCGGGGTCGAGCCGATCGGGGTGGTTGGTGGTCAGAAACAGCACCCGACCTTCCCGCGAGCTGACGCCGTCGAGCGCGTTGAGCAACCCGCTGAGCGTGACGCCGGTGTGCGACTCGGTCGTCCGCTGGTCCTTGAAGACGCAATCGACGTCCTCGATCAGCAGGATTGTGGCGGCCGGGAGGGCGTCGACGAGGGTCCGTAGATTCTCGTCGGACATCAGCTTGCTGCTGAGGCTCAGCGAGGCGACCGAGACGTTCAGGTCGCCGGCGACCGCGAGGACGGTGGTTGTCTTGCCGGTACCGGGCGGGCCATGCAGCAGGTATCCGCGACGATAAGGGATGCCGCGCTCGGCGTACCAGGCGGATGAGGCGTAGAAGTCGCGAAGGTCGTCGAGCAGGTCTTCAAGGGCGCCCTCGGCCAGGACGATCGAGCCGAGCGGCCGCTTGTGCTGCCAGGAGGCCGACGACCAGCCACCGCCCTGGACGGTCAGGATGTTGACGCCCGGCGTCTTCGGGAACGAGGCGGCGTGGGCCTCGGCCAGGATCGCCTCGACGAGCGTCCGGCTCCCGGCGATGACCTGCAAGGTGAGGCATTCCTGGAACGCCGACGACCCGCCGTATTGAAGCTCGCGCCGGGTCCGATAGACGATCATCGGTCGGCCCCGATAGGTCATCAGGTGCATCCCGGGTGCCGGCGAGAGGAGGAACTTCGCCTCGGAGGCCGGGCCGGACGGCCGGTTGTATTCGGGGTCGGAATCGATCGACGGGTCGGGGTCGCGGGTGATCCAGGTGGTGGTAAGGCTCAGGTCTCGGGCGCGCCGGCAGTATCGGTGTTCGGCAAGCCACTTCTGGACCCAGGCGAAAGCGGGGTCGCGGTCGGGGATCTCGATCGTGATCGAGAACCGGCGCTCGAGGAACTCACGGATCTGCCCCGGCAGCCGGCGCAGGGTTGCGACGGCCGAGCCGAGGACCATCAACGTGAGCCCGCCCGAGACGAACGGGTTGTGGTCGAGCGATTGGAGCAGGTCGAACATGGTGATCCGGCGCGAGCCGCTGGTCTCGGAAGTGCCCTTGATGCGTTCCCGGTGGGGAAGTCGGACACGAGCGCTGAGGGAGGGGTTCGCGCCTCGAAATGGCCGTTCTCGGGGCGTCGGCACGGACCGAGGCCCGCCGAAACTCCCCTGCCCTAAAATCCTGGTATCGCCTCGACATCCAGCCAGTTTGGCCCGGCGGCGATGTCCACCGCGAGCGGGACCGAGAGGGCCAATGCCGAGGTCATTTCTCGGCGGACCAACTCGGCCAGCTCGGGGATCCGGTCGTCGGGCGCCTCGAAGACCAGTTCGTCGTGAATCTGGAGCAGCATCCGCGCCGGCGACTTCCGCCCCATCAGCTCGTCGTCGAGCCGGATCATGGCACGCTTGATGAGGTCGGCCGCCGAGCCCTGGATGATCGTGTTGACGGCCGTCCGTTCGGCCAGGTTTCGCGATCGGCCGGTCGTCGATTTGATCCCGACAATCGGACGACGCCGCCCCAGGATTGTCTCCACTCGTCCCTTCGTCTGCGCCTCTTCCAGCGACCTCGTGATGAAGCGGTCCACTCCGGCGTATTCCTGGAAATAGGCGTCGATGAACTTCGCCGCCTCAGCCTGGCTGATCCCCAGTCGAGCCGCCAGGCCGAACGCGCTGAGACCGTAAATCACGCCGAAGTTCACCGTCTTCGCCACCCGACGCTGCGCCTCGTCGACGGCCGATTCCTCAACGCCGAAGATCCGGGCCGCGACGGCCCGGTGGATGTCTCGGTCCTCGGCGAACGCCTTCACGAGCGCGGGGTCTTCCGAGAAATGCGCCAGGATGCGTAGCTCGATTTGCGAGTAGTCGGCCGTCAGCAGCGACCAGCCGGGCCGACCTGGGACGAACGCCTGGCGGATCTGCCGCCCCTCCTCGGTTCGGACCGGGATGTTTTGCAGGTTCGGGTCGGACGAGCTGAGCCGGCCGGTCGCCGTCACGCTCTGGTTGAACGAGGCGTGGATTCGGCCGTCGTCGGGATGCACCCGCGACGGCAGGTCGTCCAGATACGTGCTCTTGAGCTTTCCGAGCTGGCGGTGCCGGAGCAACTGGGCCGGGAGCGGGTGCTTGCTCGCCAGTTCCTCCAGGACGTCCTGCGCGGTGCTCTGCTCGCCGCCCGGTGTTTTTGAGAGCGAGGGCAGTTTCAATTCGTCGAAGAGGATCTGCCGGAGTTGAGGCGGCGAGTTGATATTGAACGTTCGGCCGGCCAGGCGGTAGATCTCGGCCTCGATCGTCGCCATCTGCCCGGCGAACTCCTCGGAAAGCTGGTTCAATCGGGAGACGTCCACCGCGACGCCGACCCGCTCCATCCGAGCCAGGACCGAGATCATCGGCCGTTCGAGGTCGGCGTAGAGGTTCCAGAGGCCCTCCGACTGGACCTTCGGCGCCAGGATCGATTCGATGCGCCAGGTCGCGTCGGCGTCCTCGCCGGCGTACTCGGCGACCTTCGCGACGTCGATCTCGTCCATCCGCTTCTGATTCTTTCCCTTGCCGATCAGGGCACTGATCGGGATCATCGTGTGGCCGAGCAGGCGCTGCGAGAGCTGGTCAAGGTTGTGGTTGCGCTCGCCGCTTTCGAGGAGGTAGCTGAGGATCATCGTGTCGGTGATCGGCCCGGCCAGGTCGACCCCCGCGCGGCCGAGCGCGAGCATGTCGTACTTGACGTTCTGGCCGACCTTCTCGACGTTCGGATCTTCCAGGATCGGCTTCAATGCGGCGAGCGTGGCGGCCTCGTCGAGGTGTGGCGAGCCCTCCGGACCTCGGAGCGCCAGGTAAACCGCCTCACCCTGCTTCCACGAGAACGAGAGTCCGACCAGGTCGGCGCGAAGCGGGTCGAGGTCGGTTGTCTCGGTGTCGACGCAGAATCGCTTCTGCCCCTGGAGTTCGTCGACGAACGCGGCGAGAGCCTCGGGCGTGTCGATCAGCCGGTAATCGGCGACCCAGGCGGCGGCCGCCTCGGCCGGCTCCGACGATTTTGCTGGCGGACCCAGTTCGTCCCGGAATCCGTGGAAGCCGCACTCGTTGCAGAGCGCGATCAGTGCCTCGCGGTCGGGGGTCTGCGTCTTGAGAACATCCCACTCGATCGCGATCGGCAGGTCGGCCCGGAGCCGGACAAGTTCGCGGGCGCGGAGGGCGGTCTCCTTGTGTTCGCGCAGGGCCTGCTGCTTTTTGGGTCCCTTGACCTTCTCGGGATGGGCCAGCAGGGCGTCGAGCGTGCCGAATTCCTTCAGGAACGTGGAGGCAAATCCTGGCCCGATCCCCGGAACGCCGGGAACGTTGTCGACCGAGTCGCCCGTCAGCGAGAGGAAGTCGACGACCTGATCCGGACGGATGCCCCAGTCCTTTTCGAGGGCCTCGGCGTCCATTTCCTTCCTGGTCCGGAGGTTGAGCAGGCGGACGTGGTCACTGATGAGCTGGCGGGCATCTTTATCGGTGGTGACGATGTAGACATCGAGTCCTTTTTCCTCACCGAGTCGGGCCATCGTGGCGATCACGTCGTCGGCCTCCATCCCCTCCTCCATCAGGACAGGGACGCGGAATCCCTCGAAGACGCGGCGGATGACGGGGATCTGGGCGGAGAGGTCGGCGGGCATTTCGGAGCGATTGGCCTTGTATTCGGCGTAGATCTCGGATCGGAAGACCTTCCCCGCGCCGTCGAAGGCGGCGGCGAGGTAATCGGCCTTGCGTCCTTTCACCAGGTTGAGCAGGTCGCGGAAGATTCCGAAGACGGCCTGAGTGGGCTGGCCGGCTGGTCCGGTCATCTCGGGGATTGCGTGGAAGACCTGGAAGATGAGGGAATAGGCGTCGAGGATGAAGAACGTTGGCCGGCGGTCGGCCGGAGCGGACTCGGGCCTTGCTGGTGAGGCGGCTGATTGTTCGGATTCCTCGGGGAACAAAAAGGCGCCTTGCGCATCCAAGCTCATAGAGGCTCCTCGCCAGGGATGGGGCGACTGATCGGGCCCGCCGCCGCCGTTTGACCGCTGTTGAGACGGTCCTTACAATCGGATGGATGGTGTGGGTTTCGCCGGTCGGGTGAGCCCGGGCGGTGGCCGTCCGGGCGAATTCCGGAAGGTCGCGCCGCGTCCCCCTTCGCGTGTGACATATTATCAGCAAACCGGCCGCTTGCATCGGCGGGTCGCATCCGCTCCGTCCGGAGGGAGTCAACATCCATGGCCGCGTCGTCGAACGAATCCCAGGGGCTAAAGATCGCGGTCGCGGTCTTTATCGCCCTCTCGGTTATCCTGTCCGTCACCTGCTATTTCCTCTATTCCAGCTACGCCCAGGCCGACGCCCAGCGGGCCAAGGCCGCCGAAGGTGAGTCCAACGCCCGGAAGGCCCAGGGAATACTGCAGGCCCAGGTCGAGGACCTACGCGGTCGAATCGGCGTTCGTGCTGAGGACGCCGACGCGGCCAAGGCCGAGATCGACGCCCATTATAAGAAGATTTACGGCCAGCTCGACGAGCTGGACGCCAAGGTGGCCGCGTCGCTCCAGAAATTTCAGCAGTCCGGCGCCCAGCCCGCGGAGCTGGAAGACCTGCGTGGAAAGGTTCAGCAGGCCATCCAGTCATTCCGCCAGGAGAACAAGCGGACGTACATCTCCTCGCTCGATCGCCTTACCGAGTTGATGGAGAACCTCTCGCTGCTGGCGACCGTGATGGGTGGTGACTATCTTGACCTTCGTCACGCCCTCGAATCGGCCACCAGCGTGAACAACAAGCAGCTCGCCGTGCAGACCAGCCAGGCCGAGGCCGCACGCAACGACGTGATGGACGAGCAGAAGAAGCACGTCGAGGAGCGTGGAAGCCTGCTCGCGAAGGTGGAGACCCTCACCAAGGATAACGATCTCAAGACCACCGAGATCGCTAACCTCAACGAGCAGAACCGCCGCCTGAAGGAAGAGCACGACAAGGAACGCGGCCTGTTGACCACCCAGATCCGCGACTGGCGCGACAAGGCCGAGCGGAGCGACGTCGTTCTCGACCACCCCGATGGCTACGTGACCTATGTCGATTACGACTCGCGCGAGGTGCAGGTCAATGTCAACCGAAGGATGGGGGCTCGCCCGCAGATGATGCTGGCGATCTTCGATGCTCGATCCCCCGGCGTCCCGACCGAGAAGCCCAAGGGGACGATCCAGTTGACCAAGATCGGCGACCGTTACAGCGTCGCCCGGATCGTCAAGATGAACAATCCGATCGAGCCGATCCGAGTGGGAGACATCGTTTACTCGGCCGCCTGGTCGCCGAATAGCCCGACCCACTTCGCCTTCATGGGCAAGATCGACGTCAATCGAGACGGCCGAGACGACCGCGCCGAGCTAAAGCGAATGATCGAGGACGCCGGTGGTGTGGTGGATTACGACCTTCCGCCGCCCTGGCTCGGCAAGGAGACCGGCAAGCTTACCCCTCAGATCGACTGGTATGTCACCGACGATCGCATGCCGTTCCGCGACGTTTATAATCCCAGCTCGGAGCCCATGCTCAAGCTGGAATCCGAACTCAAGGAGCGGATGGGCAAGGTGATTCAGGAAGCCCGGCTCGTGGGCATCCGTCCGATGCCGATCGGGAAGCTGCTCAACTACCTCGGCTACGACATCAACACGCCGATTTTCGGCAAGGTCGAGGCCGTGAACGATGCCGCGATCAAGCGGCTCGTCACCCCGAAGAAGCCGCAGAATGCCGCTCCGGCCGCCGATGCCACCGCTCCGGCCGCCGATGCCGCGGCTCCGGCTGACAACTCCGGTGCGACCGAGACCCCCAAGAAGGACGATCAGGCCGGCGACCAGTAATCGGCCCCGTCCCCGAGCCTTCCCGACGCACTCAAGGTCCCCGCGCTCCGCACCTTCACCAGTGCCGGAACGCGGGGGCCGGCTCGTTGATGGAGCGTCGCAACGAACCGGGGCCGGATGTCTTTCCGATTGTCCGTCCGCGGGAAGCCACCCTCGCCGAGGTCGAAATCCCTCCAGAATCTCCTCGATCCGCCGGCCAAAATTGAGGACCAGAGAGGGGGATCCTGGCCGGTCCGGTGCTCATCCCAGGTTCCGATGCTGGCGCCGGTATTCCGCGGCGAGAAGGTCCTGAAGAAACACCAGCCGATCATCGAAGTCGGGCGGCTCGACCTGGAGCCGGGCGACCAGCGCCGGTATCAACCGGCCGAGCAGTTGCTGTTGCTGGATCGGACCCACGGAATCCCAACGCTCCAGGATCTGCTCGACCGCCGAGAAGTCCTGCGGCCGAACCCGCTTTAGCGCCGCGACGTCGAACGTGAATCGCGACTCGACCGCCGGCCGTTCCGAGAGGACCATCCGCAGATCACCGATCGGCTCGGGCTTATCCACGACGACGACCGTCCCGGCGACCATGTCTCCCAGCCGCTGCGATTTTTTGGAAAGCAGTGGGACGATCCAGAGCGGTCCGAGGTTGTCGATCACCCGGAAGATGTTCCGGACGAAGACGGCGCCTGGCGTCAGCGCGAAGCCATCGAGCCGGACGACCCGGACCCCCAGCGCCCGCTTACCGAGAGTCTGCCCGCGCCCCAGCAGCTCGAAGAGTCCATAATAGAGGAAGCTTCCGATCCCCCAGGCCAGCAGGAAGAGGCCGACCATGTAGGCGGTCGCGCGTCCCAACTCGGTTTCGTCCCCGTTCGGGATCTTCGCGAAGTCCTTGAGCAGCGAATCGGAGGCGGCGCCCGCGCAGAGCAGGACGACGAAGAGGACCAGTCCGATCGCGATCATTATGATGTTGTCGTAGACCCAGGCGACGAACCGTGTCCCGAGCCCGGCGGCCTCGTAGGCGACCTGGACGTTCTCGGGCGTCTCGAACTCGATCATGGGCGCCCCGATATCGATATGAGCCGATTCATTGCAAGAAACAGGCCGGACTGGGACGAGCTGGAGTCCCTGGTCCGGAGAGCACGGAAATCCCCCCGGCGGCTCTCGCCGGAGGAGCGGAGCCGGCTGGACGTCCTTTATCGTCGGACGACGGTCCATCTGGCGCAGGTCGCGACCCGGACGACCGACGCCCGGCTGATCGCCTACCTGAACGACCTGGCGGCGTCGGCCCATAGCCTGATCTATCTTCCGCCGAGGCAGTCGGCGCTTCAAGGGGCGGGCCGGTTCCTGACCGAAGGCTTCGCTCGCATGATCGCCCGACGATGGCGGTTTCACGCCGCGTCGGCCGTCCTGTTGATCGCCGGGGGACTGCTGGGCTACCTCGCCGCGATGAGCGACCCGCTCGCCGCGTATGCCCTGATGATGCCTGGCGACCCCCGCTCGCCCGGCTCGACACCGGAGCAACTGCTCGAAATCCTGCGCGGCGGGCGCGAGCAGAGCGGCGGCGAGAAATTTGCGTTTGCCTCGTTCCTCTTCGGCCATAACCTTCAGGTCGGAATCCTGTCGATGGCGGTTGGGGTTCTCGGCGGCGTTTTCACCACGGTTTTGATCCTGTACAACGGCTTGATGCTCGGCGACTTCATTGCGATCCACCACCGGGCCGGCATTCACACCGAGATGTGGGCCTGGCTTCTTCCGCACGGGATCACGGAACTGGGGGCCATTGTTCTGTTCGGTGGGATTGGCCTCTCGCTGGCGAGGGCCGTGATCAGCCCGGGACTTCTTTCGCGGGCCGAGAGCCTGAAGGAGGTCGGTGTCGACGCCGGACGCACCGGCATCGGCGCGGGACTGATGCTTGTCGCCGCGGCGATCATCGAGAGCTACGTCCGCCAGAGCCACCTGTCGACCGGTGCCCGGCTCGCGTTCGCGGGCGGTACGGCGCTGTTCTGGGCGGTCTACATCGCCCACGGATTCCGGTGCGAGCGACTCAGAGCAAATTCCCCCGCCGCAGCTCCACGAACCGGTTGATCAGCGGGACGGTCAACCGGCTCGGCTCGACGTCGAGCACCTGCACCCCACCCCGCCCCATCGAGGTCAGCGCCTCATCCCGCTCACGAAGTACCCGGAACGCCACCGCTTTTCGCGAGGCGTCGAGCATCGTCTCCATCGGCTCCTCAACGATCTGGCGGAGCGTCGGCGTTCGGAGCGCGGCAAATAGGACCACGTGCCGGCGCGAGAGCCTCGCCAGCGAGGCCCGGAACCGCGTCGAGGTCTCGATGTCGGCGATGTCGGAGAGGATCACCACGAGCGACCGCTTCGACTGCCGCTGCTGCAACGTCGCGAACATCCGTCCGAAGTCCGACTCGGCCCACCGCGACTGAACATTGTAAGCCCCGTCGACCAGCGCCCGAAGCGCTCTTGGCCCCGAGGCGGGCGGCTGGTAGCCGAGCACCTGGTTGTCGAACGTCGCCAGGCCGCAGCGGTCGCCGCCGTCGAGGGCCGTTCGCGCGAGCATCAGTGCGGAGTCGACGGCGCAGTCGAGCTTGGTCCCTCGGCCGGCGTCTGAGCCCATCAGCCGGCCGCAGTCGATCACGATCATCACGTCGCGGTGCCGCTCGACCTGGAACCGGCGGACGACCGGGCGACGAAACCGCGCCGATGTCTTCCAGTCGATCCGGCGCGGGTCGTCGCCGGGCCGGAATTCCGAGAGCGTCTCGAACTCCGTGCCCACTCCTGTCTGTCGGATTCGCGAAAGCTTGTCGAGCCGGAGCAATTCGGCGCGCTCGTCTTGGCGCAGGCCCTCGCCAGCGGCAAAACCCTCGGGCAAGACCTTCACCTCGCCGGGACATTCGAAGGAGCGCTGCGCCTCCAGCATCCCGAACGGCCCGGTCAGCCGGAGCCAGATTGGTCCGAAGGCGAACCGTCCCCGGGTTGGGATGCGGAATGTTGTGGTCGCCACGTGACCGCCACTCTCCAGACGAAAGGAGTGGACGACGAACGTGGGAACGGCGACCGACGGCGCCACGTCGCGCAGCTCGGCCGGGATTGGAGACGGTCCGCCGCCGCTCACCCGGATCGTGACCGCGAAGGGCAGATCGCGGCCGACCGCGGCCGGCATCCTTCGATCGATGGCGAGGGTTTTGAACGCCGACCGGATCGCCCGGTAATCGATCGCACCGAACAGGACGACCACCATCGTGACGACCCCGGCAACGGTCCAGACCGGTGCGCCGGCGACGAGGAAAGAGACGGGCGAGGCCGCCATCAGGGCGACCGCCACGCGGATCATGTTCCGTCCCGGCCGGATCTGGAGGCTCACCTCGGCACCTCGATCGCTTCGACCAGGTTCGCCAGGATCGCGTCGGCCGTCGCTCCTTCCAGCTCGGCCGAGGCCGCCGGGACGACCCGGTGCCGCATCGCCGGGAGGAACGCCGCCTTGATGTCGTCGGGGATGACGAAGTCGCGGCCGGCGAACCGGGCGAGGCTCTTGGCCCCCATCAGCAGCATGAGCCCGGCCCTCGGGCTGGCACCGACGGCCAGCGACTCGTCGTTCCGCGTCGCCTGCACCAGTCGGCGCACGTAGCCGATCACCTCCTCGCGGACATGCGTCCGCCGGATCGTCTCGCGAGCCTGGAGAATCTCCTCGGGACCGACCACCGGCTTCACGTGCATCCAGGCCGGGTTCGACGTTCCGCCGGTCGCGTGGTGCTCGCGGAGAATCCGCTCCTCGTCCTCCGGCCCCGGATAGGAGACGTCCACCTTGAACATGAACCGGTCAAGCTGCGCCAGCGGGAGTGGATACGTTCCCTCCTGCTCGATCGGGTTCTGGGTGGCGAACGTCAGGAACGGCTGCGGGAGGGTGTGGCTCACGCCATCATACGTCACCGATAACTCCTGCATCGCCTCCAGGAGCGCCGATTGGGTGCGAGCGGAGGCCCGGTTGATCTCGTCGGCGAGCAGGAAGTTGGTGAAGACCGGACCCGGGCGGAACTCGAATGTCCGAGTGTCTTCCCGGTAGAGCGACGATCCGGTGATGTCGATCGGGAGCAGGTCGGGCGTCATTTGAACGCGCCGGTAGTCGAGGCTCAGCGACGCGGCGATTGTGCGGACGAGCAGCGTCTTGGCAACGCCCGGCGGGCCTTCCAGCAGCACGTGACCGCTGCTGAACAGTGAGGCCAGCGCGAGGTCGACCACCTCGTCCTGTCCGAAAATGACCTTCGTGATCTCGCCGCGGATGGCCTGGTAGTGGTCTTCGAGCGACAAGGCTTTTTGATCCTTGTTATTAGTAATTGGTAATTGGTTGTTGGTAATTGGTTCTTGGTTGAGGTGTTCAAGGTCGGGTCGGGAGGCATGCGGCCAGCCGGGCGAACAGTCCGATCGCGGCCGATTCGCGGGTCGGTTGACCGCGGTCGAGAGCCTCGTCGACCGCCGCGATGGCCTCGACCAGCTCCCGGGCGCGGGCGGGGTCGCGGCGGGCGAGGACGGCGGCGATCCGCTCGACCTGGTCGCGCGACGGCGGGAGGTGCAGCTCGTCGCGGATCGTCCGCACGACGCCCGATCGGAACTCGCGGAGCAGGAACGGCCGGCTTGTCGAGCCGGCGTTGAGGAACCGGGCCATGGCGTCCACGTATTCGGAGATGGTCCGCCGAGATCGGGGCGTGGGGTCGAGCGGCGGACCGAGGAAGATGGCTTCTCGCCACATCCAGACCAGGATTGCGACAATCAGGGCGAGGGTCGTCGCGGCGTATCCCGGCTGGGCGAACAGCCAGAGCGGATTCCCCCGGATTGTCAGGCCGTGGTAGAACTCGTCGAAGACGACCGGCCGACCCTCGGGCGCGAGCAGCCGGACGAGCAGTACGCTGTTGTCGGCCTGGGCGAGCAGGCGATTGTCGGCGATCTCGGGGGCCGAGACGACGATCAGATCGCCCCGTCCTATCCGGTACGATGCGGCCAGGAGATGGCCCTGGCCTTTCTCGTCGTGGAAGGTGAGCGTTCCGTCGGGGGCCGGTTCGCCGGGCTCGATCACGGAAACGCTTTCCTCCGGGATCTGGATCTTCGCGACTCCGCCCAGAGACCTTGCCAGTGTGCCGGATGGCTGGACTTCAACCGTAAACGTGGGTTCGGCCTGGCCTGCGTTCGTGAGGATCTCACGGAGCCGTTGGACCTCATCCGTCGCGGTTGGCTCGGCCTTCGGGATTGGCTGGCGGCCGGTCTTCGGGTCGATGGCCTGGAGCTTCAGGTGCATCCGCCCCAGTTCTTCGGCCGCTGATTTCGCCGGTTCCTCGGGCTTCGCCGGTTTTTTGCGGGTTTTCTGGCGGATCGAGCGATCGACCTCGGGGCTGGAGTCGGGCGCGAGGACGACCCGGCCGCCTGACTCGATCCATCGGGCCAGCTCGCGGAGATAGGCCGGCTCAACCTGGATGAGCTCGGCTTGCGGCTGCCAGAGAACGAGCGTGACCTCCGGGCCGATCGCCGAGGTCGGCGGACCGATCGCCCGATCGGCCGGGATGCCCAGGGTTCGCAGGACCTCGAAGATCCCGCGGCGGCCCCTGGCGCGGGTGCCGTACGAGTCGCGTCCGAGGCCGCCGCTATCGGGCGGGCGACCTAGCGAGTAGGCCATCCAGGCGATCGAGAGGACGGCGATGGCGATCGTCGCGATCACGACATTACGCGCGGTGAGCATCGGCGTGCTCCTGCGCGAGGTCTCGGATTCGGGCGTGTGCGGCCCGGCACACTTCGAAGTCGTCGGGGCCGCATTCGCCCTGGCCGTACCATCGGGTTTCGATCGTGTCGACGAAGACCTTCAACGGTTCGAAGACGGGGGACTTTCGGTGGCGTTTGAGATGTTCTCGGTTGGTCGTGCCGGGGCGGAAGATTCGTTTCTCGGCCGCTTCGAGTCGGAGCAGGCAGGCCGCGAAGAGCAGTCGGATCGCGGTGAGGTGGTCGCCGCGTGAGGCTGCCTCCGACGCGCCTCGTTCGATCGAGGATGGATCACGGGGTGTGGCGCGGGCTGTCGCGGAGAGTCCCCGGACTCGCGTCGGGCCCGCGACAGCCTGCACGAAGGTGTAGGCGATGTGCAGGACCAGTAACACCAGCGCGGCGAACAGAGCGACCACGATGAGCCATCGGAGGATGTCGGGCAGGCCCTCCATCGCGTTGAAGAGCCATCGGAACGGCTCGAGGATCCATCGGAGGACCCGGAGCGTCCACTCCAGGATCGTGGTCCCTGACTCGGGCGTTGGGTCGAGCTGGAACTCGGGACGGCGGAGCACCTGCTCGGCCGTCCGTCGGATCGTCTCGGGGTCGTTGGCCGCCGTCTCGGCCGGGGTTAGGCCCATCGGATGGTTCCCTCGTCTCGGGTCACCACTGCAACTCGGGGTCGCCGATCATCGGATCGGTTGGCGGTTTTTCACCGACCGACTCGGCCAGCAGGGCGAGGTCGAAGTTCTCGAGCTTGCATCGGCAGGAGAAGTAGAACACGACGAGGGCCGTGGAATAGAGGATCGTCGTGATCCCCATCACAATCGCGATGGCGACGGCCTGGGCGTGCGGTTGCGGGATCAACTCCGCCGAGAGCGAGAGACCGCCGTTGATGATGGCGAGCAGGAGGCCCAGCACGAAGATCTGACCGATGTTCCCCCGCATCAGTTCCCGGCTCCGGCTCATCGCGCTGGTTCCGGCAAGGTCTTCAAGGATGACGACCTGCGTGGCGAGCGTGAAGTAGAAGGCGGCCAGGATGCCCGGGATGATGCAGAGGATCATCCCGCCCATGATGGCCAGACCGACGAGGAGCCACGTTCCGAGCAGAGGGAGAATCCGGCCCATCGCCTTGCCAAAGGCCCCGCCCAGGCTGATCGGCTGGCCCAGATAGGCAGTGGCGATCGCGTAAACCAGCGCGGCGTTCGTGATCGGGGCGATGAGGTAGACGCCGATGAGCTGGAACGGCAGGGTGAATTTTGCAGCCTGAAGGTTGGCCGCCGCTATCTGCTCCTGGGTCGGGTTCGGCGGCAGGGTGGGCATCACCGCTACCTGGATCAGACCTCCGATCAGATAGTAGGGGATGAGCAGGGCCGCCGTGATCGCCAGCAGGATGCCGAGGTGGTCCTTGATCAAGGTAAATGTTTGATCGAGGATGCCGCCAAGGCCGAGTGCCCGGATCTTGTATCGCATCGTCGCCCCCTTCGCGGGTCGGAGAATCAACCTCGATTCCTGCGCCAGAAGTGCGGGACGGGCCACGCGCGGGGATTTCCCTTTCGTTGGCTCGTGGAGTTTAGAATCGTACTCCAATCGGCGGTACGAAACCACGGGATTCTGGTTTCGTGTTTTCGGTTTTCCGCGAGGGTGGGCCGGCTCGGCGACGAGGTCATCCCGGAGTCATGGGGAAGGAGCCGGCTCCATCCGTCGATGGGCGAATGACATTCGGCCTCGATCGGGCCGGGGGCGGGAACGGCCCTCTCAGGGGATCAAGGCTTCGCCCGCATCAGCTTCATGATCCGGCCCGAGACGTTCCAGTCCTGGACGTAGAGGTTCCCCTCGCGATCCCAGGATGAGCCGTGGGTGCCGCTGAAGACGCCCTCGATCCACTGTTCTTGCGGGATGTTGTAGTTCCCGCCCTTCTTCGGATCGGCGTTGTAGCCGAGAACCGCGATGACCGAGTTGGTCCGATCGAGGATCACGAGGCGGCCATGGAGATCGGGGACCGAGACGTAATCGCCGCGGACCGAGGCCGAGGTTGGCATTCCCAGACCGGTGACGACCTCGCCGATGAACTCGCCGTCGAGGCCATAGTGCAGCAGCCGACCCTTTGGCTGGTGGTTGCGGTCGCAGATCAGCAGGCGGGGCGGGCTGTATCGGGTGTCGAGTGTCATCCCGTGCGCTGTGTGGAATTGCTTCAATCCGTCGCCGTGGCTGCCGAAGTGCATCAGGTACTTGCCATCCTTGTTGAACTTGAAGATATGGTCGCTCGCGTAGCCGTCGGAGAGGAAGATCGATCCGTCGGGCGCGACGGTGATCGCGGTCGGCATGAATTTTTTCAGATTGAGGCCCGATTCCTTCGGGAAAGGCAGGTGCAGCGCGATGTCGCCGGATCGGGCGTCGAATTTGATCCCCTCCGCGTCGTTGTTCCGGGCGCCGTAGAGGAATTCGGTGTCGCCTTCCTCGTGGATCTTCAGATCGTGGATGTCGGAGTATTTCTTGCCGGGGAAGCTGCGAAGGACCTTGCCCTCGGGTGAGAAGGCGAAGACACCGGCGTGAGAGCTGGTGTAGATCGTGCCGTCCTTGCCAACGGCGACACCGCCGTGGCAGGGTCCGATCGTCGATTTGCCGTCGGGCGCCAGGCCCCAACCGGGGACGGTATCAAACGTCAGGGCGCCGCTCCCCATCCGAACGGGCCGAGCCTCGTCGCCGGCCTTCCCCGTCGTCGCGAGGGCGAAAACAACGGCGAACATCGCCGGAATCAGACGCTTCTCCATGGCTGCGATCCCTCCAGGTTGCCGTCTCGGGTCCCGGAGCCGACCGGATCCGGGCGTTGATCCGAGTCTATCCCGCCGGCCGTCGACTTCCAATCGCCCTGATTTCGTTCTTCTCGTTGCTTCGATCCTCGGCCCCCGAGGCACTGGTCCATGGAAAGACGGAGGAATTCCGCTCGGGTCCGTCCGGCCGTCGTATTGACCGGGAGATCGGATTCGTCTCCAATGCAAGTATGAGGCTGATCGAGAAGATCCAACTCATGCCCGATGCCGAGCAAGCCAAGATCCTGTTGGCCATGACGGAGCGGTTGAACGCCGCCGTCGACTGGATCGCCGGTGAACTTTTCGCCTGCAAACCTTCGAACAAGATTACCGCCCGGAAGGATCTCCATGACGAGATCCGCAAGCGGTTTGGACTCTCCTCCCAGTCCGCGATCCTCGCCACGGGCCGAGCCATCGGCGTGGAAGACCTGACCGAACTTCGGAAACGGGTCACGGCTCGTGGCGGTGATGCGAGGAACAGGCTTGGCGGTTGGGGATTCGCCCAACCTGGTGGCTTCCTTGCTTACAAGGCACGATTGGCTGGAGTTCCGGTGGCCCATGTGGACCCACGGAACACCAGCCGGACGTCTGCCGAGTGCGGGCATTGGGAGAAAGTCCATCGTCCGAGCCAGGAGAAGTTCCACTACAGGAACTCCCTCGGAACTTCGCCAGCCTCGAAGCCTGGCAGAGCGGCCAGTTTGCGATGTCGGCCGCCGCACTGCTCCTTGAGGGAAGCGGATTCCCTCCTGTACGATATTAAGGATGAGAGGGACGCCGATATTGCGGATGCATCGGCTGGAACGTTTCCGCCGATTCAGGGGGCATCCGACGTTCATTTCACGACCTGTCCCCGATCGAACGCCGAGCAGATTGACTTCGCCGTCACGTCCGCGGCTTGACCTTTCCGCTGCTGAGTAGGTTCTACGGCCGGTATCGTCCACGGCACGCGGTCGCGACCCTTTGGGTCAGGGTAGCCCCCGCCGTGTCGACAACCACCCTGGTGAACGTCGTCTCGTCGTGGGCCGGCGTTGTCACGTCCGCGCGATCGTCCGCGTCGGGAGGTGCCGGGGAATACGTGGCGAACTCCCTCGCACGGGCCCGGGGCATCGCCGCGACGGAAAAGAACGATTTTGAAGAATCCCGGGGGACGTCCTTCGCGAGCCATGGGAGCCCCCTTTCGATCCGAACATCTCCTTCGGGAGGGTAAGCGTACGGCCGGTCGTATCCGGCAACGAGGCCAGCACATGGGCGACGTATCCCGCACGGCCGTTTCACGACCCTCGTCTGAGGCGAACGAGCCCGAGGCCGAGGAACTCCCCCCGAACGAGTCCCAGGGCGCGCGCCGGCGCGAGCTGGAGACCCCGCCGGCCGCCGCGTCCGAGGTGGTGATCGGTCGTCTCTCCGGAGATCATGCCCTCGCCGCGGCCCAGGACCAGGCCCCGCGCGGCGGTCCTCACGGCGTTGGCGCGGCACTCCGGGGCCCGCTCGGCGCGGGCCTCGAACGGCCCAACCCGACGGGAGATTTCCCGGCAGTGGGTTCGACTCGGCCGCCAGTCGGCCCGGTTGAGGGACCGTCGGAGGGCGCGGGGCGAGCGGCGAGAAACGGGCAGGGGCGTCCGCCGGTCTCGACCGGACGGGGACCGGTCGGGGCCATGAAGCTGGTCTTCCGCCTCTCGCGGCGACTTGCCCTCGCCCTCTTCCTCCTCGCCTCGCTCGCGATCGGCGGCGTCCTGGGCCTGTCGAAGGTCGGGGTCGATCTCCTTCCTCCGCAACACATGCGGAAAATTCATTTTTATGCCGGTTATCTCGGCGAGAATGCCGGGCGGATCAAGGACCGACTCGCCGGCGAGTTCCGGTCGTATTTCCGCGGACACGAGGAGGAGGCCCACCAGGAGGCCCATAAGGTGGTGGTCACGAGCCCCAGGGTCCAGGACGTCACCATCATCGAGCCCTTCGTCTGCCAGATCCGCTCGCAGCGCCACATCGAGGTCCGTGCCCTGGAGCCCGGGTATCTCCTTCACATCGCTGTCCGTGAAGGCCAGATGGTTAGCAAGGATCACGTGATGTTCAAGATCCAGCCCATCCTCTACGAGGCCAGGCTGGACGCGGAGAAGGCCGAGCGCGACCTGGCGGACATGGAGTACCAGTACAATGAGGGGCTGCGCAAGGAGAACGTGGTTTCTCAGAACCAGTTGAATCTGCTTCGCGCCAAGCTGGCCAAGACCAAGGCCAAGGTGAAGCAGGCAGAGGCCGAACTGGGCTTCACCGAGGTCAAGGCACCCTTCGACGGGATCGTCGACCGCCTCCACGAGCGAGAGGGGAGCCTGATCAAGGAGGGAGACATTCTCACGACGCTGTCCGACAACAGCGTGATGTGGGTTTATTTCAACGTCCCCGAGAAATACTACCTTGAATACATGGCGAACCGCGAGCAGCACGAGAAGAACGACAAGATCGAGCTCATGCTGGCCAACGGCGACATCTTCCCGCAGGTCTGCACCAGCGTGACGATCGAGGCCGACGTCAACAACGAGAACGGGAACATCAAATTCCGCGCGGATTTCCCGAACCCGGGCCGGCTGCTGCGCCACGGCCAGACCGGCACCATCAGGGTCCGCCGGCCGTTGAAGGGCTCCCTCGTCATCCCCCAGCGGGCGACGTTCGAGCTCCTCGACAAGCGATACGTCTGGGTCCTCGGCGAGGACGACGCAGCGCATCGGAGACTAATCGCGACCAGCAGGCATGAGCTGGAAGACATCTTCGTCGTGGAGAAAGGGCTCGTCCCCGGGGACAGGATCGTCCTGGAAGGCATCCGAGAGGTCGAGGAGGGCCGGAAGGTGGAATTCGAGTTCCGCAGGCCGGAAGACGCCCTCGAGAACCAGAAGTTCCACGCGGAATAACGGCGGTCCACGGGCATTCACGGAGACGAACTCAGCGGGGGGTATTTCCGGACCATGTTTGCGAGAATCCTCCATCGACCGGCGTTCGCGATCGTCATCTCCATCATCCTCCTGTTCCTGGGGATGCTGGGGATCAAGACCCTCCCGATCGCACAGTTCCCCGACATCGCGCCCCCGACCGTCATGGTCTCCATCTCCTACCCGGGCGCCAGCGCCAACGTGCTGGTCGAGTCGGTTCTCATCCCGCTCGAGCAGTCCATCAACGGCGTTCAGAACATGCGTTTCATCACCTCCTCGGCCACGAGCGCGGGCGAGGCGGCGATCATCATCTACTTCGAGCCGGGCACCGACCCGAACATCAACGTCGTCAACGTGCAGAACCGCGTCAACATCGTCCTGTTCCAGCTCCCGCCGCTGGTGGTGCGCGAGGGCATCCTGGTCAGCCAGGTGGTGCCCAGCATGCTGATGTACGTGAATATCTTCAGCACCGACCCGCAGGCCGACCAGAAAGACCTGTTCAACTTCGCCAACGTGTACGTGATGCCCCGGCTGAAGCGGATCAAGGGGATGGGGATCCCGCGGAACCTGGGGAATCGGATCTTCGCGATGCGGGTGTGGCTCAACCCGGATCGGATGCGCGCCTACAACGTCTCGTCGGAGGACGTGATGAAGGCGCTCTCGGAGCAGAGCGTCATCGGATCGCCGGGGAGACTGGGCCAGGCCACGGGCAAGACGTCGCAGTCGAAGGAGTACGTGCTCACTTACATCGGCCGATTCAACAAGCCTGAGCAATATGAAAGTATTATATTGAAGGCCAACCCCGACGGCGAGATCCTGCGGCTTGGGGATGTCGCCGAGGTTCAGCTCGGCTCCCAGTTTTTCGACATCTACTCGGATATCAACGGGCATCCCGCGGCGTCGATCGTCCTGAAGCAGGCGCCCGGCTCGAACGCGGCCGAGGTGATCGAGGAGATCAAGGCGGAGCTCGAGCGGATCAAGAAAGAGTCGTTCCCGTCCCGGATGGACTACGAGTTCGCCTATGATGTCTCGAAGTTCCTCGACGCGTCGATCGAGAAGGTTTTGCACACACTGCTGGAGGCCTTCATCCTCGTCTCGCTGGTGGTCTACATGTTCCTCGGCGACCTTCGGTCGACCCTGATCCCGACCCTGGCCGTCCCCGTCTCCCTGGTCGGGACGTTCTTCGTCCTGCGGCTGATGGGTCTCTCGATCAACCTGATCACGCTCTTCGCGATGGTCCTGGCCATTGGCGTGGTGGTGGACGACGCCATTGTGGTGGTGGAGGCCGTGCACGCCAAGATGGCGAAGAAGCATCTCTCGCCCTACCGGGCCACCATGGAAGTCGTGAACGAGATCGCGGGCGCGATCATCGCGATCACGCTGGTGATGACGTCGGTGTTCGTCCCGGTGACGTTCATCCCCGGGGCGGTCGGCACCTTCTATCGCGAGTTCGGAATCACGATGGCCACCTCGATCATCCTGTCGGGCCTGGTGGCGCTGACGCTGACGCCTGTACTCTGCGCGATGATCCTCAGGCCCCACTCCCACGCCGACGTCGACGCCGACGGCGAATCCCAAAAGGGCCCCGACGCCCATGCGAGCGACGCGGAAAGGCCGCGTCGGATGGGATTCCGGGTATTGATGGCGCTGGGCGGCCTGCTGATCCTCGGCGGGATCACCTACCTGGCCTACGAGCTCTGGGGGCCGATCGGCCTCGGCCTGGTTTTGCTCCCGCTGGTTCGCGGCCCATTCGACCGGGCCGTCGAGAAGGCCACGAGCGGCTACGCGGCCATTGTCGGCGGGATCGCCACCCGGCGCACGCTGACCCTGGCCGTGGTCGCCGCCTTCGCCGTCGGCATCGTCCTGGTCAACACGCGGCTGGCCACCGGCTTCATCCCCGGCGAGGACCAGGGGATCATCTACGCCGTCCTCCAGACGCCGCCCGGCTCCACCCTTGAGTACACCAACGCCAAGTCTCACGAGCTCGAGGAGATCTCCCGAGAGGTCCCGGAAGTGACCTCGGTGACGTCGCTGGCCGGCTACGAGGTTCTGACCGAGGGCCGCGGCTCGAACGCCGGCACCTGCATCATCAACCTGAAGAACTGGTCCGACCGCGAGCGGACGGCCCGCCAGATCATCGCCGATCTTGAAGAGCGGTGCCGCCGGATGAGCAACGTGAGGCTCGAGTTCTTCGAGCCGCCGGCCGTTCCCGGCTTCGGCACGGCCGGCGGGATCTCGATGCTCGTGCTCGACAAGACGTTCTCCGCCGATTATCAGCGGCTGGGGGACGTGACCGAGAAGTTCATGGGGGCCCTGAGGGCGCGAAAGGAGGTGACGAACCTGTTCACTTTCTACGCCGCCAATTACCCGCAGTACGATCTGATCATCAACAACGACGCGGCGATGCAGAAGGGCGTATCGATCAAGGCGGCGATGGACAACCTCAACCTCCTCATCGGCAGCACCTGGGAGCAGGGGTTCATTCGCTTCAATTTCTTCTACAAGGTGTTCGTCCAGGCGAGGCCGGAGTTCCGCCGCTACCCCGAGGATCTGGACAACCTGTTCGTCAAGAATGACAAGGGGGAGATGGTCCCCTACTCCGCGTTCATGACGACCAAGAAGAAGCAGGGCCTGAACGAGATCACCCGGTACAACCTGTACACATCCGCCGCCATCCAGTGCGCCCCGGCGCCCGGCTTCAGCACCGGGCAGGCCATTCAGGCGATCAAGGAGGTCGGCGCGGAGACCCTCCCCCGCGGCTTCGACGTCGGCTGGTTCGGCCTCGCCTACGACGAGGCGAGGAAGGGGAACGAGGCGATCTACATCTTCCTGGTCGTCGTGGCCTTCGTCTACCTGGTCCTGGTGGGGCAGTACGAGAGCTTCATCCTGCCCCTGGCGGTGATCCTCTCGCTGCCGGTGGGGCTGTTCGGCTCGTTTTTCTTCCTCCAGGCGATGGGTCTGGCCAACGACGTGTATGCCCAGATCGGGCTGGTCATGCTCGTGGGCCTGCTCGGCAAGAACGCGATCCTGATCGTGGAGTTCGCCGTGCAGAGGCGGCTGGAGGGGGTGTCGCTGAAGGAGGCGGCCGTCGAGGCGGCGCGGCTGCGGTTCCGGCCGATCCAGATGACTTCGTTCGCGTTCATCGCGGGGCTGCTACCGCTGGTGGTGGCGACCGGTGCCGGCGCGATCGGGAACCGGACGATCGGCGCGACGGGAGCCGGGGGGATGCTGGTCGGGACCGTGGTGGGAGTGCTCATCATTCCCGGGCTGTACTATCTGTTCGCCCGGCTCGACGGCGGTCGCAAGCTCCTCGAGGACGAGGTCCATACCCCCCTCAGCGAGGGGTTCGAGCACGAGGCCGAGGACGCACACGATGGACGCCCCTCATGAGAAGCTACCCATCCTGAGGCGTTCGGATCGGTCCCAGGTGGAGGCCCTTTCCCGATCCCTCGGCTGGCGGCCTCGGCGTCCTCTTTCTTGTGCGATCGTTGTCATCCGCGAAATCCGTAAAGTCGCCGCGATCGGCTGCCGATGAAGAAGATACCCGCTTCCGCGTGCGGCGGGACCGAACGTCGGGCGATGTGAGAGAGTTCATTCGGCTCGGGGCCTCGCTGCCGAGGAATTCGCTCCGACCGGAGGGCCTCGACGCTCCGGGCCCGAGCCGTTCCCGCACCGGCGTCCTTTCGCCTCTCGATCCGTCCGATCTCTTCTCTCCTTCGAGGACTCTCGGCGTCAGAGACGATGGCCAGGACGGCCGCGAGAGAGTTCGATCCCCGTGCCAAGGGCCATGACGCCCGAGGTGAGGTGCTCGTTTCGGCTCCCGAGGCGGATGCCGAGATACGATCATCGCGGAAATCTCAAGGATGAGTCGAATGGGCCAGCCGGTGAGCTCGTCGGGAACACAGCGGAAGCGGAAGAAGCTCGCGATCCGGCTCGCGATTGCTTGCGGTTTCCTGCTCGTCCTTCCGTCTTGCATTCCCCACCTCCGCCACCCCGAGCCGGGACCGGCGCTGCCGGAGACCTTCCAGGGCGCGGCCGGCTCGGAGAGCGTCGCCCGGCTCACGATCGAGGACTTCTTCGGTGACCCGACGCTGACGACCCTGATCCACCAGGCCGTCTTCGGGAACCAGGAGCTGAGGATCCTCGCCGAAGAGGTCCAGATCGCCAGCAACGACATCCTGGCGCGAACCGGGGCCTACCAGCCCATGATCTCCCCCGGGGGCAGTATCGGGATGAACCGATTCAGCCAGTTCTCGCTGGAGGGAGCCGGAATCCGCAGCGACCCGTATTTCGGCAAAAACAGGTTCTTGCCCAATCCATTGCCGGAATTCACCCTGGGCGCTCTCATGCTCTGGACGCCGGACATCTGGTGGCAATTGCATAATGCCAGGGACGCGGCGGGGATGCGCTACTTCGCGGCCGGCGAGGGACGGAAGTACGTCGTGACCACTGTCGTCGCGGAGATCGCCGACACCTATTTCGGGCTCCTGGCCCTCGACAGGCGCATGGAGAACCTGGATATCATCATCGCGCTCCAGGAGCAGAGTCTGAGGTTCGCCCAGCTCAAGTTCGCGGCGGGTCAGGGAACGGACCTGGCCGTTCAGCGGTTCCGGGCCGAGGTCCGCAAGAATCAGAGCGAGAAGCTGATCGTCCAGCAGGACATCATTCAGGCCGAAAACCGGATCAATTTCCTCGCCGGTCGTTATCCTCAGCCCATCGCACGCCCCTCCAGCCTCTCGCTGCAAGGGTTCTTCGATCTGGAACTGCACGCACTGGACCTAGGCGTCCCCGCGCAGCTCCTCCAGCTCCGGCCCGACGTCCGCCGGGCCGAACGCGAGTTGGCGGCCAACGGGCTCGATGTGCTGGTCGCCCGGAAGAACTTCTATCCCAGGGGGTTCATCGTCGCCGGTGTCGGCTATGAGGCGTTTAATCCCGCCTACCTGTTCATGACGCCTCAGGCCCTGGTCGGTCAGGCCATCGGCAACGTCCTCGTGCCGCTCATCAATCGGAAAGGGATCAAGGCCGATTATTTCACCGCGAATGCCCGGCAATTGCAGGCCCTCTACAACTACCAGCGGACCCTCCTCAACGCCTTCACCGAGGTGGTCACCCGCATGGCCAAGGTGCAGAATTACCTCCGGAGCATCGAGATCAAGAAGCAGCAAGTCACGGCGCTGGAGCTCTCGGTCGACCGCGCCGACAAACTCTATCGGTCCGGCGTCGGCAATGTCGAATACATCGATGTGCTGTTCGCCCAGCGGGATCTCTGGCAGGCGAGGAGGGAATTGATCGACACCAAGAGGGAGCAACTTTCGGCCGTCGTCAATACCTATCAGGCTCTCGGCGGCGGCGCCTACCTGACTCCGCCGATCGACTCGCAGGCGCTCCAGCAGCTTCGCAAGAAGAGGCACTTCTGGCACTTGCATGGGGCCAAGGGGCCGGTATCCGCCCCGCCGCCGCCCGCGCCGGAAGGGGGAGTCGAACCGCTCGCGCCTCCGCGGCCGGCGGAGGAGCCTGGCCCGGCACCGTCGCGACAGCCGGCGGCGGAAACGAGCCTGGAACCGCTCCCGGCGCCGACAGGGAACGCCGAGAAGAAAAAGGAACCGTAGCGATCCGGGCGATTGGGGGGTGCGATGAGAGGTAGCGCGAGCAGGCCAGCTCGCCGGAGCGGCAGGCGTCCTCGTCCATCGGATCGATCGTTGGGAAGTCCGGGGTCGCACTCGTCCGACGCCCAGAGTCGAGCGCCCACCACCCTCCGCCCGGGAAGAGCCAGGGACGCTCTCTTCCGGATCGGCCCGCCGCCGAGCGCTTCGCGCGGGCCTGCGATCGGTTAGAATCCCGCTTCCGACGACCCGCATTCCATCCGGGCGGGCGGCCAGGCGGGATCGTCCGCCGTGGTCCGCACCGAAGATTCCTCGACCAGGGAGAACGCGATGATCAGCCAGCTCTTCGACCTGACCGGGCGCGTGGCGCTCGTCACCGGCGGCAGCAAGGGGCTCGGCAAGGCGATGGCGAAGGGGTTCGCCGAGGCTGGCGCCGACCTCGTGCTCGCCAGCCGGCACGACGACGAACTGAAGAGCGCCGCTGATGAGATCGCCTCGGCCACCGGTCGGAAGGTCGCGTATCTTGTGGCGGACCTCTCGAAGCGAGACGAGGCCCGCCGTCTCGCCGAGAAGTCCGTCGCCGCGATGGGACGGGTCGACATCCTGGTCAACAACGCCGGGAGCAACACGCCGCAGCCGATCGATCAGCTTCAGGACGACGACTGGGACCGGCTCGTCGAGCTGAACCTCGGCTCGTGCATGGCCCTGGCCCGGGCGCTGGTTGGTCCGATGCGAGAGCGTCGGTGGGGACGGATCATCCAGATTTCGTCTGTTTTGGGGCTGACCTCGGCGCCTGGACGTAGCGTGTACTCGGCCACCAAGAGCGGGTTAATTGGCCTCTCGCGGGCGATGGCGAACGATCTGGGCTCCGACGGCGTGACCGTCAACACGATCGCGCCCGGTCCGTTCCTGACCGACCTGCCCGCCGGCTTGCTGACCGCGGAGCAGCAAGAGATTTTCGCGCGTCGAACGATCCTCGGCCGATGGGGACGCCCCGAAGAGCTGGTCGGCCCCGCGCTCCTGCTCGCGAGCGATGCCGGCAGTTACATGACCGGCGAGACGATCGTGGTCGACGGTGGGCTGATGGTCAAGATGTTCTGACGATATCACCCTGCGTGATCGCGTCGGCCATCCGGGCGAGGACCGGCCCCTGATCACCGGGCCGGTTCTGCCCGAAGCGGATGAGCCGTGAATCCAGAGTCGATCGTCAGGGCCTGTTCGAGGAGTGCGGCGGCTTTGCGGGATCGTCGTCGCGATGGGATGGAGCGTCAGGACGACGGGCCGGCGCCGATGCGCTCGATCCGATCGAGAAACCGGCCCGGCTGGCGGAGATTTGCGACGGATCGTCGGGCGGAATCGAGGTCGTTGGGGGTCAACTCGCCGAGGAGAGCGAGGAGCCGGCATCGCTCGATCCGGACCTCACAGGCGCGATGGATTTGGCCCTTGCGGTCGACCTCGGCCAGCTCGCGATCGCGGACACCGACCGCCGCGCGGGGATCACCTGCCAGTTCATAATAGCGAGCGATCGGATCGGCACAGGCGGAATCGCGGCGATCGATGCCATCGAGCATCGCCATCCCTCGATGGAACGTGGACGAGGCGGCGCGTTCGTCGCCGACAAGGCGATCGGCGACCGCTCGCCAGAGGCGGGCATCCGCCCGAATCCGCTGGAGCTGCGGGTGGCGATCGGCCAGGCTCGCCATGTGATCGGCGTGGCCGCCCAGCTCATCCCGGCGACCGAGAGCGTCACAGATCCGGCAGAGTTGATACAGGGTCCATGATCCATGCCAGATGGGGCGGTTCGGAGGCTGATCGGCGAGGGCGAGCGACCGCATCGCCAGGTCATACGCCTCGTCCCATCGCTCGGTCGAGCAGAGGTACGTCCGCCATCGGAAGTACAGCACAAATCGATCGCCGGTCGCTCCGTTCGGGGTCTCGGCGTCGAGGTACGCGAGAGCTCGCTCGATCTCGTTGCTATATCCGAACGCGTCGATGTTGACGTAGGTGTTCAGGATCTCATTGAGGACGGTGATCCGATCGGAGTAAGCGAGTCCCTCCGGCGACTGGATCCGGGCCATCAGCTCAGCCGCGAGCGGTAGGGCGCGGGTGAAGTCCATGATGTACGAGGTCAGCGCGGTTAGCCGCCAGCTCTCGTAGAAGAGGACCCACCACGGCTCATCGAGCCGGCGTGCCTCGTCGCGGCCCTGGGTGAAGATCTTCAGCGACCGCTCCGGGTCGTGCTCCTGGCAGTCGAAACCGGCGTCGACGAGCTGCGCCATCGCGATCCGCTCGTTGTCGCCGATCTGCGTCCACGCGATGATGCGTCGTCGGTATTCGTTCCAGCCGTCGCTCATGTCGATGGTCCCGCCAATGTTCCGATGCGCTCGATCCGATCGAGGAACCGATCCGGGTGGCGGAGCCTGGCGGCCGATTGTCGGGCGGCATCGAGGTCGTTGGGGGTCAGCTCGCCGAGGAGAGCGAGGAGCCGGCATCGCTCGACGTGGACCTCACAGGTGCGATGGATTTGGCCCTTGCGGTCGATCTCCCCCAGCTCGCGGTCGCGGACATCGACCGCCGTGCGAGGATCGCCCGCCAGCTCGTAATAGCGGGCGATTGGGTCGGCGCAGATCGAGTCGCGGCGCTCGAGGCCATCGAGCATCGGCATTCCTCGCTGGAACTCGGCCGAGGCGTCGCGTTCGTCTCCGGCGGCTCGCCTCGCCACGGCGAGCCAGAAGCGGGCGTCGGCCCTGATCCGGCGGAGGTTCGCGCGGCGATCCGAAAGCTCCGCCATCTGCGCGGCATGACCGGCAATCTCGTCGATCCGACCGAGAGCGGCGCAGATCCGGCAGAGCAGGTAAAGCGCCCAGGATCCGTGCCAGTTTTTCTGCTCGGGGCTGGTGAGCTGCATGGCCATGCCGACCGATCGAATCGCGAGGTCGTAGGCCTCGTCCCACCGCTCGGTTGCGGACAGATAGGCGATCCGTCGATGATGAAGCACCGATCGGTCGCCGCTGGGACCCTCCGGGATCTCGCCGTCCATGTGGGCGAAGCCGCGCTCCAGTTCGTCCCGGTATCCGAAGGGGTCGATGTTGGTGTAGGTAGAAAGGGTATTGCCCAGGACGTTCAGCCATTCCGAATGGGCGCGACCCTCGGGAGTCTGGAAGCGGACCATGATCTCGATGGCCATCGGCAGGCCACGGGTGAAGTCCATGATGAGGGACGAGATCGCCGTCAGCCGCCAGCTTTCGTAATAAAGCTCCCACCAGGTTTCGCCCATTCGCCTCGCCTTGTCCCGGCCGCGGGTGATCAGCAGGAGGGCTCGCTCGGGGTCCGTCTCGTGGAAAGACAAGCTTTCCTCGAAGAGAAAGGCGAGCGCGAGGCGCTCTCCGGCCTGCTGAATGGCGAGGAGGCGGCGGTTGAAGTCGTTCGAGTCGTCGCTCATGGTTCACACCAGCCGGTCGAGGGATCGTTGCCAGGCGGCGAAGTCGGCGGTTGCCGCGGAGGCGCTGAGCATCCGGCCGCAGAACAGCCGGGCGAAATACGCGATCACCGCCAGCGCCGCCTGCTTGCGAGCGGCGGGGACGTCGGTCGAATCGAGCCGACGGATCAGCGGGCAGGCGGCGTTGAGGTACAACGTCCCGGACTGGCCGGGCTCGTCGCGATGCTTCGCGACGTAATCGCGGAGGAGGTCTGAGAAGCCGTCGGGGATGGCGCCCGACTCGAGCGCGGCGGTGGCCTGGCGGGCCGCCTCGGCGCCGGCCGGGTAGGTCATCACGGCGGGCACGTCGACCGGGCGGAACGAGGCGGCGCGGGCGCGGAAGCCCATCTCCTCGCAGAGATCGACGAGACCCGAGAGCTCGCCCGGCGGCGCTGGTCGGAGGAGCTTCTCGGGATCGTTGTCGAGCCGGACCAGCGAGAGGCCCGGGTGCAGCTCGGTGTATCGCTGGAGGAACGGCGTGACGGCGAACCACGAGGCGTCGATCGCCGGGACGTCGCGGCCCTCGGCAAGGATCCGGTCCTGGAGCGAGCCCAGCTCCCGGGTCGTGAAGTAGACCACGTTCCCGGAAGCGCGCAGGTACTCGGGCATCGAAAGCCGGCCGCGACTGGTGCGGAGCAGGACCGATTCGGCGACCATCCGGAAGAAGGCGTCGTCCTTCGAGGCCCACCCCATGATGACGTCGCTGTGGCCGTGCACGACGCGACGCCAGGCGTCGGGGTCTCGCCCGGCCAGTTGGCGGATGCCCCGGCCGAGCTGATCGGCGATCACCCGGCGGACCTCCTCGAACGAATCGTCGCGGTGGACCGCCTCGCGCGAGGCGGTCGGCTGGAGCGCGGGGGTGTCGATCACCCCGCGGACGAACCGCGCCCAGGGCGGGAGCAGGTCCCTGTCCTCGTCGCAGATCGACATCCCGCGGATGTAGACCGCGACCGAACCATATTCGTGGATCGACGCGACCGATCCCGCTGGCACAAACAGGAAGCCGCGGAGCGGGACCGTGATCGTGTCGTGGCCCAGGTCGATCAGGCCGTCGGCGAGCGGGAGGACCCACGATGGATCGGCCTCGCCGAACCGGCGACGGGCGTAGTCTCGGCAGGCGTCGACCGGGTCGGGCGCCTCCCAGGGCGGCGCGCCCAGGTTCACGCGGTCGGGCTCGCCGTTGACATGAATCGCGATCGGCAGGAAGTCGGCATAGGCGCGGACGATCTCGATCAGGCTCGCCTCGTGGAGCAGGAAGATCGCCGAGGGTTTCAGCCGGAGCTCGACCGTGGTGCCGACCTCGGCGCGGTCGCCAGCGGTCAGTTCGTAATGCTCGTCGCCGATCGACGACCACCGGAGCGCAGGGCCGCCGGTGGATCGCGTCTCAACCGTCACCGACGAGGCGATCAGGAACGCCGAGAGGAAGCCGACCCCGAACTGCCCGATCAACTCGCGCGAGCCGCCCGGCTCGGCCGCTTCCAGCCGCTCGCGCAGCTCTCGGGTGTAGCCGCGGCCGATCACCGAGAGATAGTTGAGGATCTCGTCTTCCGTCAATCCGCTGCCGTTGTCGATGACGCGGAGGGTGCGCGAGGCCGGGTCGGCGATCAGGTCAATCCGCGGGCGGTATCCGGCGACCGGCCGTTCGACCGAGCGACGGACACACGAATCGTGCGCGTTCTGGATCAGCTCGCGGACCCCGACCCGTTGCGAGGAATAAAGGTGCTCGGCGAGGACCTTCAGCAGGCCTGGCAGGTGAAGTTCGAAGCGGCCCCGGGTCGTCATGGCTTCTCCGCAGGCGGTCTTTCGCGATCCTCGACGATTGCGGACCATTCTGAATCGTCCGTCTCGGCGCCGTCAAGGAGGCATCCAGGGTTTTGAGAGATCGACCATCCGGCACGGTTGCTTTGCGGAATCGCGGGGCAACGGCTCCGATGGGGCGGGGTCAGCAGATCCTCGGCAGTTGCTCGCCCGCCGGCATCATCACGAACCGCTCGCCGAGAACGGAGCGCTGGGAGACCATTCCCGGATGATCGGCCACGACCTCGCCGATGTCGGCGGCGTCGCGGCCGAGCGGGTGCGCCCGCATCGCGTCGAGCAGCGATCGCGCTTGCTCGGGCGGGACGACCGCGATCAGCTTCCCCTCGTTCGCGACGAGGAGCGGATCGAGACCGAGAAGTTCGCAGGCGGCGCGGACCTCGGGGCGAATGGGGATCGCCGCTTCCTCGATCCGGACCCCGACCGCGGACGCCTCGGCCAGCTCATTCAGAACGCTCGCGACGCCCCCACGAGTCGGGTCACGCATCGATCGGATCGACGGACAGGCCGCGAGCATCGCGCGTGTGAGACCGATCAACGGGGCACAGTCGCTTCGAAGCTCGGTCTCGAAGCCGATCCCCTCCCGCAGAGAGATGATCGCGACTCCATGATCGCCGATCGTTCCCGAGAGGAGAACGCGGTCGCCAGGCCGCGCCGATCGGATCGAGATGTTACGATCCGATGGAACCAGCCCGATCCCCGCGGTGGTGATGAAGACCTCATCGGCCTTCCCGCGATCGACGACCTTCGTGTCGCCGGTGACCAGCTCGACGCCCGCCTCGTCGCAGGCGGAGCGCATCGAGCAGACGATCCGATCGAGCTCGGTCAGCGGGAATCCCTCTTCGAGAATGAAGGCCGCCGAGAGGAACATCGGCTCGGCGCCGCCGACCGCGAGGTCGTTCACCGTTCCGCAAACGGCCAGGCGGCCGATGTCACCGCCCGGGAAGAAGAGCGGTTTGACCACGAAGGCGTCGGTTGTGAACGCGAGTCGAGGGCCGTCACCGAACCGGACCGTGGCCTGGTCCTCCCGTTGGCGGAGAACGTCGCCGCCGAACGCCGGGATGAAAAACCGCTCGATCAGGTCGGCCGAGAGCCGACCGCCGCCGCCGTGACCCATCACGATCCGGTCGTACCGCGATTGCGGTAGCGGGCAGGCATCAAATTTCGACAACCTCATTCTCCTGATGATTCACCACAGAGTCACTCCGCGGCCGGGCCGCATCCTATCAGAATAGATTCACCACAGAGTCACAGAGGGCACAGAGGGCACAGAGGGCACAGAGGGCACAGAGGGCACAGAGGGCACAGAGGGCACAGATGGCACAGAGGGCACAGAGGGCACAGAGGGCACAGATGG
>DAIDKV010000023.1 GCA_027449865.1 Planctomycetales bacterium
GTCGCCGGGCCGCCGAAGGAGAAGCACGGCACGGATCATGAGATCCCGTCACCAGGGACCAGGAGAGTGCCATGCGCCCGGTCAGCAGGCGATTCGGCGGTCCATGGCAAATGTCGAGCCGAACAGTCGTGCTCCGTCCCCTTCTTCCCGCTTATCTCCGTCGCCTTCTCTCCGCTCGTCCCTTTCTCCCCGCCCGTCACACGGAAGTCTGTGACGGCCTACTGTCGCCCTCCCTGACAGCAACCTCGCATTGGCTCTCGATTCTCCCAAAACGCAAAACCCGGTCTGAGCCTTGGCCGCTCTCACGGGTAGAATCCCAGTCGCATCCATTCTCGACGTGCCGCCAATTGGCGAAGGACATTCATCTGCAACGCCGCGACGGTGGCCCGGCCGATAGGCGTCGTCCCGAGGATGCGACCCGTGTCTGCTTCGACGCTGAAGTGATCCTCCCATCGATGCCGCCGCGGATCGAAGAGGTCAACAGCTTCACCCGTCCCTTCGTCCACGGCCTGAAGGCGATTGGCCTTGAACACGTTGCAAGCGCGGCAGGCCAGGGCGAGGTTGGACAGCTCATTAGTCCCACCGCGCGATGATGGGTTGATGTGCTCGACCTCGAAGGGGAAATTGAAGATCACCTCGGGGGCGCGGCAATACTCGCAACGATGATCGGCACGCCCGGCGACCTCGGGATACGAGGGATTCAAGGGGCGAGATCTCGTCGTATGGTGGCGGCCCGTTCGGTCGCGGCGCGAAGCTCAGCGTCGATCAGACCCTCCAGCTCGGCCTGATCCTCTACAGACAGAGTCTTACTCGCGTCGCGGGCCGCCCGCCAGCGTGACATCAACTCCTCCAGCCGCTCCTGCTGCTGGGCGTTGAAGAACCGATCGGGGCTGAGGTTTCGCACGATGATCAGCGTGTCGGCATCCTCGTCCGGCAGGCTTGCCGTCAGGGCATCCAGGGCCTCGCCGGCCGTCCGGCCCATCGCCTGGTTGCCCCCGGCGACGGCCCGGAAGGTCTGGTCCATCCCGTTGCTATCTTTCAGCAAGGCGATCCTCGTCGACATCTCCGACCTCGCGGTTCGGGTGCGAGCCCTGCCCGGCCGGTTCGCGGTCGAAGGCAGGGACTCTCCTTGATTCGATCAGATACGCCGGGATCGAGCAATGGGATCGCCATCAACGCAGGGATCGCGATCCCCGGCAGTGAAAATGGAGCGGGCCAGGGCGGTGGTTAGCCGACCTGCGTGTCGAACCCGTGCTGCTTCCGGTGGACCGGTCCGTCGTACTTCTTCGACGACTTGAACAGCTCGAACCGCCCGTCGCCGGCCATGGCGAGGGTCTGTTTCTCGATCGCCGCGCGTTCCTGTTCGGTCATCGGCTGGAACTCGCGGACGATTTTGAGGTTCTGGTCGAGGACCTTCTCGGAGTCGATCCCTGAGACGAGGGTCGAGATCGGCAGCGAGAGGACGTATCGGAGCGCCACCTCGACCGGGATCCCGGCCTTCGACACGATGCTCCCGTCGCCGCCGAGGCTCTTCATCGCCAGAACACCGATGTTCCTCTGGAGCAGAACCGGCAGCACCTGCTTCTGGAAGCTCCGGTAATGCACGTCCATCACGTTCAGCGGCATCTGGACACTCGCCCAGTCGTAAGGCATCCCGAGCATCTTCAAATGGATGATCGGGTCCTTGTGCCCGGTGAAGCCCAGGTAGCGCACCTTCCCCGCCTTGACCGCCTCCAGTCCGGCGTGGATCGCTCCGTCCTCGGCGAAGACCCAGTCGGGATCGTTGTCGTAAACCATCTCGTGGAATTGCCAGAGGTCGATGCGGTCGGTTTTCAGGCGTCGAAGACTGTCCTCAAGGTTGGATCGGGCATCCCTGGCCGTCCGGCCGCAGACCTTGGTCATCAGGAAGACCTTGTCCCGACGCCCGCCCTCAGCCAGCGCCTTGCCCATCCGCTCCTCGGCCTCGCCGTCGTGGTAGTCCCAGCAGTTGTCCATGAAGGTGATCCCCTCATCGACGGCGCGCTGGATCAGCTTCAGACTCGCGGCCTCCGACATCTTCATCGGGTTGGTGGCGGAGTGGCCGCCAAGGCAGATCAGGCTCACGTTCTGGCCCGTCTTGCCGAGCGGTCGCATCGGAATCCCTCCCGAGTTGACCTGCGCCTGGCCGGTCTGCTGGGCCGAGGCGGCCGTGATGGAGGCCGCGGCGACGCCCGCGGCGGCCGAAACCTGAAGAAATTCGCGGCGATTCGGGATCGGGCTGGTCATTGGATCTCTCTCCTCGGCAGCAACCCCGGGACACGACCCGCCCGAGATGGTACGCTCGATGATCGGGCGGGTCCAGGGGCCGGATCCCGACTTGCCCTGCATTCCCCGCGCCGGTTTGGCCGTCCTTCCCCGCGTTCCCTGCTTCGGGGCGAATTGCACGATGAAGACCACCCAGGTGATCCTTGATTACGGACGGTCCGGGCTGACCGTCGAACTGCCCACCGATCGAATCGTCGGCCCGCTCGCGATCCGAGACGTCCCCCCTCTCGACGATCCCGAACGCGCCGTCGCCGAGGCCCTCGAAGCCCCCATCGGCACGCCCGCCCTGCGCGACCTGGCCCGAGGGCGGTCCGACGCCTGCATCCTGGTCTGCGACATCACCCGGCCCGTCCCCAACCGGACCATCCTCGGGCCGATGCTTCGCGTCCTGCACGAGGCCGGGCTCCCGCAAGAGAAGGTTCTCATCCTGGTCGCCACCGGACTGCATCGCCCGAGCACCCCCGCCGAGAAGGCAGAAATGCTCGGCGCGGAGATTGCCTCGAATTACCGGGTCGAGGACCATTACGGAACCCGGCTGGAGGAGCACACGCTCGTCGGGACGACCGATCGCGGCATCCCGGGCTGGATCGATACCCGGTATGTTCAGGCCGGGCTCAAGATCACGACCGGATTGATCGAGCCCCACCTGATGGCGGGCTACTCCGGTGGCCGGAAACTGATCTGCCCCGGTGTCGCCGCGCTGGAGACCGTCCGCCGGTGGCACGGGCCCGAACTGCTCGAACATCCGAACGCCGATTGCGGCATCCTCGAAGGTAACCCGGTCCACGAGGAGAACACGAAGATCGCCCGGATGGCCGGCTGCGACTTCATCGTCAACGTCACGCTCGATAGCCGTCGACAGGTCACGTCGGTCGTCGCGGGCGAGATGGAAAAAGCTTTCCACGAAGGCGTTCGCTTCATGGAGAGCGTCTGCCGGGCGATCGTCCCCGAGCCGGTCGACGTGGTCGTCACCAGCGCGGCCGGCTATCCCCTCGACACGACGTTTTACCAGGCGATCAAGGGACTCACCGGCTGCCTCCCGATCGTCAAGAACGGGGGGACGATCATCCTCGCCGCCAGCCTGACGGAGGGCCTCGGCAGCCATGAGTTCCAGTCGGCGCTCCACGACCACCCCACGCTCGACGCCTTCATGCAGCGCATCCTGGGCAAGGATTACTTCGTGATGGATCAGTGGCAGGTCGAGGAGCTGGCGAAGGTTCGTCGGAGGGCGACGGTGAAGATCATCTCCGACGGCCTGCCGGCCGATGTCCTCGCGGCCTGCCACGTCGATCCGGCGGCGAGTGTCGAGTCGGCGCTGGCCGAGGCGCTGGCGAAGTATGGTCCCGAGGCGAAGGTCGCGGTGATCCCGAAGGGGCCTTACGTCCTGCCCACCGTCGCCTGAGGGACCCGCGCGGCACCGGGGTTGGCGATCGGCGAAAGATCAGTAAGCATCGCTGCTGATGACCTCGCCCCACGACCGCGTCGAGAGCGCCTGCCAGACGCCGATCCAGGCGCCGGGAGCCAGCGAATAGCCGTAGGGGAAGCTCGAAGCCTGCGTGTAAAGGTTCGGCGGGGCGCCGTAACCGTTGGCCGCCACGTTCGGCCACGACTGGATCGAGTCCTTGATGAAGTGGACCGAACCATCCGCGAACGCGCAGTTGACCCCGCCCGGATGCATGCTCGAGGCCGCATACGGGAGCACCCCGGGGAAACTGTAATTGGAGCTGCTATAGGGCCCCAGGTAGCGCTGGGGGTTGGGGGCGTACTGCGAGCAAATTCCGACGCCCGGCTCGCCGCCCGAGCTCCAGAAGGTGAAGTAGATCGGCGAGCCGAAGTCGGTCGAGGCCGCGGCCGGCCAGAGGCCATTGGCCTTTTCGCTGAAGAGGATCGTGTTGCTGGTTCCGTCGGTGACCGCCGAGACGCGGGTGTGGCTCTGGGGATAGATGACGCCGAAGCAGGAGGCGTCGTTGGCCGCGGTGGCGACGCTTGAGGAGGGATAGGCGGCGTCGTTCAGCCCGCCGTACCAGGGACCTTCCATGGATCCGTAACTCGAGAGGTACTGATACCAGTTGCCCGGCGGCAGGGTATAGCCGGCGATCAGGCCGATACTCACCGGGAAGCCGTGCCAGTTATCCGCGAGGTTCACGGGAGTCTGCACGGTCGAATCGCTCGGGCACCAGAGGGTGGAGATCCCGATGCCGTTGATCGTGAGGTTGGGTGGGTCGGCGACCGAGAACGCGGTGTTCATCGCGTTGAAGACTTGCTGCTGCTCCATCTGGCCGAGCATCCGGGCGAAGACGCTCATGTCCGACGACGAGCCGCCCGTCGAGCCGTCGGAGGCCGGTGTCGTCAGTAGGCGGAACATCGCCTGGGGAGGGAACATCTGGTTCTCGCTCTCGTAATTCATCGCGGCGAGACCGAGCTGCTTGAGATTATTGGTGCACTGGGCTCGACGTGCAGCCTCGCGTGCCGCCTGAACGGCGGGAAGTAAAAGCGCGATCAGAACCGCGATGATCGCGATCACCACGAGCAATTCAATCAGCGTGAAGCCGCCCTGCCGATGTCGGAGAGCGCCCGAATGAGGCATGGTCATGATGGCGAATCCCCCAGAAGGGCTCGGATCGGACGTTGATCTCGGACGCGGGATGGGAGAGGAAGTTCGTCGGCGACTCGAACGGTCCGGGAGCCCGGTCGCCAGGCGTGGGCACGGCGGGAGAGGCCGGCCTTCGTGGACTCATCGCGAACGGCGAGTCCTCCCCACAGACTTTGGAATGATCTTCTCGTGATATTCTTTTCCGGTAACCTTTTCATTGATCAGGTTCCGGAGCTTCCGCGGATTTTCCTTCCCCGTGCGAACGTCCTCAACGGCTTTCTCGATACGGGGATCCTTGAGCGGGTCGGCACCGGCACCGGATCCGCAGCCCGATCCGAACAGGCCGGCGAGCATCGCGACGGCCAGGAAAGCGGTCGACAAACCTTGGTCAGATGAGGTCCACATAATAAGACAGGACGTCGCGAGGCGTCCGGATCTCACGCGACCTATTCAGGAAAAAAACGGGAGTTACGCAAGTGATTTCTTTGAAGTGGGTTACGGCGAGTGATTTTCGGGCCGATTGGGGGGTGGATTGAGTGGGCCAAGGATTTTGGCGGCCTCGTCGCGGAGGTCAAAAAGGCCTGTGGAGTCCCGCTGGATCCATCGCCGGGCGGGGTCCACGTTGCTGGAACGTCGGGAGGCGAGGGCCAGGATGAGGCGGTCTGTCTCGCCTTCGCCGTTGCCGAGCCGAAGGGATTCCTCGGCGGCGGCGATGGCGCCCGAGAGGTCGCCGGCTCGGTAGCAGGCCAGGGCCAGAACGCTCCGAAGTTCGCCGCGGAGGGAGTGCTTCCGGAGGGTCTGGCGAACGAGTCTGGCCGCTCGGGTGGGGTCGCGAACCTCCGTCGCGGGGCAGACGGAGAGGAACCGAGCGAAGGTTCCGGTGAACTCCGGATCGTCCGCGGCCCGTTGGGCGACCTCGGAAAAAATGGCTGCGGCCTGCTGGTAATCGGCGAGGGCCTTGATTGTCGAGCCCCTGCGAGTGTACTGATCGCCGCGGGCGGAGTGGGCGATTGCCAGCGATTGCCGGAAGGCCACCAGGTCCGGACATTCGCGGACGAGGATCTCCATCGCTTCGATCGCGAGGTCGAACTGCTTGCGGGCCGCCTCGGGATCGAGCTCGATTCTCGCCAGGTCGACCCGGGCACAGGCCAGTTGATGGCGGGGGTGGACGCCGGACGGGTCGATCGCCGCAAGACCCTCGGCGACCCGGATGGCGCGTCGAGCGATCCGACGACGTTCGGCGGAATCGCCCTGTATCTCACCGAGCAGGCGGCCTGACTCAAGAAGAGTCGCCAGCAGTGTTCGACGGCAGAGGACCAGGTCGGGATAGGACGAGGCGAGTGCCTCGGCCTGCTCGACCAGTCGGCGGATCTGTTCCATCGCCTCCGCCTGATGGCCGGTTCGCGCCCGGATCATCGTTCGGACGAGTCTCGCGTCAACGAGGTCCACCTGATACGGAGGCAGATCCGGGTAGTCTCGAGCAAGTTGCTCGAAATGAGAGAGCGCCTGGCCGATCACGGATTCTGCCTCGACGTCCCGACCAAGATGGTCGAGCGCCTCTGCCAGATCGATCCCCATGTGGCCGGTTCGGTGGGAGAGATCCTGGCGTGTGACGGTCCCGGCGGGGAGTCGGCCGGCGATCGCCAGCGACTCGTTGAGAACGGCCGCGGCCTCGTCAAACTGTCGGTTGTCAGCCAGTATGCAGCCGAGCTCTTCCAGCACCCGCATCCGGGCACCCGAGACCTCAGGGCCTGATCGTCCGGGAAGGTCGCGTGCCAGGTCGTCGAGGGCGGTCATGGCGCCGCGCCCGAGCCGGATCGCCTCGATCGCGTGGCCGATCGATTGATACTGAATCCCCAACTTCGCCCGCGCGAGTGCCATTGAGGTCCGATAGTTCGGCTCCGTCGGCCGACGTTCGACCAGCTTCGCATAGGCGCCCGCGGCGCCCTCGATCGCACGGTTAGCCGGCTCCCAGAGTCTTTGCTCGGAGAGAACAGCGCCGAGGTTCGAGTACGCGTCGCCAAGCTCTTCCAGGTAGTCGAGGCGGTCGGGCTCGCGCGAGCAGAGCGCTTTCAGAATCCGAACGGGTCGATCGAGCACCTCGAAATCGCGGTCGGGACGACCGAGACGGAGCCGAATCCATGCCATGCGCCCGAGGGCTCTGGCCCGATCGACCGCGATTGAAGGATCTCCGTCCTCGTCTGCAAGAGACTCGTAGAATCTCAGAGCTTTCTCCAGGAACTCGCGCTGGACACCGGTCAGCATCGGCTGGTCGTACAGCCAGCGCTCGGCGACGCGTGTGTACATATCGTCGACAGCCCGGCGTGCCTGCCGAGATCGCTCCTGAGCGATCCGGCGCTGGGCGCGGGCCTCGTCGCGTTCTCGGGCGATGATCCGGTTGCTCGCGACCAGGCCAAGCACACCGATGGCCGCCAGAAGAATGACGGCGGCGCCGAGGCCGGCGCTAAGGGGTTCGCGGCGAATCCACCGCGCGATCCGCTCGGCATTTCGCATGGGCCGGGCGGAGATCGGTTCGCCGGCCAGCCAGCGTTCGAGGTCGTCGGCCATCGCGGCGGCCGAGGGATATCGGCGGTCGGGCTCCTTGCGCAGGCAGGTCAAGCAGATCGTCTGAAGGTCGCGGTCGATGGCTCCGTCGGGGCGAGAGGGGGGCTCTGGCTCTCGAATTCGGACCTGCTCGATGGTTTCCAGAATCGAATCGCCGCGGAACGGTGGTCGACCCGAGAGCAGGGCGTAGAGCACGGCACCCAGGCCGTAGACATCGGTGGCCGTTGTGAGGGCGCCCGGACGTTGTGAGGTCTGCTCGGGGGCCATGTAGCTCGGTGTCCCGAGGACCAGGCCCGTCCGGGTCGCCTCGGTGGAATGGGTACCGAGCCGTTTGGCCAGGCCAAAGTCCGCAACATGCGGCCGGCCCTCATGGTCGATCAGGATATTGGAGGGTTTGAGGTCGCGGTGGAGGATACCCCGCTGATGTGCGTGGTGAACGGCTCTCGCCACATCGACCATCAGCCGGGCGACTCCTCGGGGATCGCGAGGCGCGAACGGTGAACGATCAAGACCGCCCCCCTCGATCAGCTTCATCGCGTAAAAGCCGTGTCCTCGGTGCTCGCCGACCTCAAAAATCGGGACGATGTTCGGATGGTCCAGTTGTGCGATCGCGCCCGCCTCGTCGCGGAACCGGCGATGATCCTCCTCGCCGGCCAGTTCGCCGCCGAGGATCATCTTGAGCGCCACCATCCGATCGAGAGCCTTGTGCCGGGCTCGATAGACGATCCCCATCCCACCGCGCGCGATGGTTTCCAGGACGACGTACGGACCGAAGTCGGTTCCGTCGGCCAGTGTATCGCCGGCCACGGGGGGCCTCGGAGCCGACGAGCCGAGTCGATGGAATTGCTCCTCGCCGTCGAGAAAGGCCGCGAGGTCACCGGCGAGATCGGGATAACTGGCTAACCAGGCTCGGCGGTCGGGTTCCCGTCCGTCGTCAACCGCCTTGAGGTAGGCGGCAAGTGCCGCGACGATCTGGGCCTCACGATCGTGATCGGATTCGGCGGGAGTGGCCGGCTCAGGCGGTCTCATCCATCAGCCTCCGAAGCGTCTTCATCCCGCGATAGAGCAGGCCCGTTACCGATTCCAGCCCGCGCCCCATCTGCTCGGCGACATCGGCCACGGCGAGCCCTTGCAAGTAGCGTAGCTCCAGCGCGGATCGCTGGTCGTCCGGAAGCTGCCGGAGCGCCGAGGCAAGCCGGACGGCCTGCTCGGCACGCATCGCATGTTCGCTTGGCCCCGATTGCTCCGCGGCGAGGAACGCTTCCAGGCGGGCCGAGGACTGGTCGAGCGAGGCCTCGATCGAACGGATTTTGTCACCCCGGCGGCGACGGTTGACTCGCGTCGCGTCGGCAAGAATTCGTGCCAGGATCGTCCGGAGCCAGGCGCGTAGCTCGACATCCGTTGTGCCGCGGAACTGTGCGTGCTTCTCGTGGGCCTTGAGCAAGGTCAGTTGAACGGCGTCGGAGGCGTCGATCTGCCCGCGCAGGCCGGTCGGGATGTGTGACCTCGCCAGCAGCCGGAGGTAGTCTCGATGGTCCTCCAGGGATCCAGGCCCTCGCGGGGCTTCCGATGGCACCGCATCCCTCCTCTCGCCGGGCCTCCGGGGCGTTGCCGTCGTCACTAGCCTGGTGAAATTATCACGTCCCCTGTCGACGTCGGCAAGCCGTGCCGGCCTTGCTGCCTCTTGCCATCCGTGATCCGAATCGCCACGATCAATCCCGGCCGATCCTCCCCGCGGCCCCTGGAGACCTCGACTCAGCCGACCAAATACTCGTCCAGAGGGCCTGACCACGATGAGAATGATCACTCCCATTCTGATCCTCGTGACCGCAGTATCAACGAGCGCGGCGGAATATCCCGCTCCGGCTTCGGGCGACCACGTGATTCACGGCTTCCGGTTCGCCTCGGGTGAGACAATGCCCGAGCTGCGAATCCATTACCGGACGATAGGAACCCCAAGGCGAGACGGTCGCGGGGCTGTTTCCAACGCGGTCTTGATTCTCCATGGGACCACTGGAAGCGGAGCCAACTTTCTTCGGCCCGAGTTCGCTGGCGAGCTCTTTGGCGAGGGCCAGCCGCTCGACGCCCGCCACTTCTTCCTGATCTTGCCCGACGGGATTGGTCACGGTGATTCGAGCAAGCCCAGTGACGGCCTGCACGCCCGATTTCCGCATTACGGCTATCGCGACATGATCGAGGCGCAGCACCGGATGCTGACCGATGGTCTGAAGGTCGGACACCTTCGACTGATCATGGGAACGTCGATGGGCGGTATGCACACCTGGCTCTGGGGCAGTGCACACCCCGAATTCATGGACGCGCTTCTGCCGCTGGCCTCGCTTCCCACCCAGATTTCGGGTCGAAATCGAGCCTGGCGACGGATCATCATCGACGCGATTCGAAACGATCCGGCCTGGGAACACGGCGACTACAAGCGGCAGCCCCCGAGCCTGCGCACGGCCGCCGAGATGCTCTATTTCCTGTCGAACAACCCAGTGCAGCGACAGAAGGAAGCGCCGACCCGAGAGGCGGCCGACCGGGTCCTTGATGCCTTCGTCGAGCAGGTGGTCGGCCGGTCGGACGCCAACAATGTCATGTATGCCGTCGCGGCCTCAGCCGATTACGACCCCGGCCCGGGCCTGGAGCGGATTCGAGCGCCCCTGGTCGCGATCAACTTTGAGGATGACCTGATCAACCCGCCCGAGCTGGGCATCCTGGAGCAGGAGATCCGCCGAGTCTCGCGGGGACGCGCCGTTGTCTATCCCCGGACCGAAAAGACGCGAGGCCACGGAACGCATACGCTCGCGGCCGTCTGGAAGGATGACCTGATCCGGCTCCTGAAGGACTCGGGATCGACCGTCACGGGGGACCATCGCTGAGAGACAGGCGAAACTTCGACCTGACCAGACCACTGGGTTAACGACCCGGCCCGTTCTCGCACCCGGCTAGCTCAGGGATGCAGGTCGTATTCGCGGATCTTGTCGAAAAGCTGTCGCCGGCTGATTCCGAGGCGCTCGGCCGTCTTCGTGCGGTTTCCCTGGCAGGCGATCAGAGCGCGCTGGATCGCCCGACGCTCAACCTCGGCAAGGAGGGCCCGCAACGGGATCGGCTCCCCGGCGTCGCCCGTTGTGGGGATTTCTGGATCGACGATGTCCTCCACGTCGAGGTGATCGGGCAGGATGGTGCGCCCTCTTGCGGTGATCGCGGCTCTTGCCAGAGTGTTCTCGAGCTGGCGGACGTTCCCCGGCCATGATCGCTCGCGGACGGCCTGGAGCGCCTCGGGTGAGAGCGAGAGCATCGCCCATCCGTGCCTTCGTTCGAGACGGGCGAGAATGTGCTCGGCGAGCGGGCCGATGTCTTCGGGACGGTCGCGGAGCGGCGGGATCACGATCCGGGCGACGTTCAGCCGATAGTACAGGTCCTCACGGAAGCGGCCGGCGGCCACTTCCTTGGCCAGGTCTCGATGTGTCGCCGAAATCACCCGGGCGTCGGTCCGGAGGGTTTCCGTCCCGCCGACTCGCTCGAATTCGTGCTGTTGAAGAACGCGAAGGATCTTCGCCTGGGCCGAGAGCGGAAGCTCTCCAACCTCGTCGAGGAAAATTGTCCCGCGTGTCGCACGCTCGAATCGGCCCGGTTTCTGACGGTCGGCGCTGGTGAAGGCACCCCGCTCGTGTCCGAATAGCTCGCTTTCAATGAGGCCCTCGGGCAAGGCGCCACAGTTGACCCGAATGAAGGGGCCAGCGGCGCGGTCGGAGTGGCGGTGCAGGGCCGTCGCGACGAGTTCCTTGCCGGTCCCGCTCTCACCGACAATCAGAACCGGCGCGTCGGTCGCCGCGGCCCGGCCGATCGCCTTGAAGACCTCGCGCATGGCGGCGCTCTGGCCAACGAGTTGTGGCTCCTCTTGCTCGGCGTCGTCGGACGGGGCGATCGTCGGCTCACCCTTTTCACGGAGGGCCTGGATTTCCTCGGCCAGTGCCTTCTGGCGGAGAGCTCTCCGGAGCGTCAGTAGAACGTCGTCGAGGTCGAACGGCTTGGTCAGGTAGTCGTAGGCTCCTCGACGCATGGCCTCGATCGCGGCTGCCGAGCCTCCCAGCGCGGTGACGACAATGACGGGAAGGTCCGCGAGCCGCGACGGGCCGAGCTCGCCTAGAACTTCCATCCCGTCGCGGCCGGGCATCTTCAGGTCAAGCAGAGCGGCGTCGGGATGGTGGCTCCGGATCTGGGCGATCGCCTGGAGCCCGTCGGCCGCTTCGAGAACCTCGTAGCCCTCGGCTCGGAGGAACAGGATCAGGTTCCGACGGATTGTCCGGTCGTCGTCGGCGACGAGAATGATCGCGGGGTTGTTCATGGATGCGAGGCTCCGTTGCTCCAGGACTCGTCGACGGGAAGGACGAGTGTGAACTCGGCGCCTGGCCGATCGGCCCGATTGGCCGCCCGGAGCTCGCCGCGATGCGCCAGCGCGATCTCCCGAGCGATGGCGAGGCCCAGCCCGGTTCCCTCGGCCTTGGTGGTATAGAACGGTTCGAAGAGATGTTTCAGTGTCTCGGGAGCCAGGCCCGGCCCCGTGTCGAGAACGCTCGCCGTGATGGTCCGACGCGAGGGATCACGCCGCGTGACCAGCCGCAGAACGCCTCCAGGTCCCATGGCCTGCACGGCGTTGGTCGTCAGGTTCCGAAAGATTTGCAGGAGTGCCGGCGCGGCCATTGCCGCGGGCGGCAAGTCGGGGTCGGTCTCCAGCTCAATCCGAACTCCTCGCGACTCGGCGGCGCCGGCGGCCAGCCGCGCCGCTTCGGCGACCACGTCATTCAGATCGCCCGGAACGAGATCCTGCGCGTCGGCACGCGAGAATTGCAAGAGCCGAGAGACAATCTGTTCGAGCCGGTCGGCCTCGTGAAGCAGCCCGCCGAGTGATTCGTCATCGAGCCCGACGACCCCACGCTGCCAGAGCTGGGCCGTCGACCGGATACCGGCGAGCGGGTTCCGGACCTCGTGCGCCACGCCAGCCAGCAACTTCCCGAGCGCGGCAAGTCGCTCGTTCCGACGGAGCTCCGTCTGAAGCCGGTCTCGCTCGATCGCCTGGCTTCGGACGGTGCGTGCCAGGCCGCCTGTCAGGATCAGGGCCACAAGAATACCGCCCAGCGCAAGGCCGGCGGCCAGGCGGTAGCCGCTCATCGACCGATCGGCGAAGAGTGAGTCTTCCAGCCGGATCATCACCCAGGTGGCGCCGAGAACTCCAACTCCCGCCTCCTCGATCGGAGCCGTCCGGATCGCGACCGTCACGGGGATGTCGCCTCCCAGCTCCTGGACCGAGAGCAGTGGCTGACGCTTGCGCACGGCCGCGTCGACGAGAATCTCGATCAGCTCGTTCTCGACAGGGGGTAGCTTTTCCTGGCCTTGCCGCGCCACGTGGTTCGCGTGGCTTTCGGAGGAAGACTCGGCCATGCCTCGCGGAGGTTCCGGATGCGGCGGGAAGGTTCCCATGAAAACACCGCCGTAACCCTGGACGAAGTATCCGCCCTCGACTCCTCGAAACTTCGGATCGTCCAGCGCCTGGCGCGTTTCCTCGACGAGGTCGTGGTCAAGCTTCTGAAGCTCGGCGCGGTCGGTGTAATAGGGAAAATCCCGGACGAAGTCTCGGGCGCGGGCAATCGCTGGATGACCCCGATCGGCGAGTTGATCGTCGGCGAGGTCCAGCAGGGCCCGGGCCTCCGATCGCTTCCGCTCCCGTGCCACCACCGCGGCGCCTGTGATCCAGAGGTCCACCAGCGCCGCGACAAACAGCGCGGCCACAGCGCCTACCTGGACGCCGATCGGGATTCGGGATCGGAGCCGGGTCATCGACATCATCGGATTCCGGACGAGTTCGACAGCGACCGCACGGGGCAGGACGATCCCCTTGCAGGGCGCGTGCCAGGCCGTGGCAAGCCGAGCTGTTCCGCGGGATCATGGGGGGATTTTGTCAAGTCATCTGCGATGATCCCGCGGTGATGGGCGGAAATCCCCCATCGCGATGGGGCGATCGCTCCCACCTAAATTAAAGGCTCCTCAGCAGAATCTGTGGGTGCGTTCCGGTTCTGGCAGCCGTCCGAGATTGTGCAAGAGGGCCAATCTCGCCACCTTGGCCGTCCGGAAGCCGTACGACTTTCTCGTCACCAATTTCACCTTGTTGTTCAGACCCTC
>DAIDKV010000024.1 GCA_027449865.1 Planctomycetales bacterium
GCACGTTCGATCCGGCGGCCAGCACCTCGCGCGACCGCCCCAGGACCTCGCTGAACACCGTGACCTCGCAGGAGCCCGAGGCATCGGTGGCTCCTACAAGAGGAGCCGTCGCGAGCTGGCGAACTTCGCGCCACCCTAGATATCGTCGGGAACGCTGATCTGTTGTAGGAGCCAGCTCCAGCTGGCGATCTTCGCGCCCCCCTATTACGGCGGCAAGAAAGTCGGGCAGGCTTTCCCGCCTGACCTACTTGAGATTCTTCTTTGTCGGCGTATGTAGATATCGTCGGGAACGGTTGTAGGAGCCGTCGCGAGCTGGCGAACTTCGCGTCACGATCGTCCATGTCCGGGTCGCCAGCTGGAGCTGGCTCCTACATGGGCTATCGACCCGGTCCTTCGTCATCGGCCGATTGTACGACGGCTCTTCAAGCCGGCTCCAGCCGGCGATATGAGCATGGCGAGACGTGCCAACCGGTCAGACACGAACCTCGCCATCTCCTCGGAAAACGACATGATCGGCCCTCCTTGCGAGGGGCAAGACAGAACGAGGAACGGTCGAGCGGACCGTGCCCGGCCGGGTGTCGGCCGGACACGGTCCCACGTGCCTCACTCCATCGACGGTTCGCCCGGCTCGTCGCCGGTCGGATAAGGAAGGTCCACATGCGATTCGATCAGATGATCGGGCTCTCCGATGCCTGCGTCTCCGTTGCCGTTGCCGTGCGACGCACCGTTGCCGTCGGAGTGCGGGGCGCCGTGGCTCTCGCCGCCGTAGGTCGGCTCCGCGGCCGCGGCCGCGACCGCGACGCCGGCCGCCACGGCGACCTCGGGGACCGGTCGCGAGGCGAACCGGGCCTTGACCTGCTCCAGCCATTCCGGCTCGGGGATGCCGTACGGGCGGAACTTCTCGATCCGGTTCTCTTCCTCGCTGTAATACAGCGCCCGGTTCTCGCCCAGCTTGCTCGCGGCCGGAGACTCGATCAGGTTGCTCGAGTCGTTCGAGCTCATCTGGAAGAGGATCCGGTTCTCGAACTCCCGGAGGCCGGTTCGGTCAAACGTCCGGTTCAGGTTGTTCGAGCTGTCGCACCAGACCAGCGTGTGGATGCCCACCGGCGGCCCGTCGCGAAGCACCGTCACGAACATCTTCGAGGGCGGATCGGCGGCCGGCTCGTCGTCGTACGACCGCGACGAGAAGCCGAAGTCGTCCTCCGACTTCCTCAGATCGCGGAACCGCTGGATGTCGTAGATCATCACATAAATCGCGGGATGATCGGCCGAGGCGTCCGACTGCCGGCGGTTGATCTCCGCGGTCAGCTCGGCGTAGGACGCCGCCAGCTCGCGCCAGGTGACGTTCTTCACCGGGTGCGGCAGGATCTCGGCCAGTTGGCCGAGCCGGCCGTGCAGCGTCGAATCGACCGGGCTGCCGTCGAGCAGGTAGAACTTGCACGAGCCCGACCCAACCGGCGGATGCTGCGCCGCGACGCCGATCGTCGCCATCATCAGCATCGCGAGCGCCGCCTCGTCGTTCTGGCCGACGATCAGCGCGTTGCTCCCGCTCTGCGGGCGGAAGACCACCGCCGTCGGGTCCTTGATCGCGATCGCGTCGCCCAGCCAGGCCTGGTCCGACTTGGGCGCCTCGCCCCAGACGGTCGCTTCCAGCAACGTATTCAGAAGCGGGTTCTTGCTCACCTCGGCCGGCAGGTTCCCCTCGAAGACGATCGGCGGCGGCTTTTGAATGCCCTTCTCGAGGCACATCTCCTGGATCCGCTCCAGGTATTTTTCACGACGCTCGTCCGGAAGCCAGACCACCTGGAAGAGGTTGTTCCCCTCGACCATCCCGTTGGCGTCGTTGTAGATCGCCTCGCCGGGTCGGGTGAGCAGTCGGGCGGCCGTGTTGTCCTCGCTGAGGATCAGGTGGGCGTCGGCCTCGGAGCACTGAAGCGCGATGCGGACCGCCATCTGGCCGAGCGTCGCCCTGGGCAGCGAGTACGAACCGCCGAGCGTCTGCGAGCCGAGGAAGACGTGCATCCCGAAGGCTCGACCCTGCCGGACGAGCCGGTCGAGCAGCAGCGTGACTTCCTGGGCGATCTTGTCGTCCTCGACGAAGAACTCCTGGAACTCGTCGATCACCAGGAGGATTCTCGGCATCGGCGGGCCCTCGGGACGGGCCTCCCGATAGCCGTTCAGATCCTGGCAGCCGACCTGCCGGTAGATCTCGCCGCGCTCCCTCAGCTCGACGTCCAGCCGCTGAAGAACGCTCAGGCCGAACTCGCGCTCCGACTCGACCGCGATCACCCGGGCGTGCGGGAGTTGCATCGCCGCGTAGACCTTGAACTCGACACCCTTCTTGAAGTCGATCAGGTAAAACTCGAGCTCGTTCGGGTCGTACCGGAGCGCTCCGTTGGTGATCAGGGCATGGAGCAAGGTCGATTTGCCCGAGCCCGTCTTGCCCGAGGTCAACGCGTGCTGCGAGGTTCCCTTGCCCAGGATCAGGTGCTGCAACTTCGTCGCGCCCGACCGGCCCAGCGGGATGTCCACCGTCTTCGCCGAGCTGAACGTCCAGAACTGTTCGGGCTTCGGCGCGATGAACTCGAACGGAACCTCGACCCGGTTCGCGTCGCGGGCCGCGGCGCCAACCCGGTGGAGAATCCTCGAGAAGAGGCCCTGGTCGGGCGGAGCGTCGAGCGCCAGCGGATATCGACCGAGGTTCGGCTCGCGCCAGTTGAGCTTGTTGTCCTTCCAGATCATGTTCACGCAGCTATTCTCGATATCCTTCACCTGGAAGCCCGAGGGAAGCTGCATCTTCGTGTCGTGAAGGATCAGGGCGTAGACGCCGCACCGCGCCCCGCTGTTGACGATGCTCACCAGCCGCTTGATCGCGTTGTCGTTGAAGCTCGTCGGGAAGTTGGCGACGACGACGATCCGGAACGGCTCGGCGACCTCGCCGGCCATCGTGTTGTATTCCTCGATCGTCTGGAACTCGTTCCGCAGGTACTTCTGGATCACGTTCTCCATGTGCTCGGTCAGGTCGGTGAGCCGCTGCTCGATGTGCGAGGGCTCGGTCCAGATCCGGCTGGTGACCAGAAGCTCGTGGTAGTCGCCCAGGTGCATGAAGGCGGCGAAGTTCTCGCCCAGGCCGACCGGGTCGATGATCGTGAACCGGACCTTCCCCGGCGGAACCGAGGTCAGGAAGCGGAGCATCAGCGACTGAAGCAGCGGGATCGCCGCGTCCCTGCCGCCGTCGGAGGCGCGGATCAAAACCGAGGAGAGGATCGGAAACGGAATCAACGCGGGAAGGTCGTAGTGGGTCGTCACCGACTTCAACCGAGGATCGCGCGGAAGGCCGTTCTCGAACTGGTTCAGATCCACCGCGAACTGGCCGAACCGAAGGCCCGGCGGAACCTCGGTCGGAGGCTTCCAGCCGTCGATCTCGGGGTTGGTCCAGTCGAGGAACCGGCGGCCCGCCTCGTCGATCACACCGCCGAGGGCCTGGTCGAGCCGGCCCATCCCGCCGGTCCAGTCGTCAATCAGCGCCTGCCAGGTCCGGGTGTACTCGCCCTCGGTCGTCGCGTGGGTGGCCCGGTAGGCGTCGTCGAGCTCCTTCCGATCCTTCTCGTACTTTTCCTTCAGCGCGACGATCCGGGGAGGATAGACCTCCTCGATCTTCCGGAGCTGTTCCTCCCGGCGCTTGGCGATCTGTTCGACGATCGGGGGGAACTTGACGTCGGCGGCCTTGTGGGCTTCCTGGCGGCGGGCCTCGGCTTCCTCGACGGCCTTCGCCTGAACGGCCTCGGCCTCGGCGACCTTGGTGGCCCGGCGGTCCTCGAAGCTCTTGAGCTTCGTCTCGAACTCCTGCTTGACCCACTCCTTGTTGGCCTCGACCTCCTGGGTGGCCGCCTCAAGGAACTTCTTCAAGGGAACCGCGTGATGGAGGACCCGCGGCCGGGCCATCTTGCCCAGCCCGATCGCGCCGCCGACCACGATCAGGACGGCCAGAACACCCCCCGCGACACCGCCGACGGTCCACCCCATGCCCGCCCCCATCGCCAGGCCGGCGGCCGTGGCGCCGCCGACGATCAGCCCGGGGAAGATCAGGGTGGAGACCTTCGCCAGCTTCGGAAGCTTCAACTCGTTCAGCGCGATGATTTCGCTCTCGAGCCGGGTGAGATCGTCGCGAAGGCGGGTCAGCGGGTTCTCCTCGACGACGGCCGGGGCCGCCGGATCGATGAGCGAGTCACCGACCGTCGCGGCCGGATCCGAGGGTTCGGCCGGCTCGGGCGGAGGAACCGGCCGGGCCTCGTAGGCGGCCATCGCCGCCGTCTCCTCCTCGGGCGTGGCGACGGCCATCTTGCCGAGTCCCTTGAAGAGAACCTCGGCCGTCTCCCGGTTGATCTCCAGGTCCTGCATCGCGGCCGACCAGTTGGCCTCGGTCGCCCGTCGCCACTTGACCCCGTCGTCTCGCGTCCCCTCGAAGAACATCAGGGCCTGCATCCGGGCCTCGTCGGCGACCTTCTTCGCCCGCCGCTGCTCCTTCCGGAAGGTCTCGTCAGCCTGCTGCTTCGCTCCGGTGTAGGCCGCCTCCGTCGCCTGGGTGTCTCGCCGGAAGACCGCCTCGGCCTCCTGCTTCTTCCGCGCGTACTCCGCCCGAAGCGACTCATCGTCGACCTTGAACTTCCCCGCAAGCTGCTGCGCCGCCTGCTGGTATTCCTTCTTCTCGCGATCGCGACGCCGGCCGAAACCCAGCTCAATGTCGGATTCGCGCTTGGCCCGGTCGGCGATCAGGGCTTGCAGCTCCTCGAGCGACTTCGTCTCAATCTGGATCAGGGGCGACTCGGGCATTGTCTTGTCCTTGGTCCTTTAGTCGTTTTCGTCCTTGGTCCTTGTGTCCTTGGTCCTTGTGTCCCCGGCCGAAGTTCGGTCGATGCCTCGCGCGCTCATCGGGCCGGCCGCGATCGTTCGCCAACTCGCCCGGAAACACCTCCACGGCCCGCGTCCACGATCCCTGGTATCAGCGACCCCAACGACCACCGCCCCAGGACGAGAACGACGAGAAGGACCGGAAGACTCTAATCTTCCTTGCACTGAGCCCGGATCTTGCCGAGGACCTCGGAGATCTTTTCCATGCCGATGATGGCATGCTTCGTTGTATGTTCAAGGGGGACGATATGGTTCTTTTCGAAGTCGCGAGAGGCGGGATCGTCCCAGGTTTCGGTGGCGATGTCCCACTTCTCGCGGAGGGTCTTCAGCGCGTGCTGGAGTCGTCCGGACTGGGCGCTCATGGCGGATCAGCTCCTCGCCTGTGCGGCGGCCTCGGTGTCGGATGCGGCGGATGCGGTGGCCTCGGCCGGGGCGTCGGCCGGAGCCTCGGCGTCGGTGGCGCTGGTGGTGGTCGAGGCGCCCGAGGTGGTGGCGCCGGAGCCGGCCTGATCCATCCTCGAAGCCGAGGGGGCAAACGTCGAGACATAGGCTTCGAGCGAGAGAACCATCCGCTCCAGTACGGCGAGCGACCGCTCGAAGCTCCCGCTGATGTGGTCGCCCAGCGGCTGGGAGTGCGAGTGATACTCGGCGATCGCGTGGTGAAGCTGCGGAACCAGCCGCCGGATCAGGGCCACCTTCTCCTCGGCAATCCGGAGCCGACGCGTCGCCTCGCGAAGGGCCTCCTTCTGCTCGGTGTCGGAGACCGCGTCGCTCCCCTGCTGACTGATCTTCCGCCGGTGGAGGTCGGAGCGTGCCTGCATCACCTCCTCGCTCCGCCGCTTGACCTGCATCTGCCAGTATCCGAGCTGGTCGCGCTCCAGCCAGTCGCGCATCCGGCGGAGGTCCATATCGACCCCGCTCAGCGCATTCCGGGCGTCCTCGCCGAAGGCGATCATCGCCAGCTTGAAGTCCTTGAGAGTCTGGATCGACTGGACGTTGGCGGCTCGGCTCATCTCATTTTGTCCTTTGCCCGATGTCCGATGTCGGTGGTCCGTGGTCCCCTGTCCGTCGTTCGATGGGGCGGGTCTCGCCGGGCCATGGAAAATTCCCCTCGCGCGAGCCCGGCCCTGGCACGAAGAGCCAGCCGCCCCGCGAGGGACCACGGACCATCGACATCGGACAGAAGAAGAGGATCAACGCTGTTGCAAATATTCCTCGATGCGCTCGGCCTTGCGAAGCAGGAAGGGGATGTGCTGGTTGGTGGAGTCGACAAACCGCTTGACGACCTGGAGGGTCTGCTCGAACTCCTCAACGAACTTGTCGTGCTCGCGGTCACGCCACGACTGGCTGAGCCCGGCGAGCTGACCGTGAAGCGTGGTCAACTGCGTGATCATGTCGTTGTTGAACCGCTTGAGCTGAGCGGCGAAGCGCCGAAGCTCCTCCGGGTTGACGACGGCTTGAGCCATGTGGGGCCCCTTTCGAAGTCATCGATAGCGAGACGAGGTCGAGGCGAACGGGACGCGGCCAGGGATACAGGACGAGGAGCGGCCACCCGGCGCCCGGCCGCCTCGCATTGCGCCAGGTCGGGTCGGGTGACGGGCCCAGGGTGCCGTCGGCGGCGGTCCGCTCGCGGCCAGGACTTGCCCATCTCGATGGTATTCGAACCGGAGCCGGCTGTAAAGCGGCCGGTCCTTCACCTCCCCCCAAACGGAGTGACGAACGGTGGGCCGGCGGAATCCACCAAGGGAGCGATCGAGTCATGACGATCCAAATTGTGCGATGCATTGCGCAAGGACCGACGAGACGCCGCTCAAAAACGTTCGATGGCTGACCAAGGTGATCGTCAAATCTATATTCGCCTATTTGTTATGGTCAAAGCAGGGATGCGTGGTTCAGGGGATTCTGGGCGTTGGTTGCGTGTCGGAAAGTCTGATCTGGCTGAGGGATGAGGTTGTTCGCCGGTTGAGAGCAGGCAACGAGGGCGGCATCCGGGCGTTCGCGCTGGAGGAACGTAACCTAGGGAGAGGGCAAGCACCGTAGAGGTTCGGAGACGCTGTCGGTGCCGTTAAATCTTCGGATATAGCGATTTAGGCGAGCGGCCGAGATCGAGATTCCCGCGGCGACGATCGTGGTGAGCAGGGCCGACGGAGCCACGATGTGAGGCGTCGAATCGCCGCGATGTTGATTTTGGTGAACACGCTCCACGAATCTGGAAAGAAGAGATGGTATCTGTGCGGCGAATCGATTACACATTGTAACTCGGGCTCTGGACTGGCTCTCTGCCCGGGCGCGGCCGCGGGGCCGCAGGGATGCGGAGAGAGAAGAGGTCGCGATTGATCGCGACAGGGTCGCGGAGCTTTGTTCCTCCGGTTTTCCAGGAGATGAAGGAGTTCACAGCATGAAAAAGCATCGGGGATTATCCCTGGCGATGGGCCTCGCGGCTCTGCTGGGTGTTGTCGTGACGGGCGAGGTCAAGGCGGCGAGCTATAGTCTCGATGTGACGATCACGGACCTGACAACAGGTGCCAGTCCGTACACTTATCACATTGGTTCCGGCAGCGGTAACAACAGCTATAACCCCAGCGCTCTTGGTATCACGCCGAGCAACCTCAACACGGCCGCGACCGGGGTGACGCTGGGCGGTATCACCACCACGACCTCCTTCGGCGCCAACGAGCAGACCGTGCTCACCCTCGGCGGCACGGCCCAGGTCAACCCGGGCAGCACCGATACCTACTCGGTGACCGTAACCGCCACGTACGCTGGGTACAACTATCCCTCCATGGGTCCTGCCACCCTGGCGGAGTCCGAGTCGTCCACGCTGACCAACACCGTTTCGACGGGCACCGTGGGCAGCACCGTCTACAACAACTCGCAGGACATGTCGACCACGTTCACCAACAACAACTCGAATTCGGTCGGTCCCCTGACCCAGTCGATCGCGTTCCCGACCGCGTCGGGCCCGATCAGCCCCAGCGCGACCGGTCCCATGTCGATGGGTATCACCGCCGGGCAGTACATCCTGCCGTACACCCTGACCGAGACCTTCAACATCATCATCACCGGCAGCACCGCGACCGGGGCGAACGCCAAGGACGTCTTCGGCGGTCAGGCCGTCATCAGCGCCACGGCCGTCCCCGAGCCGGCCAGCCTGGTCATGATGTTGACCGGCATGCCCCTGCCCATCGTCGTCATGCAGATGCTTCGTCGTCGTCGTGGCGCGAAGGCTTGATTCTGATTCGCTCCCTCGCGAGATCGGCGGGCCCTGGCCAGCCGTGATCCGAGACGAATGATCCGAAAAAGCCTGGTCAGCGGCGGGCCTCTGGTCGTGAGACCAATGGGGCCCGCGACCCTTCCTTCCTGGGATGGCGATGCCGCGCGGACCTTCCGGTC